>JAEDOC010000191.1 GCA_016302185.1 Clostridium sp. | reverse complement strand
CAGAATTAAGTGACTACACCAGTGTAAAGGGCTGCATGGTTATCAAACCGGCCGGCTTCGCTATCTGGGAGAACATCCGCAACGAACTGGATCGCCGTTTTAAGGAGACCGGTGTAGAGAATGTATATCTTCCGATGTTTATTCCGGAGAGCCTTCTTCAGAAGGAAAAGGATCACGTAGAGGGATTTGCACCGGAGGTTGCCTGGGTAACCCAGGGTGGTCTGGAGCCGCTGCAGGAGAGAATGTGTGTCAGACCAACCTCTGAGACACTGTTCTGCGATTTCTATGCGAAGGATGTAAAGTCCTACCGCGATCTTCCGAGAAACTACAATCAGTGGGCTTCTGTGGTTCGCTGGGAGAAGACCACCCGTCCGTTCCTTCGTTCCAGAGAGTTTTTATGGCAGGAAGGCCATACAGCGCATGCAACCTTTGAGGATGCGCAGGAGAGAACCGAGCTGATGCTCAATGTATATGCGGACTTTACGGAGGACTTCCTGTCCATTCCGGTCGTTCGCGGACAGAAGACAGATAAAGAGAAATTTGCCGGTGCGGAGGCTACCTACACCATCGAGGCACTGATGCATGACGGCAAGGCACTGCAGTGCGGTACCAGTCACAACTTCGGTGACGGTTTTGCGAAGGCCTTTAATATCCAGTATCTGGACAGAGACAACAAGCTGAAATATGTGCACCAGACCTCCTGGGGCATGACGACCCGTATGATCGGCGCCCTGATCATGGTACACGGTGATAATAACGGTCTGGTTCTGCCGCCGAAGGTAGCTCCGACTCAGATTATGATCGTTCCGGTTCAGCAGAATAAGGAAGGCGTTCTGGACAAAGCCTTCGAGCTTAAGGGTATGCTTTCTAATTTCAGAGTGAAGGTGGATGATTCCGACAAGTCTCCGGGCTGGAAATTCAGCGAGTCTGAGATGAGAGGTATTCCGCTGCGTGTGGAGATCGGACCGAGAGATATCGCGGAGAATCAGGCAGTGCTGGTGCGTCGTGATACCCATGAGAAGATAACCGTATCTCTGGACGAGATTGCTGTTAAGGCAGAAGAGCTTCTGGCAGCCATTCAGAAGGATATGTATGAGCGTGCCAAGGCTCATCGGGATGCTCACACCTATGTGGCAACCAATCTGGATGAGATGAAGGATCTGGCAGACAATAGGCCCGGCTTTATTAAGGCCATGTGGTGCGGCTGCCGGGAGTGTGAGGATAAGCTGAAGGAAGTGGCAGGCGTTACCTCCCGCTGCATGCCGTTTGCGCAGGAGCATCTGGCAGATACCTGCGTCTGCTGCGGCAAGCCGGCAACCAAGATGGTTTACTGGGGCAAAGCATATTAATCAGGAAAAGAAACCGGTACGGGCATTGCTTCAATGTTTTGTACCGGTTTTTTTGTTCTTATGGGGAAGAAGTTTAAGAATCAGGAGGGAGCAGAATGCGGATGGAGATTCCGAAACCGGTGGAATGGATTCTGGGAGAATTAAAAAGCCATGGCTATGAGGCCTATGCGGTAGGCGGCTGTGTCCGTGATACTCTGCTGGGACGAATCCCGGGAGATTGGGACATCACCACTTCTGCGAAACCGCAGGAGGTAAAGGCTGTTTTCGGGCGTACCATTGATACCGGATTGCAGCATGGGACTGTGACAGTGATGCGGGATCATGTGGGCTATGAGATCACCACCTACCGGATTGACGGAGAGTATGAGGATGGCAGACACCCGAAGGAGGTAGCATTTACATCGAGCCTGGAAGAGGATCTAAAGCGCCGGGATTTTACCATCAATGCCATGGCCTACAGCCCGGAGACGGGGATCGTGGATATCTTTGGCGGGGTGGAGGATCTGCGCAGAGGAGTGATTCGGTGTGTGGGTATCGCCAGGGAACGCTTCACGGAGGATGCGCTGCGGATACTGAGGGCGATCCGTTTTTCTGCCCAGCTGGATTTTTCTATTGAGGAGGAAACCTGGAAGGCCCTGTCTGAGATTGCTCCCAATCTGGCGCATGTGAGCAAGGAACGGATCGCGGTGGAACTGACGAAAACTCTGCTCTCCCACCATCCGGAACGGATTCTGATGACGCGGGAGACGGGAATGACACCGTTTATCTCAAAAAGCTTTGATCAGGTTTTGGGAGATGTGTTTCCGGCAGGAGAAGAACAGCGAGAAAAAGAAAAGCTCCGTCTTCTGCGCGCAGCGGACCTTCCGGCCAAAAAGGCGGTTCGCTGGGCTGCTTTTCTGGCAGAGGCGGGAGAGGAGATGACGCAGCGGATCTTAAAGGAGCTGAAGCTGGATAACGATACGATTACAAAGGCCCGGACGCTGGTGCGCTGGTATGAGGCAAAGCTTCCTTCGATTGATCGGGAACCCCGGGAGATCGCTGTCTGGCTTCGCCGTGCCATGAGTTCGATGCCGGACGAGGTTTTTGAGGATCTTCTGCTGTTCTGGGAGATACTGAGGCCGGAGGAAAAGGAGACGCTGGAGCTTCTGAAGATACTGGAGGCGGATATTCGGATGCGGGGAGACTGCATCCGCTTAAAGCAGCTGGCGGTGGATGGAAGCGATCTGCTGGCGTTGGGAATTGCCAGGGGGCCGGCTCTGGGGGAAACGCTGAATCGTCTGTTTACTCTGGTGCTGGAACATCCGGAATGGAATCAAAGGGAAATTCTGTTGAAAAAAGCCGGTGGATGCAGGCTGTCTTCCGAAAGTGATCCGGCGAGGGGAGAAAGCCCGGAGGGAAAGCAGTAAAATGAGTGAGTCAAATCTCGATGCAAAATATATTCAGATGACGCAGACACCGGTGGAACGGCTGATTTGCCGCCTGGCAGTGCCGACGATCATCAGCAATCTGATTACCACCTTT
>JAEDOC010000190.1 GCA_016302185.1 Clostridium sp. | reverse complement strand
TCACAAAAAGTCCTGACGGCTCAGCTTCGGGATATGGAAGCAAGCGGGTTGGTAAGCCGTAAAGTCTACGCAGAGGTACCGCCCCGTGTGGAATATACATTGACGGAACTGGGCTATAGCTTGAAGCCGGTACTGGATGCACTCTGGAATTGGGGCGAAGAATATAAGGCCAAACAATAAAAGAGCCGAAGCAACACCTTACATGAAGGATTGCTTCGACTCTTTATTTCTTACAGGTAATCTGTTTCCTATCAACCGAACCATCAAAATCTCTTCATTCCGCTTCAGGTTTCTTTGAAAGCAAACAAACGGTTTCACAATTCGCGGTAGACGGAAACATATCCACGCAGCAGATCTTCTCCACTTTATATCCACGGGCCTGCAGAACTACCAGATCCCGCGCCAGGCTGGTGGGCTTACAGGAGACATAAACCATGCGGTTCACACCGAATCCGATAATCTTCTCTAAAGCCTTCGGGTGAATTCCGTCTCTGGGGGGATCCAGTACGATTAAGTCCGGTTTTTCTGTCAGCTCATCCACCACCTTCAGCACATCACCGGCGATAAACTCACAGTTTTCCAGGCCATTGAGTTTCGCATTCTCTCCGGCGGCCTCCACCGCCTCCTCAACGATCTCCACACCGACCACCTTCTCTGCCACCGGCGCCAGGATCTGAGCGATGGTTCCGGTTCCGCTGTAGAGATCAAACACGACCTTGCCCTCGGTAGAACCCACATATTCTCTGGTTTTCTCATAAAGCACTTCCGCTCCCAGAGAGTTGGTCTGGAAGAAGGAGAAGGGAGAAATCCGGAATTTCAGTCCCAAAAGCTCTTCATAGAAATAATCTCTTCCAAAAAGAATCTCCGTTCCGTCATCCTTCACCGCATCGGCCAGCGAATCATTCTTCGTGTGAAGAATTCCGGCAAAGCTGCCTTCCAGAGACAGAACGCAAAGACGATCTTTCCAACCCTCCAGAAGCTTCTGTTCCCCGGCAGCACCGGCATACTCTCCCGGCAGGGAATCCACCTGCGTTGTGGTAATCAGATCCACCAGAATCTCACCGGTCCTTACCGCACGGCGTACCAGAAGATGGCGCAGATAGCCGGTATGCTTTATTTTCCTGTAAAAATCAACGCCTCTCTCTTCAAAATAGGACTTTGTTGCCAGAAGAATCTTCCGGAAGTCCTCATGAACGATCCGGCACTCTCCGGTGGTCACCACATCGTAGAAGCTGCCCCGTTTATGCATTCCCAGGGACATCGGGCCATCCTTCACCTCATCACCAAAGGTAAACTCCATCTTATTGCGGTACCCGTCAGGAAGCGGGCTTGCCTTGATCCCCTCAAATTCATAGTCGGCACAGACTGCATCTATCAGACGTTTCACCTGCTCTTCCTTAATCTTCAGCTGTTCCTCATAGGGAAGCGACTGATACAGACAGCCGCCGCAGATCCCAAAATGAGGGCAGATATCCTCTTTCCTTTCCAAGGGAGATGCTTCCAGCACAGAGAGAAGTCTTCCCTCGCACCGGTCACCCCGCTTTTTATTCACCGCAAACTGTACCTTCTGACCGGGGATGGCATTCTTCACCACCGCCTGTTCCTCTTCTATTTTTACAATCCCTTTGTTGGGAAAATCAATCCGTTCCACGATACCCTCGTAGATTGCTCCCTTTTTCATTCTCTCGGCTCCTTTATCTGGTCTCTTTCACGTAATCCTGTTTCTCTAACGTTATCCGTTTTATTTTACGATAGAAATCTCTCCCAGTATACACGAAACCTTTCTTTTTGAAAAGAGAAAAGACAAGGAAACACCAACAAAAAAGAGCGGGAGATTCACTCCCGCCCCATGACTGACATCCTATTCTGTCTTCTCTTTCTCTTCCGCATCATCCTCGAAGAAATCATCATCGAAGTCGTCCTCGAAATCATCCTCAAAATCCTCCAGATAATCCGGGGTAAAGAAACGATATACGCCGTAAGCGATCGCAGCCACTGCCGCTACCACACCAATAATAGCGAGAATCCAGAGAATACAATTCTTCTGCTTGTCTTCCTCTTCTTTTCTGTGTAAGAACTCATTCAGCTTGGTTGCATTCATGATCTCTTCCACCTTGGTAAGTGCATCCTTGCTCATCATATCAAATTTATTCATAGAATCCACATCCTTCCTCCGTGTCCCTGCACCGGCATAATTTTCTCTCCAGTATATTATAACATCAAACCGAAATTTTTACTATTGAATTTTTAAATTCATCCGGTTTTTATTTACAATTTTGTCAACCTGGCAAAAGAAGCAAACATTTTTTTCTGCCCGACGCGGTCAAAATTCACGGTCACTTCAAAATCCTTGCCGCCATCAACGATCGATGTCACGGTTCCTTCCCCGAACTTGATATGGCGCACCCTGTCTCCCTCCCGGTAATCCAGGCGGGCCGCTTTCTGCACCGTGAATGACTTGCCAAAGGACGGCGAGGGTGACGGCGTTGTCTTGGAGGCGTAAGCATTTTTTCTGGTTCCCAGACTGCCGAAGCCCTCCGAAGCTCCTCTCCAGGAGCTCCCGCTGCCGGAAACGCTGTCATTGCCGGATGTACCCCAGCCGGAGGACATCCCTGCTTTCCGATTCCAGCCGCCGGAGGTTGCCTGCGCTTCTCCCCGGTTCCCGGAAGAACCAAACGAAAGTCCTGCCGCCCGGCCAAACATGGATTTCTGCTCCGGCTTCTCCAAAAGCCACTCCGGAATCTCCTCCACAAAACGGCTGACCTTAGAAAAACGGGTTTCCCCGTTGGTCATCCGCTGTCTGGCCGCCGTCAGCGACAGCTCCTTCTGTGCCCGGGTAATACCCACATAGCAGAGGCGACGTTCCTCCTC
>JAEDOC010000189.1 GCA_016302185.1 Clostridium sp. | reverse complement strand
GATACAAGGATTTCTATGATATCTATGTGTTGTCAGCAAACTATGATCTGGATGGTAATGAGTTGAAAAAAGCAATTCTAGAAACTTTTAAACATAGAAAATCGGGGTTTGATGATATCGTTGCTTTTGAAGCTGATTTTACAGAGGATTCCGTAAGACAAGGAAGATGGAGCGCATTCATCAAGAAAAAGAAAGCAATGATGAATGTTGAATTTACAGAAGCAATAGAGCAATCCAAAAAACTTCTGATGCCTATTGTGGAAACAATTAAACAGAATAAAGAATTTAATCGTCAGTGGAATAAAGACAGAAAAGATTGGATTTAAGTACATAGAACGTTTGTAGGGGGCGCTGCATTTTTGCGACGCCTTCTTTGTGTACGGCGAAGCCCCCGCATTCCCCGGAATTTTCACAGGATGAACACAGAATGAACACAAAATTCCTTTATCCTTTTTTTATAATTTCTTTAGAAACACAAAAATAAGGAAAGAAACAATATGCAGAACAGGAGAGAAGGAATGAATCGAAAGTGTCTTGTGTTTTCCCTGGCGGCGGCCGCGGCAGTGACAGCGGCGATACCCCTCACAGCAGAGGCAGCTTCCAGCTACAGTATGAGAAAGAAAGTGATTCTGGCAGCCGGAATTATGGAGGCAGTTTCCGACGAGAGTGTGTTTGTCACCCGGGCCCAGTTTGCAAAGATGCTTGTTATGGCATCCGTTTACCGCAGCTCCGTCAGCGAGGATAACAATATCGCGGTTTTTGCAGATGTTCCCAGAGAAAATGAGTATGCTTCCTACATCCGCGTGGCTGCGGAGCAGGGCTGGATGACCGGATATCTGGGCGGGAAGTTCAAACCGGATGACCCGATTACCATGCAGGAGGCGGCCCGGGCCGTGCTGACGCTGCTTGGCTATACCAGTGATGATTTTACCGGCAATCAGGCAGCGAACCGGATGGCCAAGGTTTCCTATCTGGAGCTGGATGAAGAGATTGGAAAGGGAGCGGCAGATCCGTTAAGCCGGATCGACTGCGTCAATCTGTTTTACAACCTGCTCCGTACCAACCGGAAGGAATATGAGGGAAAGGAGGAAACCAGCAGTACCGTATATGCATCCGTGCTGGACTTCACTTTGACCTCGGATGGAGAGATCAACCCGCTGGAAGCGTTGGAAAGTAAGCTGAAGGGCCCCTATGCGGTGGCAGAGCGAAGCTTAAGCAGTATTGTTCCCTTTTCCCTGTCCAAGGCCTCTTACTATCTGGATGGAGAGACGGCCACAAAGGATGAGATGGAAGAAGATGCGGTGGTTGTTTATTACAATACAACCACAAAATGTATTTACGGCTATTCTGAGAATGCGGAGGGAGGACGCGGCGCTTGTGAGGGAGAACTGGAGGCCATCTATTATAAGTCCTCCGATGTGATGATTCCCACCTCCATTGTGGTCAGCGGAGTGGAATATGAGCTTTCCAGTTCAGAGATGCAGTTCGCATTTTCTGTCTATGGGGATTTGGAAATTGGCGACGAGATTGTGGTAATCTGGGAAGAAAAGAGTCAGGGAAGCGGAGATTCCAATGACGGCCCGGAGTATACCCTGCTTGATTTTATCGATTAACCCGGCGGGAGGAACAGGATGAAGATCACTCTGACAGGAACAAAACTCAGACAGGGGATGGATCGTCTCAGAACACTGGACAAAAAGAAGAAGTGCTTTCTGCTTTTTGGCCTTCTGGCGGTTATTCTGGTGCTGACCCTGTTTATCATACATAAGAAAAAGGAAGATGCAGCATCCGCAAAGGCGCAGACTGTCCGGACTGCGGCGGTTACCCGGCAGGATATCCGATCCACTCTGTCCGGTTCGGGAACGATCTCGCCCAAGGACACCTACAGCATCACATCCATGGCAGATGGTGAGGTGGTGGAAGCGGATTTTGAAGAGGGAGATGAGGTGTCAGAAGGGCAGGTACTCTACCGGATCGATGCTTCTTCTATGGAATCCAAGCTGAAATCTGCCGGGAATACGCTGGAACGGGCACAGTCAAACTATGATACGGCAGAAGCGGATTATCAGGAGGCGCTGAGTAAATACAGCGGAAATACTTATAAATCCACGAAAACGGGCTATATCAAAACCCTGTATATTGAAGCCGGGGATAAGGTGGGTTCCAATACCCAGATCGCGGATATCTACAATGACAACGTGATGAAGATTAAGATTCCGTTTCTGAATGTGGAGGCGGCACAGATCACGGCAGGGATGCCTGCAGTGCTGACCTTAAGTGATACGCTGGAGCAGATAGAGGGTGTGGTGACCAGTGTCAGTGCCATGGATGAAGCTCTGACCGGCGGCCGGCTGATCCGGTATGTGACCATTGAAGCAGCGAATCCCGGCGGCCTGATGACCTCCATGACGGCAACGGCTCAGATCGGCGCTTTTACCTCCAGCGGCGATGGAAATTTCACGCCGAAGGTGGATACGGTGATGGGAGCGGATCTTTCCAGTCAGGTGGATGTGGAACAGCTTCTGGTGGCGGAGGGCAGCTTTGTTTCTGAAGGGACGCCCATTTTCCGGATGAAGGCAAATTCTGCGGAGAAGTTAATCAAATCCTACAAGGATTCCCTGGATCAGGCGGAATCTTCTTTAGAGCAGGCGCAGTCCAGTCTGGATACCACCCGGGATACTTATGACGATTATACCGTAACGGCGCCGATTTCCGGTACAGTGATTACAAAAACGGTGAAGCTGGGCGACAAGATTCAGAACGGCAACAGTGCCACCTCGCTGGCAGTGATTTACGATATGTCTTCGGTGACCTTTCAGATGAATGTGGATGAGCTGGATATTATCCATGTTCAGAATGGGCAGAAGGTGGAGGTGGTGGCAGATGCC
>JAEDOC010000188.1 GCA_016302185.1 Clostridium sp. | reverse complement strand
TTCTCCAACCTTTCCGATAAAGGCAGTCTTTTTTCGTACAGACCTCACAGCCGTCATTTACGCAGCCACACTCCTCTTTTCCCGCACCAATCACCGCTGTTACTGATTTAGACGGCATCATCAGAAGACTGTCGGTCAGTGTAATGCCCACGGTCTTTTCCGCTGCCAGCGTCCGGCACAGCTCCCGCTGATATTCCAGCGAAAAATCTCCGTATCCGGGGCTGAACCGTGGTCTGAGAAAGAGTCCCCGTTGTTTCGCCTCTTCCTTTAAAACACTGTTTACTTCATTGCAATAACCTTCAATCATCGCCGCCGCTGCCGCCTGAAGCACCACCGCCCGGCTCATCTCCAGCCGGCTGTAGCGCTGAATCAGGCGATCCGGTCCCGTTCCCAGAGAAGCGGCAAACAAAATCACCTCGCAGCAATCCCTCAGATTTTTTTTCAGATTTTCACTTCGTACCGTAAAGCAGCCAAAATCCATGGTTCCGTCAGACAGGAAGGTCAAAGGGAAGCTTCTGGTAAAGCTCTTCGGAGAGATCACACCCATCAGTTCTTCAATACAGCTCTCTGTCAATGCTTCGGTTCTTTCATCCGGACTTGCTGTCCCCAGCCCCAGATACCGGTAAATCTCCCGACGGTTAATCTCCATCCTTTGTTTCCTCCTGTCTTCCTCTCTTTTGCCCGTTCCGCCGCCAGCGGTTCCATTCTTTTTCCTACAGAATCTCAGATAAGTTGTTCTTAATCTGTCTCGCCACATCCGGTTTATTCATGGAATATACGTGAATTCCGTTGACATGGTTGGCAATCAGATCGATGATCTGCTCTGTCGCGTATGCGATACCGGCCTGCTTCATGGCCTCCGGCTTATCACCGAACCGATCCAGAATCGCCTTGAACCGGGCCGGAAGATACGTCCCCGACATCTGGCAGCTGCGCTCAATCTGTTTTACATTGGTTACCGGCATGATACCGGCGATCACCGGCACCGTAATGCCCTTCTCCCGAATCCGGTACAGATAATTGTACAAAATGTTGTTATCAAAAAACATCTGTGTGGTTACGAAGTCACAGCCGGCTTCCACCTTCTCCTTCAGATGCTCGATATCCACTGTCTTATTGACGGACTCCACATGTCCCTCCGGATAGCAGGCCGCTCCGATACAGATCTCCGGATCAAACTGTTTGATATCATAAATCAGCTGAGACGCATAGCGGTAGTCTGTCTTTACCTGACCATCCCTGGGAATATCACCGCGAAGAGCCAGAACATTCTCAATCCCCTGTTCCTTTAACTGCTGCAGCACTGCTCTCACTTCATCCTTGGTAGAAGAGACACAGGTCAGATGCGCCAATGCATTCACTCCGCATTCCCTCTGCAAATCCGATGCTATCTTCACCGTATATTTGCTGGTTCCGCCTCCGGCTCCATAGGTAACACTCATAAAAGCCGGTTTCAGGCGGGCAATCTCAAATGCGGCCCGCTCCACGCTCTCATACTTATCCTGTACCTTCGGCGGAAATACCTCAAAGGAAAGGGTCGGCTGTCCCTGCGCTAATATCTCTCGAATCTTCATTTCTTACTCCATTTCTACTGTCATAATTTTTTATAGTGTTCCCAGTATAGCACGTTTTTTTTTCAAAATCCATCACTTCTTTAACACGCCAACGCAGAACAGAAAACCCACTTCCCCTTGTGGGAAACAGTATTTACACCGGAAACCAAAAGCCTTCCGGGAAAAGTTAAAGAAAACTTCGGAAAGGGCATTGACAACAAACTCTGAAAGGTGTAATATAAACCTATAAATCCAGTATGTAAAATAGGATTTTAAATTACATCCGATGCGGAAGAACAGAGCATACGCTGCTCAACCCATAGCAAAACCGAGAGTGTGAAGGAGGAAGCATGATGAAAACCTATCAGTCCATTACCCAGTTAGTAGGAGGAACTCCTCTTCTGGAATTAAAGAATTACGAAAAAGAGCAGAAGCTTAACGCCACTATTCTGGCGAAGCTGGAATATCTTAATCCGGCCGGAAGTGTCAAGGATCGTATCGCTAAAGCCATGATTGAGGATGCGGAAGCCAAGGGACTTCTCACTCCGGAATCCGTCATCATCGAGCCAACCAGCGGCAATACCGGTATCGGTCTGGCGGCAGTTGCGGCTTCCCGCGGATACCGTATCATCCTGACCATGCCGGAGACCATGAGCGTGGAACGCCGGAACCTGTTAAAAGCCTATGGCGCTGAGCTGGTGCTTACCGATGGTGCCAAGGGAATGAAGGGAGCCATCGCCCGTGCCAATGAACTGGCGGAGGAGATCCCCGGCGGCTTTATCCCGGGACAGTTTACCAATGCATCCAACCCGAAGGCCCATCGGGAAACCACCGGTCCGGAAATCTGGCAGGATACGGATGGCAAAGTAGATATCTTTGTTGCCGGTGTCGGCACCGGCGGTACCTTATCCGGAGTCGGCCAGTACTTAAAAGCTCAGAATCCGAATATCAAAATCGTAGCCGTTGAGCCGGCCGGCTCTCCGGTGCTTTCCAAAGGAACTGCAGGTCCCCACAAGATCCAGGGAATCGGCGCCGGCTTCGTTCCTGACACTCTGGACACCTCCATCTACGATGAGATCATCGCCGTGGAAAATGAAGACGCTTTCCTCACCGGGCGCACCATCGCCAGAAAAGAAGGCGTACTGGTGGGAATCTCCTCGGGTGCCGCGGTCTATGCTGCTTCCGTGCTGGCAAAGCGCCCGGAAAATAAAGGAAAGATCATCGTTGCGCTGCTGCCGGATACCGGAGATCGGTATCTGTCCACACCGATGTTTGCGGAGTAGAGATTTTGCGCAGGAAGTGAGGGCGTCGCGGTAGCTAACGCCCGGCGTGGTGGAGTGGCGATATCTTTCAAAAGCACGGAGGATATC
>JAEDOC010000187.1 GCA_016302185.1 Clostridium sp. | reverse complement strand
GCTGCAACCGCTTTTTCTCCTTCCGGCAGAAGGAACACCGCTTCCGGTTTCTCACCCGGTTTTAAATTCTTGATCTGAACGCCGCTTTCCGTCTCCAGCGCAATCCACTGAATATAATGTGCTTCCAGCATCGGATGCTCTGCCTCGCCAACCTTCACTACTACTTTCTGACCTTCCACAGAAACTGCCGGGACATGTTTCTCCACTGCACCGTCACTGGTTCCCGGAACCAGCTCCGTCATCTTCTGGCCACAGCACATCACCGGGACTCCGGCATTCTTCATAAAAGTAATGATATTTCCGCAATGCTCACAAATATAAAATTTCATTGATTTTACCCCCTTCTTTTTTCTCTATTATATCTCGTTTTCTTTAAAACTACAATACTATTCCTGTTTCTTATATTTTTCCAGATCTCTCGCACGCTGTACCAGTACAATTCTGGTGTCCGCATCCACACCGCACAGAATCTGCTTCATGTACTCCTGAGGAACACTGATACAGCCGGAAGTTCCCGTATTATTCGAGCTCTTGGGACAATGCAGGAAAATCGCAGAGCCTTTTCCCGGAACACCTTCTTTATTATAATCCAGAACCAGGCCATAATTATACTGCGGAGCCTGTGTCATCAGATCCTCCGCGGATATCCAGTCCCTGTTCACCTCGTTTTCGTTTACCAGCTGATTATAATAGCGGCTTTTTTCATCATCCACATAGAAATCTCCCTTCTGGATCCGGTGATACGGGAGAACGGATCCGGGGTTTTCCTCCAGCCCAAAGGCCATGGAGAACTGATATACTCCAGCCGGGGTCTTTTTATCCCCCTCTTCTTTCCGGGAGGAAATCCCGTTCATTCCGCTGACTGCTTCCACCGACAGCACCGGTTCCAGCTGTTGATCCTCGCCGCGGCAATACCAGGTTAAGTTTCCTTTGGCCGGATCCTCCGCATTTCCTATAACCACAATCAGCTGAGACGCCCCTTCCGCCACTGTAAGACGATTCACGTCCCCCAGATAGGGTTGGACCATCTTCACCTGCTCTGTACTTCTGCCGGCAGGGCCGGCAACTGCCGGGAAGCTCCCTCCCAATGACAGTGTCAGAACCAGTGCTGCCACCCTGAAACAGCACCTCCTCTTTTGTCTTAGTTTCTTTTGTCTTAGTTTCTCTTGTCCATATTTTCTTGTCATTTTATTTCCTCCATCCTGTCATGATTCCTTGTCCATTTTCCGTCAAATCCGAATCTCCATGCCCGTATAGATCTGCTCCACCACATCGCCCAGCTCTTCTTCTAAAAGCTCCATGGCCCGTGCTCCGGTACAGTGACCGGTATAGATTTTCTCTATTCCCAGATCTTTCACCCGGACAGCCAACGCCCGCACTTCCTCGTCAGAGGAACGGAACAGATGCAGACCTCCCACCAGTGCATATATCTTTTTTCCGGGCCAGGTCTGTTCCGTCTCCCGGATGATATTATCTGCTCCACCGTGGGAACAGCTGTTGAATATTACCAGCCCCTTCTCCGTCTCCAGCACCAGGCTCTGCTCATGCTCGAAGGAATCCGGTGTCCAGAAAAGGCCGCGGCGCACATACATGCCGGCCCGCTTTCCCGCCGATTTTAGATCCGGCGTTTTATGGGGCATCAGCACCGCTCCCGGTATCAGTTCCATATCTCCGTCCGCATAGACGATCCGATCCTTGTATTTCTCCAGAAGTCCCTTACGGATTCCGATATATTTGAGATAATACTTCCGGCTGCTGTAGCAGTTCTCCTTCGCCCCCTTCCGCAAATAGAAGGAAGCGGTCCGATTCTCCTCAAAAAAGGCCTCCAGTCCATCCGAATGATCATAGTGGGCATGGGACAGCACTCCATACTCCACCTTGTCCAGAGGCAGACCCAGCGCCCTTGCATTTTCCGCAAATTTTCCGCTGGCTCCGGTATCCAGAAGAATCACATGCCCCTCATACTCAATCCAGACAGACAGCCCCCACTCCGGGCAGAGCGCATCCCTGGTATTATTATCAATCAATATCCTTGCAAGCATTCCCTGTGTTCTCTCTTTTCTTCCTGTGATAAACGATGTCTCTTTCTTATTTTAGCGATTCCGGACGGTAGGATGCGTAGATACACTCATCCTGAATCTTTCCATTTTTATAAAGTGACTGTTTCAGCACTCCCTCCAGCACGTAATTATTTTTCTCCAGAACCCGCTTGGACGCCAGATTTTCCGCAAAGATAAATGCCGTCAGACGGACGATATCCAGCTCTTCAAATGCTCTTTTGGTCAGCTCGCCAACCGCCCAGGTGGCAATTCCCTTCGATTCCACTTCCTTTGTTACCAGATAACCGATCTCTGCATCCAGGCAATGGACATCCTCTTCCCTCTCCTGAATCGCTTCCAGCCATGTTCTTGCTGTCTCCACCGGATAAGGAGTCGGACGACGGTTCGATGTATAGCTCCGATCGGAACGGTTAAATACATCTGCCAGCCGCTCTGCATCCTCAATTCTCCATGGTTTCAATTCCAACTTCATACGGTTTCCTCCTCTTCCTGTTTCATTTTTCTGTAATATCTCATCCGGATACTCTTCCTCCGGTTCACTTTCCCGGCTGCCCTGCCAAAAACAACAGCCTCTTCTTGAAGAAATGATCAAAGACAGCAATGACGCGCCCTACAAACAGCATGGCCGCAATGGTTCCGATTCCCACTCCCACCAGCTTTCCGGTGCGAATCAGGCTGAATCCCGCTGCGAACAGCACGCAGGTTATATCTGTGATATTTTTTGCTTCCTGTGCAGGAAACAATACTAAAACCGCAAAAGCGATTACAGAGTTGTACGGCGAAATAACGGAAAAATTCAGTGAAATTGCCGACGATGTGATTGCCGCAAATAACGGGGAGCTTTCCGAGAACTACACACGTCTCGGTGAG
>JAEDOC010000186.1 GCA_016302185.1 Clostridium sp. | reverse complement strand
AGGAGCAAGTTATGAATAATTTAATATCCTTATTTTTGTCCCAGGCATACAAAGACTGCTGGGAAGATTATAAACGTTCTTTAACTTCAACTTCATTTCCCCACTGGGATTATGTGATTCTGACCGCCTCCAATGAGCAGCAGGCGGAAGGCTTTCGTAAACAGCTGGACATTCGGAAAAAATATCTGCCGAAAGAGACAAAGTTCGTGGTGATTCCGGATGAAGGCGGTGTACGCGTGGGCTCCGGTGGAGCAACACTTTCCGTGATCCGCTATTTAATGCAGGAATGCGGCTCTCTGGATGGACTGTGCACGCTGGTCATCCATTCCGGCGGCGACAGCAAGAGAGTGCCCCAGTATTCCGCACTGGGCAAACTGTTTTCTCCCGTACCGCACGAGCTGCCGGACAGAAGACTGTCTACCCTGTTTGATGAGTTCATGATCTGCATGAGCTCCGTGCCGTCACGTATTCGTGAAGGAATGCTTCTCCTGTCCGGAGATGTGCTTCTTCTGTTTAACCCGCTGCAGATCGATTATGCCAAAGACGCGGCAGCCATCTCTTTTAAAGAGCACGTATCTACAGGCGCAAACCATGGGGTCTACTTAAACGGCACAAGCGGAAACGTCCGCAAATGCCTGCAAAAGCAGTCGGTCGATACACTGCGCACCGTGGGAGCGGTTAACGAAGCCGACTATGTGGATATCGATACGGGTGCAGTGATCTTTTCTAACGAGATGCTCACCTCCCTGTACACCATGGTGGATACAGAGGATAAATATACAAAATACGTAAACGATACCGTACGTCTGTCTCTCTATGCGGATTTTCTGTATCCGCTGGCCGAGGACAGTACGCTGGAGGATTTTTATAAAGAAAAACCGGAAGGCGAGTTCTGTCCGGAACTGCTTGCGGCCAGAGAAATCGTCTGGAAACTTCTGCGTCCCTACCGTATAAAGCTTCTTCGCCTGGCTCCGGCCAAATTTATCCATTTCGGAACCACGAGAGAGATCCTGGAACTGATGGACAGCGGCGTGGACAGTTATCAGGAACTCGGGTGGAAGAAGACGGTGGGCAGCAGTATTCCGGAGAGAAAAGCTGCCGGCTACAACAGTGTCCTCAGCTCTAAAGCCGAGATCGGTGAAAACTGTTATCTGGAAGTCTCCTATGTACACAGTAAGGCACACGTAGGTGACAACGTGGTTCTGTCCCATATCGATATTCACGATGAGACGATCCCGTCGAATGTGGTCCTGCATGGCCTGAAAGGCAGAAACGGCAAGTTCGTCTGCCGTATTTTTGGTATTCAGGATAATCCTAAGGCAGATGCTTTGTTTGGCGTTCGCTTAGAAGAGATAGAAAAGAGGCTGGGTGTGTCCTTCTGGGAAAACGGTGATCCCCATGTGCTCTGGACAGCCAGACTGTATGAAGAACAGGACAGTATCCAGGAAGCCGTTGCTTCTGCCCTGAGATTATATAAGGCCGTGTGTACAGAGGAAACCATAAGTACACCTTTATTTACGAAAGAAAGAAAATCCCTCTGCTCCGGCTTTAATGCCGCAGATCCGGATGCCATCATTGCCTGGAATCAGCGCATGATGGATCTGGTGCAGATGGATGAGATCAGCAAGGCCATCCGCAAAGGAATTCCGGCCCATAAGCTGGCGAAATACCCGGCATTGTCCAGAATCCAGGAAGAGTGGATGGAAAAACGTCTCCGGGAATCTGACTTCAGCAGAAGAATGCGGCTGTATTACTATTTCGGCACCGTATTAGAGGACGATAGACTGGTGAGTGCATGCTTTAAGACCATCTCCGATACGATCCTGAAAGATGCCATGCAGCAGCTGGAATATAACGAACATGCGCATATCGTGACAGATAAACATACGGTCAACCTTCCCTTAAGAGTGAACTGGGGCGGTGGATGGTCTGACACGCCCCCTTACTGCAACGAAAACGGCGGAACCGTATTAAACGCGGCCATCCTCTTAGACGGGAAAAAGCCGGTGGAAGTCACTTTAGAGCGGATCCCGGAATACAAGATCATCTTTGAAAGCCATGACATGGGTGTTTACGGCGAGTTTACTTCTATTGAACCTCTGCAGGAGACCGGTGATCCCTATGATCCCTTCGCTCTGCAGAAAGCCTGCCTGCTGGCCTGCGGAATCATTCCGAAAAAAGGACACAGCTTAGAGGAGATCCTTAAGAATCTTGGCGGCGGCTTTATGATGCGTTCGGAAGTGACGAATGTGCCGAAGGGTTCAGGACTTGGCACCAGCTCTATCCTGTCCGCAGCCTGCGTGAAGTGTGTGTTTGAATTTATGGGCATTGCCTATACGGAAGATGACCTGTATTCCCATGTCCTTGTCATGGAACAGATCATGAGTACCGGCGGCGGATGGCAGGATCAGGTGGGCGGTGTTACCCCGGGTATCAAGTATATCACGACCCGTCCGGGAATCAGCCAGAAAATCAAGGTGACCCATATAGAACTGGACGAAGAGACCAGACAGGAATTAAACGAACGCTTTATCCTGATCTATACCGGCCAGAGACGTCTGGCGAGAAACCTGCTGCGGGACGTGATCGGACGGTATGTAGGCAATGAGCCGGACAGCTTATACGCACTGGAAGAGATCCAGAAGGTTGCCGCCTTAATGCGATTCGAACTGGAACGCGGCAACGTGGATGGTTTTGCCAAGCTGCTGGATCGCCACTGGGAGCTGAGCAAGATGGTAGATTCCGGAAGCAGCAATACGTTAATTGATCAGATCTTTAGCTCAATTGAGGATCTGATTGACGGAAAGCTGGTCTGTGGTGCCGGCGGCGGCGGATTCTTGCAGGCTGTGATGAAAAAGGGTGTTCAGAAGGTGCAGGTGGAGGAACGGCTGAAGATGGTGTTTATGGATAGTTTGGTTCGGGTTTGGGATAGTGAGATTTTGTGGTAGTGGAGA
>JAEDOC010000051.1 GCA_016302185.1 Clostridium sp. | reverse complement strand
GGATGTGGAGGATATTCTGGATGTCAATGAACGCCTGCTGAAGAAGCTTTTTAAAGAGATCTGCAATATCGATGTGCAGCTTCCGATTCAGCGGATGACCTGGAGAGAGGCCATGGATCGTTTTGGTTCCGATAAGCCGGATCTGCGTTTCGGTATGGAGTTAAAGAATGTATCCGATGTGGTGAAGAATTCTCAGTTTGTTGTATTTAAGGGCGCTCTGGAGAACGGCGGTTCTGTTCGCGGTATCAATGCGGAAGGACAGGGGGCGATGCCGAGAAAGAAGATCGATGCGCTGGTAGAGTATGCCAAAGGTTTTGGCGCCAAAGGCCTTGCTTATCTGGCTATCCAGCCGGATGGAAGCTATAAGTCTTCCTTTGCGAAGTTCATGACCGGGGAAGAGCTTTCTGCGCTGGTAGCGGCGATGGACGGCAAGCCGGGCGATCTGCTTCTCTTTGCCGCAGACAGAGATAAGGTAGTGTTTGATGTTCTCGGAAATCTTCGTCTGGAGCTGGCAAGACAGCTGGATCTGTTAAAGAAGGATGATTTCAAGTTCCTGTGGGTAACCGAGTTCCCGCTGTTTGAGTACGATGAGGAGGAGAAGCGCTATGTAGCGATGCATCATCCGTTTACCATGCCGATGGAAGAGGATATCCCGCTTCTCGACACGGATCCGGGTGCAGTGCGCGCCAAGGCTTACGATATCGTACTGAACGGTACGGAGATGGGCGGCGGTTCTGTCCGTATCCATCAGGCAGATATCCAGTCCAAGATGTTTGAACTGTTAGGTTTTACAAAGGAAAAGGCGCAGGAGCAGTTCGGCTTCCTGTTAGAGGCGTTTAAATATGGTGTTCCGCCGCATGCCGGTCTGGCCTACGGTATGGATCGTATGGTAATGCTGATGGTTGGTGCGGACAGTATCCGTGACGTGATCGCCTTCCCGAAGGTAAAGGATGCATCCTGTCTGATGATGGAAGCTCCGTCTGAGGTAGATCCGAAGCAGTTAGAGGAATTAAGCATTGCAACCACCGCTGAGGAAACATCCGAAGCGTAAATATGCAGGACTACAGATAAAAGTAAAAAGGATGAGGAGGGTTTCTATGGGAAAAGGAAAAGGATTTATTCAGGAATTTCAGAAATTTATCAGCCGCGGCAACGTGATGGATATGGCAGTCGGCATGATCATCGGCAGTGCATTTACCGCGATCATCAAATCACTGGTAGATGATGTGATTTCTCCGTTTCTGGGAATCTTCGGAGGAATGAATTTTGATCAGCTGGTTCTGAATGTGGGAGGAGCTACCATCGGTTACGGTAAGTTTATCACTGCGGTTATCAACTTCCTTATCATGGCTTTTGTGATTTTCTGTCTGGTAAAGACGATTAATGGTTTACATGATAAGTTAAATCATAAGGAAGAGACTCCGGCAGCTCCAACGACTAAGATCTGCCCGTACTGCAAGAGCGAGATTCCGATTGATGCGACCAGATGTGCGCACTGTACTTCCCAGCTGGAGGAATAGAGAAAGCTCTGAACAAAGAGAATACCATATGAATACGCCCGGAACGAAGGATGCCCTTTGTCCGGGCGTTTCCTGTGACCGGAATTTCTGCTCTGGTGTCTGTGAATCTTTTGTGAATTGGTGGAAAAAGAGCATGGAATTTGTTAGAATACGGAGTAGTAGAGAAAAGATAAGAGGTGGATCAGGATGGATGCAATTAAAATATTAGTAGTGGATGATGAGGCCAGAATGAGGAAGCTTGTGAGAGATTTCCTGTCGGTAAAGGGTTACACGGTGGTGGAGGCCGGAGACGGGGAAGAAGCGCTGGATATCTTCTTTGAACAGAAGGATATTGCGTTGATTCTTCTGGATGTGATGATGCCGAAGATGGATGGATGGGAAGTATTAAAAACCATTCGAAAATATTCCCAGGTACCGATTCTGATGCTGACAGCCCGCGGTGAGGAAAGCGATGAGCTGCAGGGCTTTCAGCTGGGGGTGGATGAATATATCTCCAAGCCCTTCAGTCCGAAGATTCTGGTAGCACGGGTGGAGGCGATTCTGCGCCGAAGCTCGGTCAATTCGCAGGATGTCATTTCTGTGGGCGGAATCCAGATCGATAAGGCGGCTCATCAGGTCAGCGTGGACGGGAAACCGGTGGATTTAAGCTACAAGGAATTTGAATTGATGACATACTTCGCCGAAAACCAGGGAATTGCTCTCTCCCGGGAAAAGATTCTGAATAATGTCTGGAATTACGATTATTTTGGCGATGCCAGAACCATCGATACTCATGTGAAGAAGCTTCGAAGCAAGCTGGGGGAAAAGGGAGATTATATTAAAACCATCTGGGGCATGGGGTATAAATTTGAGGTGGGAGAATGAAACACTCCATTCGGTTTCGATTTACTATTATTTTTATCACCATGATGGTGCTGGCAGTATCAGCAACCTGGTGCATCAATACCTGGTTTCTGGGGGACTATTACCAGAATTATAAGATTGATATTCTGGAAAAAGGCTACCACTCCATCGATGTGATTGTGCAGGAAGAGCAGGAGAAGGGCGAGACAGCACTGGAGGGAGTGGAAGAGGAGCTGAAGAACCAGAGCAATTTTTTCGCGGCTGACTGGGAATCGGACAGTGACGGAACGGGCAGCGGCGTAGAACGTCTGGCTTCCGTGGTCCGAAAGCTGCGGGATACTTCGAATGTCACTCTTCTGATTTACGACAGCATTAAGGATCAGACGCTGGTATCTTCCACACGGGATATGGAGATGCTGAAGGATCGGGTACGGAAATATATTGTGGGCAAGAGCCTGCCGCGGCAGGAGGTGCTGCGCCAGTACGACAATTATGTGATTCAGAAGACCTTTGATCCCAGAACCAAGACGTTCTATCTGGAGAGTTGGGGATTCTTTTCCGATAACGGCACGATCTTTATTATGACAACTCCCATGGACAGCATCTGGGAAAGTGCGGCGATTTCCAACCGCTTTCTGATGTATGTGGGGATTCTGGTTATATTTGTGGGAAGCGTGATCCTGTTCTTCGTTACAAAGAGGATGACAGCGCCGATCCACCGTTTATCCCAGCTGTCTGAGAGAATGTCCAATCTGGATTTTGATGCCAGGTATGTGGAGACGAAGCACTCGGCAACAGAGATTGATACTCTGGGCAACAGCATGAATGCGATGGCGGAGAAGCTGGAGAAGGCGATTGGAGAGCTGCGGGAGGCGAACCGGCAGCTGCAGAAGGATATTGAAGAGAAAATTCAGATTGATGAGCTGCGAAAGGAATTTATTGCCAACGTATCCCATGAGCTGAAGACACCCATTGCTTTGATTCAGGGCTATGCGGAGGGACTGGTGGAAGGTATGGCCGAGGATCAGGAAAACCGGGATTATTACTGTGAGGTTATCATGGACGAGGCCGGAAAGATGAACCGGATGGTAAAACAGCTTCTGACGCTGACTGCGCTGGAGTTTGGCCGGGAAGAGCTGTCCTTAGAGCCGTTTGACTTAAAAGAGCTGATCGACGGTGTGACCTCGGCTTCTAATCTGGTACTGAAGCAGAAGGAGATTCGGCTGGAGGTAGACTGTAAGGAACATCTGATGGTAAATGCGGATGAATTTAAGATGGAAGAGGTGGTAACCAATTATTTAAATAATGCGATGAATCATGCAGAAGGCGAGAAGCTGATCCGTATTACGGCGGAAAAAGAGGCGGATGGCTCCCGGGTGAGGGTAACATTCTTCAATACGGGCAATCCGATTCCCGAGGAGGATCTGCCGAATCTGTGGACCAAGTTTTATAAGGTGGACAAGGCCAGGACCAGAGCCTACGGCGGCAGCGGTATCGGTCTGTCTATCGTGAAAGCCATCATGGAATCCCACCACCAGGAGTATGGTGTGGAGAACCGGGAGAACGGAGTAGCCTTCTGGTTCACTCTGTCCTGCTGTGACGAGAAATTATGAAATAATTATAAAACTCCCTGATTCACCTTGACAAAATTGTGAAAAGTAAATATAATAGCATCGTAACAAGATTTAATATTTGCGTAACATTTAGAAAGAAAAAAGTAACACAAATTATAGTTTTTGTTAAAAAGATGCGGGAAGCATTGGTAATCAAGGAGATTTTAGATGAGATTTTGTAAGGCAAAGAAACTGTTTGGACTGCTTTGTGCATGCATGCTGATCAGTGCAGCGGGTCATGGAACGGCATATGCCGCACCGGAGGACGGTGAAGAGGCGGCAGAGGCAGAGGTAGTGGCGATGGCACAGCAGGAAAGCACAGGGGCGATTCTGGAACAGTCCGATCGGAACTGGCTGGAGAATGCAGCCGGAGATCTGGAAGGTTACTTAAAGGATCAGAGTGAGGCTGCTCTTACAAAGGTAGAGTCTACGATGAAAGAAGCCAATGCGGCAGCAGAAGCATTTATCGAGAAGCAGTCCATGCAGAATCTTCGCCAGAGTGTTGTGGATTATGCACTCTCTTTCGTTGGCGGAAGTTATGTGTACGGCGGCAATGATCCTCATACCGGCGTGGATTGTTCCGGTTTTACCCGCTATGTCATGAAGTATGGCGCAGGAGTCAGCCTGGAACGCTCTTCTACCTACCAGGCGGCTCAGGGAGTATCGGTCAGTGCAGATCAGATGCAGCCCGGTGATTTGATTTTCTACGGAAAGGGATCCAAGATCAATCATGTTGCCATGTATATCGGAGATGGCAGAGTAGTTCATGCCTCTACCGAGAAAACGGGTATCAAGACTTCTCCGTGGGATTACAGAACACCGCTGAAGATTGTCAATGTACTGGGGTAGGCAGAAGCATCGGATATAAAATTAAGGATACATAATCGAACGGGAGCGTGCCTTTACGGGCTGCCCGTTCATTTTTTTTGAATTTCTGAATAAAACAGAAAGATACAGCCATACTAACGATGTAACGTAAATACACAGTTAGGAGGTAATCAGATGTCCAGCAGAAATAATTACAATGATATGGAGAACAACACCAGCAGAAATAATTCTCAGGACAGTACCAGAAACACCAGCAGAAACAATTCTCAGGATTATTCCAGAAACAGTTCCCAGAACAGCAGCCGGAATAATTCTCAGGACAGTACCAGAAACAGCAACAGAAACAGTTCTCAGAACAATATGGAGAACAACAACAGAAATTAATCCGGAGCTTCCGGAGGAAGGAGCGCTTTCTGCCGCCGGCAGAAGGCGCTTTTTTCTGTTTCGCCAATTTGGAAAAGCAGAATATAATACAGTAAGGATGGACAGGAGGTACGTAAGATGTATGAAACCGTACCGGTAATGCGCCTGGATCGATGGCTGGAACGGGGATATACCGGAAAAATCATTGATTTAAGAGATCCGAAGTCCTATCAGCAGTCCCATTTATCTGCAGCGCTGAATTTTCCTTACGAAGAACTGATGCAGGATCCGGAGCAGGCTTTTGAGCAGCTGTCGGATGGATCTCCCATTCTGTTTTATTGTTCCCGCGGCAGTGAGAGTATGCTGGTCTGTAATTATTTCGATCGCAGAGGCGCCAGGGTGTATAATCTGGGAGGCGGTTACCGGTTTTACCGGGGAAGATATGAGGAGAGAAAACCGCATTGACAGGAGGAAAAAGGTCAATTAGAATATTAGTTGAAAAATCAATTACGGCAAAGAGAAAGAGGTTTGTAATTTGGAGCGATTTGAATTGATTGCCCCCTGCCATTTTGGCCTGGAGGCGGTTTTAAAAAGAGAGATTATAGATCTGGGGTATGAGGTGACGGAGGTGGAGAACGGCCGTGTGACCTTTGAGGGGGACGCGGATGCCATCTGCCGTGCCAATATTTTCCTTCGGACCGCGGAACGGGTGCTTCTGAAGGTGGGAAGCTTTCAGGCGGTGACCTTTGACGAGCTGTTCGAGAAGACTCGTGCGATTCCCTGGGAAAAGTATCTCCCTAAGGACGGCAAATGCTGGGTAAAGAAGGCATCATCCATCAACAGCAAGCTGTTCAGTCCGTCGGATATCCAGAGGATTATGAAGAAGGCCATTGCCCGCCGGATGCAGGAGGAATTTGATCTGGAACGCATGCCGGAGACCGGATGTGAATATCCGCTGCGGGTGTTTTTCTATAAGGATCAGGTGACAGTGGGAATTGATACCAGCGGGGAATCCCTGCACAAGCGGGGATACCGCCAGCAGACCAGTAAGGCACCGATCACGGAGACACTGGCAGCGGCACTGATTCTCCTGACTCCGTGGAAAAAAGATCGGATTCTGGTGGATCCCTTCTGTGGCAGCGGTACCGTTCCTATCGAGGCAGCCATGATCGCTGCCAATATCGCGCCGGGAATGAACCGTTCTTTTCTTGCGGAGGACTGGAAGAATCTGATCCCGCGCAAATGCTGGTACGATGCCATTGACGAGGCAACAGAGCTGGTGGATGATACGGTCGAGGTGGATATCCAGGGCTATGATATTGACGGGGATGTGATCCGGGCGGCGAGAGAAAATGCGAAGCGGGCCGGCGTGGATCACCTGATCCATTTCCAGCAGCGTTCCGTGGAGGAGCTGAGCCATCCAAAAAAATATGGCTTTATTATTACCAATCCGCCCTATGGAGAGCGAATTGAGGAGAAGAAGAATCTTCCGGCGTTGTATCGGTGTATCGGAGAGCGGTACCGTGCGCTGGATGCCTGGTCCATGTATCTGATCACTTCTTTCGAAGATGCGGAACGCTGCATCGGAAGAAAGGCGGACAAGAACCGCAAGATTTACAATGGAATGATGAAGACCTATTACTATCAGTTTATGGGGCCGAAACCTCCAAGAAGAAAAGCAGGGGAGACAGTTGAGGCGTAAATCGATTTATTTTATACTTTTTGTTCTTCTGGCAGTCTTTGCCATCGCATCCGGCCGGGAACGGCCGGCCGGAGAGACGGTGATTCGAAGCGGAGAAGGATTCTGGCAGGCGGAGTGGTATTCTATGATTTCGGAAGAAGTGAACCGGAAAGGAATTGTGTTGGAGGTGGATGGCGCCGTCGGAAAGAAACTGCAGACAGGGCCCGCCCCAAGAATGGATACAAACGGGAAGTTCCTGATTCCGATCCGGCTTCTGCCGGAGGAGTTTTCCTGCGCCGCTTTTCTTACCGAAGATTCCCGCCTGGTGATGCGGCGGGGAGAGAAACGGGCTGAGATGCAGGAGGGAAGCCGGCGGCTTCTTGTAGGAGACAGGACACAGAGCGGTCAGGAGATGGAGCTTTCCAATGCGTTTGTGCGACTGAACGGGGAACTGTATGTTCCTCTGGAAGCGCTGGAACGGGCATTTTCCTTTGCCTGGGAGTGGAAGCCGGAGGAAAGAAAACTTCAGATCAGCAGCCGGGAGACAGAAGAGTATCTTCCGGTTTCCTATGATTACCGGGAGGAAGGACGGGCTCCCCAGGTAAAGAATCAGGGGAGCTTAGGAACCTGCTGGGCATTTGCGTCCATGATGGCTCTGGAGAGCAGTCTTCTGCCGGAACGGCGGTTCAGCTTTTCGGAGGATCACATGTCACTTCAGAACAGCTTTCATCTGAGCCAGAATGACGGTGGGGAGTATACCATGTCCATGGCGTACCTTCTGGCCTGGCAGGGACCGGTTCTGGAAGAACAGGATCCGTACGGCGACGGATATTCTCCTTCCGGGCTGACACCGGCCTGTCATGTGCAGGAGATTCAGGTGCTGCCGGAGAAGAATTATGAAGAAATCAAGCGGGCGGTGTTCCTCTACGGAGGTGTGCAGAGTTCACTCTATACCTCCATGGTAACCGGACAGGACGACGCTCATTATTATAACAGGGAAAAGGGAGCCTACTGTTATCGCGGAACGGCCCGCCCAAACCATGATGTGGTAATCATCGGCTGGGATGATACGTATCCGAAGGAAAATTTTGTTCAGATGCCCGAGGAGGACGGCGCCTTTATCTGTGCCAACAGCTGGGGCGGTGAGTTCGGAGAAGACGGTTATTTCTATGTTTCCTATTATGACGTCAATATCGGAATTCACAACATTCTTTATTCCGGCGTGGAGGCACCGGATAATTATGATTCTATTTACCAGTCAGATCTGTGCGGCTGGGTAGGGCAGCTGGGATACGGCAGGGATAATGCCTTTTTTGCCAATGTTTATACGGCCGGTTCCCACGAAGAGCTGGCGGCGGTGGGCTTCTATGCCACCGGACCGGAGACATCCTATGAGGTATTTACCGTGACTGATGTGGAGGGCAGTGCCCAGTTCGGGCGGCGGCATCTGGCGGCATCCGGGACGCTTCAGAATGCCGGATTCTATACGATTCCGCTTCAGAGACCGGTGGAACTGGAAGAAGGAAAAAAATTTGCAGTGATTGTACATATCACAACACCCGGTTCTGTTCATCCGGTGGCGATTGAGTATAATTCACCGGATAAGGATTTGACCGTGGATTTAAGTGACGGGGAAGGCTACATCAGTTTTCGGGGCACCTCCTGGGAACGGGTGGAGGAAAAACAGAGATGTAATGTATGTCTGAAGGCGTACACAAGAACCATAGACAGAGAGAAAGAGAACGAAGCAGCGGATGCGGCATCTGTGAATATTTGGAAGGGATGAAACGAAGGATGAAGGAGAAGATCGTATTTGCGACGGGAAATGCAGGAAAATTAAGAGAGATTCGGATGATCTTAAAAGATCTGGGACGGGAGATTGTCACCATGAGAGAGGCTGGATTTTCCGGTGAGATCGTGGAGGATGGAACGACATTTAAGGAAAATGCGGAGATTAAGGCCAGGACAGTCTGGGAAGTGACCGGAGGAATCGTTCTGGCTGATGATTCCGGGCTGGTGATTGACTGCCTGAATGGGGAACCCGGCGTCTATTCTGCCCGTTATCTGGGCGAGGATACTCCGTATTCAGAGAAAAACAGAGCTCTCATTGACCGGTGCAGGAATGCGAGGGGGCAGGAGCGCAGCGCCCGTTTTATGTGCAATATCGCGGCGGTTCTTCCGGATGGCAGAGTGCTTCATACGGAAGCGGCGATGGAAGGCCTGATTGCAGAGGAGCCGGCGGGAAATGGAGGTTTTGGTTACGATCCGATTCTTTATCTTCCGGAATACGGAAAGACATCGGCGGAACTGACCATGGAGGAAAAGAATAAGATCAGTCATCGGGGAAAAGCGCTGGAACTGATGAAGCTTGAGCTGAAAAAAGCATTGGAGGGATGACAGGTGAAGGTACTGATTGTCAGTGATACCCATCGGAGGGACGGGAATCTGCAGGCTGTGATTGAAGCGGAAGCTCCCTTTGATATGCTGATCCATCTGGGAGACGCGGAAGGAAGCGAGGATGTGATCACCGCCTGGTGTAAAGAACAGAATGAGAAATGTCAGGTACATATGGTTCTGGGAAACAATGACTTCTTTTCCAATCTGGATCGGGAAAAGGAGATAAGTATCGGAAGATATCGGGCCTTTCTGACCCATGGTCATTTCTACAGTGTCTCGGTGGGACCGGAGCGTCTTCTGGATGAAGCCAGAGATCGCAAGGTTCAGATCGCCATGTATGGACACACGCATAAACCATATCTGGATGTAAAGGAGGATGTGACGATCTTAAATCCCGGAAGTCTGTCTTTTCCACGCCAGGAAGGCCGTAAACCCAGCTATATGGTAATGGAGCTGGGGGAGGAAGGCGAAATCACATATCAGCAGAAGTATCTGTGAGCTTATGCAGAATGATGCAGCAGCCAGGGCATATCATATGCCGGAGGCTGCTTTTTTTATCGTCAATTTCAATAGACAACATTTTTAACATGTGTCTTGTCACATGAAACAAAAAGTGCTATACTGTACCCTGCGTGTTAAGGAAAGCGCCGCATGGGGCGGCAGAATCGAGGATAAGATGACGATACAGGAAGAGATAAAACAGTTAAAAGAAGAGAAGGATGCGGTCATCCTGGCACACTATTATGTGGAGCCCGAGGTGCAGGCCATCGCGGACTATATTGGCGATTCCTTCTATTTAAGTAAGATTGCGGCAGGACTGCCTAACCGGATACTGGTGTACTGCGGCGTATCTTTTATGGGAGAGAGCGGGTGTATGTTGAGCCCTGAGAAACAGGTGCTGATGCCGGATGCGGCAGCGGACTGCCCGATGGCCCATATGGTAACCAGAGAAGAGGTGGACGAGGCCCGGAGAACCTATGAGGATCTGGCGGTAGTGTGCTATATCAACTCCACTGCGGAGATTAAGTCCTGGGCTGATGTCTGTGTGACCTCTGCGAATGCGGTATCTATCGTAAGAAATCTGCCGAACAAGAATATTTTGTTTATTCCGGATAAGAACCTGGGCCGTTTTGTGGCGGAACAGGTGCCGGAAAAAAATGTGCTTCTGGTGAAGGGCTACTGTCCGATTCATGAGGCAATTCAGGTACAGGAATTAAAAAAACTGGCCGAAGAACATCCGGAAGCGGAGATCCTGGTACACCCGGAATGCAGGAGTGAGGTAATCCGGATCGCGGATTACGTGGGATCCACCTCAGGAATTATCAAATATGCCACGGCCAGTGAAAAGAAAGAGTTTATCATCGGTACGGAGACGGGTGTCCGATATGAGCTGGAACGTCAGAATCCGGGAAAACAGTTCTATTTTCCGGAGACCGAGCCGGTCTGTCGTGATATGAAGCTGATTACACTGGAGAAAGTGCTTCACGTCTTAAAGACCGGAGAAAACCGTGCGTCGGTGAATCCGAAACAGGCAGAAGCTGCCGGCAGGACATTGACCAGAATGCTGGAGCTGGCAAAGTAAAGGGGGAGGCAGTCATGAAGAAAGAGATAACCGTCGATGTGGCGATTGCCGGTGTCGGGGTGGGAGGACTGTTTACAGCCCTGCATCTTCCCAGGGAGCTGAAGGTACTGATGATCTGTAAAGAAGATATGAAAAGCTGTGATTCCATGCTGGCACAGGGCGGGATCTGCGTTCTGAGAGATGATGAAGATTATGATTCCTTCTTTGAGGATACCATGCGGGCCGGTCATTACGAGAACAGGAAGGAAAGCGTGGATATTATGATACGTTCCAGCCGGAATGTGATTGACCAGCTGGTGGAGTTGGGTGTAAGATTTAATAAGAACCCGGATGGAAGCCTTCAGTATACCAAAGAAGGGGCCCATTCCAAACCCAGAATCTGCTTCCATGAGGATGTAACGGGAAAAGAGATTACCGAGACTCTGCAGCGCCATGTGAAGGCCCTGCCCAATGTGACAATTCTGGAATATACGATGATGACCGATCTCCTGACCTCCCAGGGACGATGTACCGGTATGGTGGCAGAGACAAGGGAAGGAGACCAGCTTCTTATTCACGCAAAGGATACGGTACTGGCCACGGGAGGAATCGGCGGTCTGTATGAACACTCCACTAATTTTCCCAGTCTGACCGGAGATGCCCTGCGGGTGGCGAAAAAACACAGTGTGGAGCTGGAGCATCTGGATTATGTTCAGATTCATCCCACCAGCCTGTATACGGAGAAACCGGGAAGAAGCTTTCTGATCTCGGAGTCGGCCCGGGGAGAAGGAGCGATTTTGTTAAATAACCGCGGTGAACGGTTTGTGGACGAGCTGCTTCCCAGGGATGTGGTTTCCCGGGCGATTCAGAAGGAGATGGAGAAGGAGGGCAGCCGTCATGTGTGGCTTTCTTTTGAAAAGGTGTCGAAAGAGACGATACTGCACCATTTTCCCAATATCTATAGAACCTGCCTGCAGGAAGGCTATGATATTACGAGGGAACCGATCCCGGTTGTTCCGGCCCAGCACTATTTCATGGGCGGAGTCCACGTAGATTCGAATTCGGAGACCACCATGGCACATCTGTATGCTGTGGGAGAAACCAGCTGCAACGGCGTTCACGGGAAGAACCGGCTGGCCAGCAACAGTCTTCTGGAGAGCCTGGTATTTGCGGAGAGAGCCGCTGCGCGGATTGAGAAAGAACAGAGAACCGCCGCGATTTGTATTGCGGAAGGTCAGAAAGAGAGGAAACGGTATGAATCCAATTACCATGCAGCTTGCTGCTGATAAATATATTCGTCTGGCGCTGGAAGAGGACATCAACAGCGAGGATGTGACAACAAACTCTGTGATGCCGGAGTATAAAAAAGGAGAAGTGCAGTTAATCTGTAAGGAGGACGGTATCATCGCCGGTCTTGGTGTATTTGAGAGAGTCTTCTGGCTGCTGGATCCGGCAACAACTGTTGTTTTTGATGTGAAGGATGGCGATGAGGTAAAAAAAGGACAGCATCTGGCAACGGTGACCGGTGATATCCGGGTACTTCTGTCCGGAGAGAGGACGGCGTTGAATTATCTGCAGCGGATGAGCGGAATTGCGACCTATACCAGAGCGGTGACAAAGCTTCTGGAAG
The DNA here is from genome assembly GCA_016302185.1 of Clostridium sp. GTDB lineage: Bacteria > Bacillota > Clostridia > Lachnospirales > Lachnospiraceae > Otoolea. The sequence goes on along the minus strand of JAEDOC010000051.1, from coordinate 1,281 downwards.
GAACGAAGACAACACTTCTGGATACCAGAAAGACAACTCCTTGTATGCGTATATTTGAAAAATATGCGGTAAAGGTGGGAGGCGGTTCCAACCATCGCTATAATCTGTCGGATGGTGTCCTCCTGAAGGATAATCATATTGATGCGGCCGGGGGCGTGAAAGAAGCGGTGCTGGCAGCGAAGGCCTATGCTCCGTTTGTTCGTAAGATTGAAGTTGAAACGGAGACTCTGGATATGGTAAAGGAAGCAGTGGAGGCAGGTGCGGACATTATCATGCTGGATAATATGACACCGGAGCAGATGTCAGAGGCGATTCGTATCATTGATGGCCGTGCGGAAACAGAGTGTTCCGGAAATATGACAAAGGAAAATATCAAAACAATTACAGCGCTGGGAGTAGATTATGTATCCAGCGGTGCGCTGACTCATTCTGCACCGATTCTGGATATCAGTTTAAAACACCTGCGGGCAGTGGAGGAATAAGTGTATGATGAGCGGAACGGAGCGAAGAAAACAAATACTGACATTGATGCGGCAGTCGTCTGTTCCGCTTTCCGGCGGAGCCCTGGGAAGTGCGACCGGCGTCAGCCGCCAGGTGGTGGTGCAGGATATCGCCCTGCTGCGGACGGAAGGGTATCAGATTCTGGCCACGGCCAGGGGATATCTGCTGGATGAACCGAAAAAGGCTGTCCGGCTCTTTAAGATGTGTCATACGAATGAGCAGACGGAGGAGGAGCTGAACACAATCGTGGATCTGGGCGGTTGTGTGGAAGATGTGATGGTAAATCATCGGGTATACGGTAAGATGACAGCGCCGTTAAACATCAAGAACCGCCGGGATGTACAGGTATTCATGAACCATCTGCGGACCGGAAAATCCACACCGCTGATGAATGTGACCTCCGGCTATCATTTTCATCATGTATCTGCGGAGCAGGATGAGATACTGGATGAGATTGAAGCTGCACTGCGGGAGAAAAATTTTTTGACGGAATTTCTGCCGTATGAGAAAGAAACGTTGTGAGGAAGAGTCTGTCCGGCGGGGGTCTGCCGGACTACGCGTTGAGTTGAAAAAATTTTTTTAAAAATTTCTACAATTTGTGCTTGACAGCCTGCGCGATTTAGTATATACTACTTTTGCTGTCAGCGAGACAGTGTCGCAGTTGGCGGATGAGCCGCGGCGGGTAAAGTTTATATGCCATGCAAGTTTGGCAGTCACAAAATGAATATGAGTCTGTAGCTCAGCTGGATAGAGCAACGGCCTTCTAAGCCGTGGGTCGGG
>JAEDOC010000185.1 GCA_016302185.1 Clostridium sp. | reverse complement strand
ATCTGCGGCGGGAAAACGGGGAGATGGCGAAGACACTGGCTTATTTAAACCGTCACGAAGCGATCATTTTTAAAGTAAAGCGGAAGCTGGGAAGGATCTTTAATCAGAAATTCCCCCGCGGAAGCCGGAAACGTAAGATTCTGGGGTATTGTAAGAATACCCTGCTCCACCCGGTAACGTATATTTCTATGTATACCTCGGAGGAGGGGAAAAACCGGATCAAGGGTCATTTTGAGATCGGCGATGACTATCTGACTTCCGGAAAACTGGTATTTCCAAAGACAGGGGCGGATGGAACACCGGAAGCGGCTCCCGTGGTTTCGATTGTGATTCCGGTGTATAACCAGATTCAGTACACCTACCTCTGCCTGCGCTCCATTCTGGAGCATACAAAGGATGTCAGCTATGAAGTAATCATTGCGGATGATGTGTCCACGGATGCGACGGAGCATTTAAATGAGTTTGCCGAGAATCTGGTGATCTGCCGGAATTCGACCAATCAGGGCTTTCTTCGCAACTGCAACCAGGCGGCGAAGGCGGCCAGGGGAAAATATATCATGTTCCTGAATAACGATACCCAGGTGACGGAGGGCTGGCTCAGCTCGCTGGTAGATCTGATTGAATCTGACGATACCATCGGTATGGTTGGATCAAAGCTGGTCTACCCGGACGGACGGCTGCAGGAGGCCGGCGGTATCATCTGGAGCGATGGTTCCGGCTGGAATTATGGCCGTCTGGATGATCCGGACAAGGCGGAATATAACTATGTGAAGGACGTGGATTATATTTCCGGTGCGGCGATCCTTCTGTCCCGGAAGCTGTGGGAGCAGATTGGCGGCTTTGACGAGCGCTTTGCCCCGGCCTACTGCGAGGATTCGGATCTGGCTTTTGAGGTGCGCAAGGCAGGCTACCGGGTGGTGTACCAGCCACGCTCCAAAGTAATCCATTTCGAGGGTATTTCCAACGGTACGGACGTGAACGGTACAGGCTTAAAGCGGTATCAGGTGGAGAACAGCGAGAAGCTGAAGGAAAAATGGAAAGAGGAATTTAAGAAGCAGTGTGTCAACACCGGCAATCCCAATCCGTTCCGGGCCAGAGAGCGCAGTATGGGCAAGCCGATTATCGTGGTGGTGGATCATTATGTGCCCACCTATGATCGGGATGCCGGTTCCAAGACCACGTTCCAGTATTTGAAGATGTTTCTGAAGAAGGGCTTTGTGGTGAAGTTTATCGGAGACAACTATCTCCATGAGGAGCCATATACCACGACGCTGCAGCAGATGGGGATCGAGGTGCTCTACGGGCAGGAATATGTGACCGGTATCTGGGACTGGCTGGAAAAGAACGGAAAAGAGATCAGCTTTGCTTATCTGAACCGTCCGCATATTGCGACGAAATATGTGGATTTTATCAAAGAGCATACGGATATCAAGATTATATATTACGGTCATGACCTTCATTTCCTCCGGGAGTTCCGGGAGTATGAGCTGACCGGGGATGTGAAAAAGAAACGGGAGTCGGATTACTGGAAATCCATTGAGTTCACTCTGATGCGCAAGGCAGCCATGTCCTATTATCCTTCCTATGTGGAGGAGGAGGCGATCCATGAGCAGGATGAGAGTATTCCGGTAAAGGCCATTACCGCCTATGTATATGAAGAATTTTTAGAGAACCTGAATAAAGACTTTGCAAAGCGGGAAGGACTGCTGTTTGTGGGCGGCTTTGCTCACCCGCCGAATGCCGATGCAGTGCTCTGGTTCGCAAAGGAAGTATTTCCGAGAATCCGAGAGACGCTTCCGGTGAATTTTTATGTAGTTGGTTCAAAAGTGACAGAAGAGATCAAAGCGCTGGAACAGCCGGGAAACGGCATTATTGTCAAAGGCTTTGTTTCGGAAGAGGAACTCTCGGAGCTCTACCGGAATTGCCGTATCGTCGTGGTGCCGCTGCGCTATGGCGCCGGTGTCAAGGGTAAGGTGGTGGAGGCCATCTATAACGGAGCGCCCATTGTAACCACCTCCGTGGGAAGCGAAGGAATCCCGGGAGTCGAGGATGTTCTGGTGGTGAAAGACGATCCGTCAGAGTTCGCCGATGCTGTTGTGACCCTTTATCAGAACGAAGCAGAGCTTCTGCGCCTGTCGGAAAAGACCCAGGAATACATCAGGGATCACTTCAGTATTGACGCTGCCTGGAACGTAATCGAAAAGGATTTTACACGATAAAACGTCAGAATATTGTGGAAGTTTGAAGGAAATGTGAATTCTGGCACTCTCCTATTGACACTGCTGATACGCGGTGCTATAACGTAGCCGTAAAGAAAAAAGAAACTTAACTGACCTCGTTTAAAAGGCCGCTAAGCTCAGTGAATGGAGGAAAAGACAAATGACTACTTTAAAAGCTGAAAAAAGAGATATGCAGACAAAGGCCAAAAAGCTTAGACGGGAAGGATTCGTAACCGGCAATGTATTTGGCAGAGAAATTCAGGGTTCGATTCCGGTGCAGATTACCAAGAAGGATGCGGAGCAGCTTCTTCGTACAAAGAATAAAGGCAGCCAGATTATGCTGGACGTAGACGGGCAGCAGCTGGATGTATTAATTAAAGAGATTGATTTCAATGCGATGAAGAATCAGGTAGAAGAGATTGATTTTCAGGCGCTGGTAAGCGGTGAGAAGGTTCATTCGGTTGCGGAAGTAATTCTTCTGAATCATGATAAGGTAACAGAGGGCGTAATCCAGCAGAAGCTGGAGGAGATTCCGTTCAAGGCACTGCCATCCGCTCTGGTAGAAAAGGTTGAGATTGATCTGGCAAAGCTGAGAGTGGGTGATTCTGTCAAGGTCAAGGATCTGGAAATTGCTTCCGATAAGGACGTGGATCTGATGATTGATCCGGAAGAGACGGTTGTGATTATTACCGAGTCTCATAACGCACCGGAGGCGGAGGAAGCTCCGGCGGAAGAGGAAAAATAGAGATATAATTGAGTAACCTGGAGCGTCGCGTAAGCCGGCGCTCCTGTGTGA
>JAEDOC010000050.1 GCA_016302185.1 Clostridium sp. | reverse complement strand
CTGCTTCACTTACCAGAAGAGAAACCAGCTCCAAACCCAGATCCAGCGCATATCCAAGTCCTCTGGCTGTCGTAATATTGCCATCGGTCACAACACCGGCCCCGGTCAGAATCGCACCATTTAAATGAGATTCCCAGCCCGGATAGCAGGTCGCCTTCTTTCCCTTCAGCAGTCCCAGATCACCTAATACACTGGGTGCCGCACAGATAGCCGCCAGACGGCGTCCTTCCTTATCTGCTTTTAGAAGCGACTCACAAAGCGGCTGACAGTTCTTTAAATTCTTTGTCCCCGGCATACCTCCCGGAAGGAACAAGACATCCGCCTTTGACAGATCTGCATCCTCCAGAAGCACATCTGCCTTCAGCTTAAATCCATGGGACCCCTTTACCTTCTTCTTTCCGGTAATTGACACCAACGTCACCTTGATTCCGGCGCGGGCCATCACATCGGCTGCTGCCAGACATTCCACTTCTTCCAATCCTTCCGCTAAAAATGCGTATACTTCCTTCATATTCATTCTCCCTCTTGAATGTTTATATAATTATAAAGTGCCTGTTTCCTCAACTATGACAGGAGACTGCAGGTACAGATAAAGCTCCGTCATTGACGCATTCTCATAGGTATGCACCAAAAGTCCCATCAGACCATCCAACCATGCCGACAGGAATACGATTTCCGAAAACGGCAAAAGCTTTAACGGCATTCCCAACAGACCTGCGGCTATCGCTGCCAGCAGATACCAGCCGATAAAGGAAAGGCTCAGAAGAAATACATGCATCCGGTTCCCGTCCATCATCTCCCTGGTTCTTGAAAATACCTCCCTGCTGTCAAGATCCGGCTGCTCCGCCAGAAGCCAGGGAATCATCGTATACTCCAGCCCCTTATAGATCCCCGGAACTACCAGAAGCAGGGTCCATAAAAAGGTATATAAATCCCTCAAAAATAAGATCTTAATTACATTCCAATAGGATCCGCAGGTAAACGCATAAAATACCGTTTTCAGTTCCGCAGGCTGCCCCTGTTCCCGACTCAGAAGGAAGTAACGGCAGACCCCCGCTTCCACCGGATTTAAAATACAGAATTTAAAAAGCAGGCTTCCGATTCCGATCAGCATTGCCATAGCAGAAAAACTGAGCAGCAGAAAAAACATCTGAACCGGGCCCACCATCTGCAGTCTGTCCATCCAGGAATTTGCCGTTCCGGCGGAAAGCAGAGGATTCAGCTGTCGATTGCCTAAACCGTTTAACGCAAAAGAAATCAGACAGGCCAGATAAGCCGGACCAAACATGGTGCGAACCCAGCTCCAGCCTCTCTCCTTCATATCTCTAATACTCCACATCGTTCCATCTCCTTTTTCTTTCCGGATTTCTCCGATATATGACGGACAAAAATATTGTTCTCCTATTATACTTCAAAGCAGCCCGATTTGTCACTTCTTTTTGACTTTTTTTCACAAAATGTATATACTAAAAGGCAAACAGAAAGGAGCTGCTATGGAAATCGAACGAAAATATTATATTGAAACACCGCCGGAACATCTGGAGCAATACCCCTGTCATTTCATTGAGCAGGCTTACCTCTGCACAGAACCGGTGGTCCGAGTGCGCCGGGAAGATGACACATTTTACCTGACGTATAAATCAAAGGGACTGCTCTCCAGGGAGGAATACAATCTCCCGCTGACAGAGGAAGGCTACCTGCATCTGTTGAAGAAAGCAGACGGACAGATCCTCACAAAAAAACGGTATCTGATTCCCCTGGAGGGAACAGCCTATACCATTGAACTGGATCTCTTCGAGGGAGCATATCAGGGACTGATGCTGGCTGAGGTGGAATTTCCCAGTGAAGAAGAGGCTATGGCCTTTCAGGCCCCGGACTGGTTTACAAAAGATGTGACCTTTACCGGAGAATATCAGAACAGCAGACTGGCGATGAAGGAAACGTCTCCGGAATAGGAGGCGTTTTCTTTACAGCCGGTCTGCTGCTTACCGATTCAATAATCCGATCACAATCACCACAACAAACAGAACCACCATAATACCAATGAAAATATCCATGGTACGGACGGAAACATTGACGTGATCGTAGATACGTTCCTTCAGATTTTTTTCTTTTATGTATTCTAACTCTTTGCGGAGACGCTCATTTTCCTCTTCTAAGCGACGGCGTTCCAGTTCTGGTTCAGTCAGAGCTTCCTCTTCCAGTATGTTTTCCTGTTCACTCATCATCATAAGATTCCTTTCGTTTTTTCCTTGTTGCCCGAATATCTTTTTTGAATGAGATCTATTATACTATATATTTTTACATTTTTGAATCAGATAAACCGCATTTTCATAATCCACTTCGGAAACGTAGATGTAGTAAAGGATTTGCAGAGAGATGTTTTCGCCGAACTGGCCCATCATGGTTCCTGTCCTTCGATTCTGAGAACCGGTGTTTATGGTTTTTGTTTTGTATGGGATATTCTTCTGTATCAGCGCCTGCAGGGAACGGCCATACCAGGCGGGATCATTGGTAATTAAGACTTCTCGATTTTTGCGTTGGAACATGGGGACGGGCTCCTTTCCGATGTAGCTGATAATAAACATAAAAGCTTTTTCTTTTTTGGTTTCAGTATAACATATTTTTATATGATGCCGAATTAAGATTTGCTTACGATTCGCGGGGCTCCGCCCTATCTCCTCCCACTACTCCGCAGTGCTCGCGCATCTCGATTCCGCTTCGCTCCATCTCGATTCGCGGGGCTTCGCCCTATAAAAAAAGACAGCCCGAAAGCTGCTTTCATGCAAGCATGACGCATTGCGTCCCACTACTCCGCAGTGCTCGCGCATCTCGATTCCGCTTCGCTCCATCTCGATTCGCGGGGCTCCGCCCTATAAAAAAAGACAGCCCGAAAGCTGCTTTCATGCAAGCATGACGCATCTTTCGGGCTGTCTTTTTTTGCACTGCTCTACTTCTTCGCGATGTATTTCCTAATATCCAATGCGATAGCTACTACGATTACGATACCCTGTGCGATATACTGGTAGTTGGGGTCGATGCCGAGGAACTGGAGACAGGTTTTCAGTAACTCGAATACAAGAACACCGACAACTACGCCGGATACACGTCCGATACCACCGTTTACGGATACACCACCGATGGTACAAGCTGCGATAGCTTCCAGCTCATAGCCCTGGCCCATGTTTACGGATGCGCCGCCGGATTTTGCACCCAGCAGGAAACCTGCGATGGCGTACAGAGCGGTAGCGGTTACGTAGATGATAATCTTTGTTTTCTTTACGTTTACGCCGGCTACTTCCGCTGCTGCCTCGTTGCCGCCGATTGCGTACATGTATTTGCCGTGACGGGTGTAGTTATATACAAACCACATGATGAGACCGATCACAATTGCGATGATAAACAGGTACGGGAATACGCCGAACAGTTTACCATTGGCGATGGTAGTATAATCGGTACGATAACCACCGATCGGGATGGACTTGGTATAAACCAGGTTGATACCATAAACGATCAGCTGCATACCCAGAGTGCCGATGAAGGCAGGTACATTTAAGTACGCAACTACAATACCGTTAATTAAACCGAAGAGACAGCAGATAGCTACACAGAGCAAAAGGATAACCCATACATTTAATTCCGGGAAATTCTTGGTCAGCTCAAAGCGGCCGCTGTAGTCTGCCTTCTGAAGCAGTGTACCTGCCAGACAAGCTGCAAGACCTACTACACGTCCTGCGGACAGGTCAGTACCTTTGGTAATCAGACAGCCGGATACGCCGACTGCGATGATGAAACGGCAGGCAACGTTAATTGATACGTTGCTGAAGTTGTTTGCACTGAAGAAATTCTCTTTGGTTACACCCACAAAGAGAACCATCAGAAGAATCAGTATGATAATACCATTATTGATCAGAATATCTTTTACATTCAGTGATTTCTTATCCATTCTCTTTTCCTCCTACTTATTGAACTGAGTCGCATAACTCATGATGCGCTCCTGAGTTGCTTCTTCTCCCTGTACCTCGCCGGTGATGTGACCGTTACACATAACGAGAATACGATTGGACATACCGATTAACTCCGGCATCTCGGAGGAAATCATGATAATACCCTTGCCCTGTTTTGCCAGATCAATCATAATCTGATAAATCTCGTATTTTGCACCAACGTCGATACCACGGGTCGGCTCGTCCAGAATCAGGATATCCGGGTTATTAGCCAGCCAACGGGAGATCAGCACCTTCTGCTGGTTACCACCGGAAAGCGACTGAATCAATGTCTTGCTGCTGGGAGTCTTGATGGAAAGCTTGGCTACATTATCCTGTACCAGCTTCTCTATCTTACCCTTATTGAGCTTCACGCCCATCTCCACATACTGATCCAGTGAGGAAATAGATACGTTATCTGCTATGGAAAGGCATCCCAGGATACCGGTGCCACGCCGATCCTCGGTAATCATACCGATACCGCCGCGGATGGCATCCTGCGGACGCTTAATATTCATTTTTTGTCCTTTAATATAAATCTCGCCCTTGGTAATATGACGCATACCGAAGATGGCTTCCATCAGCTCGGTTCTCTGTGCACCCACCAGACCGCCGAAACCGAGAATCTCACCACGGCGCAGCTGGAAGGAACAATCCTGGAAGGAACGCTCATGGATACTGGAATATCCCCTGACATCCAGAAGAACTTCTCCCACTTTAGCATCATTCTTCGGCGGATAGATGTTGGTCAGCTCACGGCCTACCATCTGCTTAACAATTTCTTCATCTGTAATTTCATTCATATCCCAGGAGCCAACATAGGTACCATCACGCATGATGGTAATCTCATCACAGATCTCCCGAATCTCTGCCATTTTATGAGAAATATAAATCAGAGAAACGCCTCTGGATTTCAGATCCCGAATAATGCGGAACAGCGCTTCTACTTCATTGTCTGTTAAAGAGGAGGTCGGCTCATCCAGAATTACGACTCGGGCCTGAAGAGAAACTGCCTTGGCAATCTCAACGGACTGCATCTGCGCAATTGACATGGTTCCCAGCTTTGCTTTCGGATTGAAAGGCATCTTTACATCATCCAGCCATTTGGCCGTCTCTTCAAACATCTTTTTATGATCCACAATCTGAAGCGGTCCAATCTTCTTCGTCGGATAGCGGCCCGCATACATATTCTCTGCTACCGTTCTCTCAGGTATCGGCTGCAGTTCCTGGTGTACCATGGCCATTCCCATCTGAAGGGCTTCATCCGGATTGTGAACCTCTACTTTCTTTCCATCCAGAAAAACCTCACCCTCGTCCATGTGATAAATGCCGAAAAGGCATTTCATCAGGGTAGACTTACCGGCTCCGTTCTCTCCCATGAGAGCATGAACCGTACCCGGGCGGACTTTCAGGTTAATCTTGTCCAGAGCCTTAACGCCGGGGAAGCTTTTGGAGACCCCGTGCATTTCCAATCTGTACTCTGCCATCCCATTCTCTCCTTTCATAAAATCGGGTGTGCCACATTTGACACACCCGACGATTCGTTATCATGTTACCTCTGCGGCACAGAATTATTTGATTTTTTCAAGAATCTCAGCTGCGTTCTCAGGTGTAACCTTTACATAATCTACCATGTTGACATTAGCAACTTCCTCGCCATTTACGAAAGCAAGTGCCATATCAGCTGCAGTCTGAGCCTGACCAAAGTGATCGTTGAATACGGTACCGGTCATCTTACCGTTCATTACGTTCTCAACACACTCAACCAGTGCATCAACACCTACTAAGTAGATATCTTCATTAACTTTTCTGCCTGCTGCCTCGATTGCCTGTAATGCACCAAGTGCCATTGCATCGTTGTTGCAGAATACAACATCGATCTTTGCGCCGTGCTGAGATAATGCGTTAGCGGTAATCTCCTGGCCCTTTGTCTGATCCCAGTCACCACGCATCTTAACCAGCTCTTCAACCTCAACACCGGCTGCCTTTAACGCCTCAACAGATTTCTCTGTTCTGTACTGAGCATCTACGTTCTCCGGGTCACCCTGAACCATAACGTAACGAACAACGCCGTCACCGTCAGCATCGCCGTGATTCTCCAGCTCTGCGATCTCCTCGCCCTGGAAGGTACCGGACTGTCTTGCGTCTGCACCTACATATGTAGCTTTAATTCCTTCGTCTACCCAAGCCTGCTCTCTCTCTGCTTCCGGCTCACGGTTAATATAAACTACCGGGATTCCTGCTGCTACACACTCTTCAGTAACGGTCGGCTCAGAAGAAGCCTGTACCAGGTTGATAATCATAACGTCAACACCGGTGGTGATGAAGTTTCTGATCTGGTTCATCTGCTCACCCTGGTCATTCTTACCATCCATGATGGAGATGTTCTCTTTCTTAACTCCTAAATCCTCGGTCAAATATCTCTCTAACTCCTGACGATACAGAGTCATAAAGTTATCAGCGAACTGATAAATGGAGATACCGATCTTAACCTCTGCCGGATCCTTGCCCTCTACTGCTTCTGCAACAGTCTCTTTTGCTGCCTCGGTTGCGGCTTCTGTTGCTGCCTCAGTTGCCGGAGCCTGTGTCTCTGCCGGTTTGCTGGAGCATGCTGTCATGGAAATAGCCATCGCTGCTGCAAGGCTGACTGCTGTTAATTTCTGAAGTCTCATAATAAAAGTTCCTCCCTATATTTATATTCTGTCGATTGGTCATTTTCCCTCACCGACAAGAATATTATAAAAGGCTTTTGTACATAATTCCATATGTTTTTATTCGGAGTTTTATTGATTTTATTTTATTTTTTTCTTTTTCCAATAATTTCCAATGTTTTTTCACACAGATTGCACAATAATTCAGGGGAGATCTGCCCCTGTCAGCGCTTTCTGACCGCATTGATAATACTTTTCATCCTTCAATTCGACCTTTTCTTGTACATTTTGACCAAGGGCTTCCGCAGCGGCAATCTCAAAGATCACATCAGCATACTCTTCACTGTCGCAGATTACAGTACCAAAGAGTTTGCCGCTCTTTAATCCCTCCAGACCCTGGGGAGTTCCGTCGATCCCCACCACCTTCACCTGACGTACGCTGCCGCTGCGTTCCAGAGAATCTGCCGCTCCCAGCGCCATCTCGTCATTATTGCAGATTACCAGCTCAATCTCTTCCGGATACTCTTCCAGCCACTGATCCATCAATGCCGCCGCCTGACTTCTGTCCCAGTTGGCAATCCCGCCGGTCAGCTTCTCCAGAGGCACTCCACCATTCTTTAAGGTCTGCACGGACCATTCCGTACGAATCAGAGAATCCTGATGACTGCTCTCTCCTTCCAGTAAAACGTAGCTTACCCTTCCGTTTCCGTCCAGATCCAGACTGCCGGGTGCCTCCCGGTAAGCATCCAACAGAATATTGCCCTGAAGAACCGCAGACTCCTTGGCATCCTCTCCCACGTAGTAGAGCCTCTCCCACCGCTTCATATCTTCTTCCACCGGCTCCCGGTTAAAAAAGACTACCGGAATGTCAGCATCCATCGCCTTATTGATCACATAGGAAGCCGCCGAACGATCTACCATATTGACGCAGATAGCATCATAGCCCAACGACAGAAATCGATCTACCTGACTGTTCTGTGTATTCTGATTATCCTTGGGATCCGCCATCTCCATCACAATTTTGATTCCGGTGGCAATCTCATAACGCTTGGCCTTCTCTTCCAGCTTCAATCGAAGATTATTAATAAAAGGATCATCCCCCCGATATAAGGCTACCCCAATCCGGAGTGTTGTTTTCTCCTTCTGCTCTTCTCTTCTCGTCTGCTGCAGAAAGAATCCCCCCAGGGCAAGAATCAGAACTGCTCCTGAGATTCCCGCTGCCACAACCTGCTTTCTCATTTTCCCTCTCCCTCTTTCTTAACCAATCGGATACAGCATCTTTTCGATGGAACGATCCCTTAAATCCTCCCTTTCAATATAGAAAGACTCCAGCATCGTCTGCCCCTCCACCGCTTTCCTCTCCATGGATTTTACCGCCTTTTCCACGCACAGATAACCGATGTCAAATTCATTGGAAACCACCAGTCCCCGGATGACCCCTTTATCCAGCTGATTTAAGAGGGATGGTGTTGTTCCGGTCCCGAAAAGGCCGGCCACATATTTTCCATATACCGGACTCCCGCCGATAATATCCGCTGCCTCACCGGTACTGAACGGATCCAGAGCGGCAATCACCGCCATTCCATTACCCGGATATACCATTTCCTCAATCGCCTTCCGGAAGGTATCCGTATGCTTTCCCTCATACACCAGAACATTACGATCCTGCTGTTGAAGTACGGACATCAGCCCATCATATCGTTCTCTGGTACTTCCGTTCCTCATCTGTTCCGCAAATACATACACCGGCACCTCCGGAGATCCCGTCTTCGCGATCGCTTCCCCCATCATCCTCCCCTGCTCAAAATAATTCACAGATACTCCGGTGTAAACAATTTCCCCAGGGAGCATCTCTCCCGCAATGACAAGCGGTGTCGACAGAGTTCTCTCTCCCAGAAGACGGGCGCACTCCACCGAATCCACCGGCTGAAGAATCACGGCGCCAGCTCCGTCATCAATTTCCCGCCAGACCAGATCCATCTGCTGAACGGCATCTCCTTCCTGAAACAGCGTGATAAAACTGGTATCTGCATTATAATCAGCAGCTGCCCGTTCAATCCCTTTCCGAAAATTTCCATAATAATCGTCGCTGGTATCTCCCAGCACAACGGAAACCGGATAAATCTCATTTTTTCTTTCTTTAATAATCAGGTCTGTGGAGGACATCAGATACAGGATCACCAGCATTCCTGCCAGACTTCCCCACAGAAAAGCACCCCGTTTTTCCATTCCGTTATCCTTCCTTTTCCACATTTTCTCCGTAAGGCACTGCCGGCAGATGAATCAGAACACGTGTTCCTTCATCCGGCTCCGAATCGATGCTCAGTCCGTACTGCTCGCCAAAATACAACTTAATCCGCTCGTTGACATTCTTCACACCAATCCCGGAACCACGGTTGGAGGCCACATGGGTACTGTCGGAAAACAAACGTTCTACCTGCTCCTCTGTCATGCCCAGACCATTGTCACTGACCCGAAAATAGAGTTCTCCTCCAACTCTCCAGACATTCAGAAGAATCTCTCCGTCTCCATCCATAAATTCCATGCCATGATAGATTGCATTTTCTACCAGCGGCTGCAGCATCAGCTTCAAACTGGACAATTCCAGCACATCCTCCGCCGCCTCAATCCGGTAGACAAACTTATTCTTAAACCGCATATGCTGGATCATCAGATAATTTCTCACGTGTTCCAGCTCATCCCGCACAGTAATAATACTCTTTCCCCGGCTTAAGCTGATTCGAAAGAAACGGGCCAGAGCCGTTACCACTTTTACCGCCTCCGCCTTCTGCTCATTTTCAATCATCCATACGATAATATCCAATGTATTGTACAGGAAATGTGGATTGATCTGCGACTGCAGTGTGTCAAATTCCTGCTTCCGCTTTGCCTCATGTTCACGCACAATATCCTTCATCAACAGACGGATCTGCGCCGCCATATCACTGATTGATTTGCCAAGATGGCGAATCTCATACGAGCCGCCCACATACACCGGCGCATCAAACTTACCTTCCTCCAGAACGCCCACCGATTTTTCCAGCTCCTTGATCGGTGTGGTGATTCGGGAAGAAATATAGGAATTGATGGCCGCCAGAATCAATAGATTCAAAACAATCAGAAACACAATGAAAAGACGGGTTTTGATGCTGTTTAATGTCACCACATTTTCCGGTGTCACTCCAATTACCTTCCATCCGGTATAGCCAATGGTCTTTACCGTCACAAAGCGCTTCTGCCCGTCAAATTTCTCCTGGTATGTCCCATCCTTATACAGCGCAGCCGTCGTATTATTCTCCCTCACCCTGCCGGAATCGATCAGCTGCATCTTCGGATGGTACAGAATATCTCCGTCACTGCTGATCAGATAGACGTAACCGTCCTTTCCGGTGGTCACGCCGTCAAACAGCTGCTGCAGTCCGGAATAGCTGATATCCACCAGAAGCACACCCTGAGCCACAGAGGTTCCCTGGGTAATCTCAACCGCACGGGACTGGGAAATCACCCAGCGGTACTGGTTCTCATTATTTTCAAAAATATACTGTACATGAGGATAAGAAAAATGCTGATTTTCCGTCTTCTCCAGCGCATCCGTAAACCATTCTTCTTCGGTCACGGCGGCCTCCGGCTTCAGTCTTGCCGCAGGCACTGCCTCGATCAGCTCGCCACTCTCGGAAAAAAGAGCAATCCGATCCACATTATCCTTATTATTGTCATAGAGCAGGGTCAGAGGCTCACTGATGGATTCCGCCGACAAATCCGCATTTTTCACTGCCCCATAGTATAAGGAGTCTGAAAGCTTCATCAGACTGCGCAGATACGAATCCACTGAACGCCCAACCTGGGTGATCAGTCCCTGGTTCTCTTCCTGAATCATCTGCGTGATCTGGGCCGACAGACGCTGATAGATGGAAAAAGTGGCCAGAATACTGGCAAACAGCGCCGTAATTGTAAAATAAATAAAAATGGTAGAACGAATACTGTTATGAAATAAATCCGGCCGTCCAAATCCGAAATTCTTCTTTTTATTTTCCATCCGTCCTGTTACTCCTGTCCTTTTCTTTATCGGGAACTACGATACTTGGTAGGGGAAATTCCAAATTTCTTTTTAAATACGTAGCTGAAATAATTCTGCTCCGGATATCCCACCTTCTCCGCAATGACATAGGTCTTATCCTCCGTCGTCATCAGGAGCTCCACCGCCTTATTTAAACGCACATCAGTCAGATAGGCAATATAGGCCTGTCCCGTCTCTTTTTTAAACATAGTGGAAAAATAAGCCGGACTCATATGCAGGTGGCGGCACAGCTTCTCCACTGACAACTCCGGATCCTGATAGTTTTCCTGAATATACTGCTTCGCCTCCCGGATCACATTCCGGGTCGTATTGGTTCGTTCCTCCACCATAATCTCATGCAGCTTTAATGCTACCCCGGTCAGATACCGGCGGATGGTTTCCGTCTGCTCCACCTTCCCAAGAATATCAAAATAGTCCCGATCACCGGAAAAAAACACATCCATCTGCTGATCATACTGCTGGGAAAGCTGTGTCAGCGCATTGATCACAGCCAGAAGATATGCCTGATACTGGCGATAATGCACCTTGGTCTCTTCCATCCGGCCGACGATCTCCCCAATTACCGTATGTATCTTCTCCTCAGGTCCGAATTTGACCGCCGCGATCAGCTCTGATTCCGTCCGGCTGTCAAACTGCAGCTTTTCCTGACCCGACGGCTCCACATCATTAATATAAATAAGTCCTCCTGTGCCGGAAATCGCACGGTATCCCAAAGCGTTCAGAGCGGAATGAACCGAACGGCCGATCTCTGTCAGCGAACTGCAGCTTTCTCCCAGTCCGATGGTCACGGAAACTTCCAGAATCTTTTTCGTTTCCTTGCAGATGTCACCGAGCAACGCGCTCAAACCGGTCTGCGTATTATTCTTATCCACCGCAGTGATCAGAATCGTCTCAAAAGAGGAATGGAACATGGTAAACCGATACTGCCCTTCCAGCTTTTCTTCAATCAACTTCTGCACAGATATGGGAATCAGCTCCCGCTCCTGATGCAGAGAAACCGCATGATCCACTCGTTCCTCCGGCTCCAGATGAATCGCCGCCGTTACCCATTTGACCGCGTGATCAATATCGATATCATATTCCTTCAGTTTCTCTGAGATCGTCTGCTGATCCATTCCTCCATGGATTAAGTCATTTAGAAAATGCTCCCGGATAGCAGGCAAATTCTTGATATAGCTCTCCCGCAGAAGGTTTACATTCCGCTTCTGTTCAATCTCCTCATCCAGATTTTTCTTAATCTTCTTTAAGATTGCAGTCAGCTCTTCCACATTGACCGGCTTTAGGATATATTCTATCACGTTCAGTTTAATAGCTTTTTTGGCATACTCAAATTCATCAAAGCCGGAAAAAATCACAATTTTAATGGAAGGATAGGTCTGTCTTATTACCTCTGCCATGGACAGCCCGTCCATATAAGGCATACGAATATCCGTCAGAACCACATCCGGCTCATTCTGCTCAATTTTTTCCAACGCGTCCTTTCCGTTTTCCGCGTCGCCAATCACTTCAAAACCAGCATCAGCCCAGTTGATTTTTCGGATAATATTCTTGCGGACCTCTTCTTCATCGTCCACCAGCATGATTTTGTATAAGCTCATTCCTTGTCCTCAGCACGGAGCGGTGCGGGCCGCCGCCCGCGCTCCGCTTTCTCTTTCCTTCCAGTCTTCGTCATCCTCTGCCTGCTTCTTCCGTCCTCTTCGGACGGGAACGCATAGCCTTGTCTACAGTATAACACGAATCTGTATCTCCTGCATCAGACATTTTCTCTTTCCCTGCACACGCCATGCATTCTTCGTCAATCTCATACACTGTGGTTGCATCTATAATCAAACGGGTTCTCATACCATTTCCTCCACCGACCGGCTCTATTCTATTATATGATACCGCAGGAAAACTGCGGCATGAAACTGCCTTTCCGCGCATATAGTTAGGCAAGAAAACAATGAGGCTGGACAATGGAAAAAGAACACCCTTTACAGATGACAGAGCTGGATCAGCTGACCCTGGAACCTCACCTGCAAATGATCAAAGCGGCCCTTCCCTATATCCACATCCCGGAACAGCGTTTCTTTTCTCTTATGGTAAAAGTCAAAGAACTGGAGCGCACGATACGGCTGTTTGATCAGCGGGAAAATGAAGCCGTAGGCATCTGCTCCTTAACGGAAGAGCAAGCCTCTTCCCCGGTGGATATGCTGAATGCCATGAAGCCTTACGGCAATGCATCGGAGCAGGACCTCATCGATCTGGTAATCAATTTTATGCAGGCTTCCCGGCTCTCCAAATCTTACCGGGAAAGTCAGGAAACAGACGGAACAAAAACACAGAAAAAAGCTGCCTTTCCACTGGAACAGCTGAAAACTGTTCTGCCTCCCGACCAGCAGTCCCGGCTGGAAACTATTCAGCTGATGATGCAGGCCTTAAGGCAGAATCCGCAGCATGAATAAGGAGGATTTTCTATGACACAAAACGATTGGCAAAAAGATCCCCGCCTGAAACAAATGGATGAAGAAAAGCTGAAATACCTCACCGAACTTGCTGAGACAGCCGGCAGCATGCCAAAAGACAAGCTGCTCCCCCTTCTCATGGGGCTGGCTTCCGGTAACAGCAGGATGGATTTCTCCGATGAAGAAACCGAACTGATGGTCTCTATCCTTACCTCCGGCATGAGTTCTGCTCAGAAGAAACAGGTAGAAACCCTGCGCAGACTGTCCCGACAGATGGGAAAGCAGGCTTCCGGCCGGAACCGGAAAAACTCTTAAAGTCGCCGCCACCCGTAAAACGGGTGGCTCGGGACGCTGGCTGAAAGCCCTTGCTGCCAGACAGCGTCTCAAGGCGCCCTAGACTTTCTCTTCGTTCAAGTCACTATCGCATTTGACGCGTTGCTTATGCCCCTGAAGGGGCGTTTGTACTACTTCGACTTAACCCTTAAAAGGGTCTTCATACTCTTTTACGCTTAATTTATCTTGCATAATATCGTATTTTTCCTGATCCTGGATATATTTTTTGATTGTCGCTTCATTTAATCCTACTGTACTGACATAATATCCTTCTGACCAGAAATGTCTGTTTCCAAACTTATACTTTAAATTTGCATGTCTATCGAATATCATAAGAGCTGACTTACCCTTCAAATATCCCATAAAGCTCGAAACACTCATCTTCGGCGGAATACTTACCAACATATGGATATGATCAGGCATTAAATGCCCTTCGATAATCTCCACTCCCTTGTAAGAACATAACTGTTTCAAAATATCTCTTATATCAGTTTTTAATTGATTAT
>JAEDOC010000049.1 GCA_016302185.1 Clostridium sp. | reverse complement strand
TTCCGGTTGCTCTTCTCCAGTTCACTGGCCTGCTCTTTTACCTTCCGGTTGCTCTCCTCCAGCTCCGCCTGCATCTCATCCATCATATAACGCACCGTATTCTTATCCAGCTCTGCTAATTCCTTTGAATACACTAACATCACCTTCTCCGTATTCAGACAAATCTCATACATCTGCTGATACATGGCTCGAAACTGCGGATACGCCTGAATCAACGGAATGATCCACTCCGGCTCATCAAAGCTTAAGAACACCAGCCATGCCTCCAGCTCATTTCCGATTTCCTTCTTTTCTTTATTTTCCATGCTTTTCCGGAAGATGTCAAGCGGCAGAAAGAAATATTCCTGCAAAAGTTCCAATTCCAGACCGGTATCGGATCTCTGCCGGAATTTATGACAGAAATGTCCGGGAAACTGTTTGAATTCCGATGGAGAATGCTCAAAAAACACAATGGTATACACCTGCTTCATCTTCCGATAATCAAAATGCTTTCCCTTCTCTCCGCGCACCTTTTTATACTGACGCAGTAGATGATCCGCAGAATAACAGGCACTCCGCTGCCCGGGAAATGCATATCCGATCTTCTGAATCTCTACATTACAGAAGCTTCCGTCCTTCTGCTGGATCAGAAGATCCGTATACAAAAGGGAAGATTCCGCTCCGAGGCGAACCGAATCATTGGGAAGCACCGCTTCGATTACCACCTCTCTTCCAAAAAGAAGTGATAACAGACGCTCCAGCCGCTCCGGCGTCGCTTCCGGATTAAAAATCTCTTTGAATATCCCATCGAAAAGTACCTTCAGTCCCTTTCCGCCGGTGCAGATCTCCAGGAACTCCTCCTGGGTCTCTGTTTCCCATTGCTGAAAGATACTATTCAGAGACTGGCTTTTTCGGATTTCATCCAAAACCTCCTGACGTGTTCGGATCAGAGGAAAATACTCCGCCAGCGGACCCAGTCCCCTCTCACGCCCCGCAGACTCCTTTTTTCTCACTTCAGCTGCCTTTTGATCGCCTTTTGTTCTCTCCATATGTTGTCCTCCTGGTTGAAATTATTTGATTGGGAATTTCCTCTGACCCCGGCAAAATACCGGTGCAGAATAAGAATAAAATCGATGCCCTTCGGCAAAGCACAAGAATTGTGCCATAAGACAGGTGTAAAACACCTGAAACAGACAGAATAATCGTACCATAAACGTCCATAAAATACAATACGTATAAAATATTAAAAGATTTTATAATTTCCCAGTTGATCTACCTATTTAACCTGTTGTATAATAGGTTTATATAGATTGGCAAGGAGGTATGGATATGCTGGTTTCAACCAAAGGGCGCTATGCCCTTCGTGTCATGATAGATTTGGCGGAGCATCAGTCGGAAGGCTACATTCCCTTAAAGGATACAGCCAAACGACAGGATATTTCCGAGAAATATCTGGAGGGAATTATCAAGCTTCTGGTAAAGAATAAGTTTTTAACAGGGGTCCGCGGAAAAGGCGGCGGCTATCGCCTGACCAAATCACCGGATTTATACACCGTCGGCAGTATTCTGCGGGTGACGGAGCTCTCTCTGGCACCTGTCTCCTGTCTGGAAACGGATGCGGACAGCTGCCCCAGAAAGGCATATTGCCGGACACTTCCCATGTGGGAAGGCTTAAACAAGGTCATCAACGATTATTTAGATAAAATCACTCTCTCAGACCTGATGCATCAGGAAACCCCGGGAGATGATTACGTCATCTAAGCCATTTTTCATAACTCGTTTCCTTCTTATAAAGGGCCCGCTCAGATGGAACCTCCATCTGCCGGGCCCTTGCTTTTTAACACAAGCTTCTTTAACTGACTTCCTGTTTACTTCGAATGAAGTCGCTCCTCCAATTCCCGAATTTTACGATACAGCTCTTCCAATTCGCTGGCCTGTTCCTGTACCTTCCGGTTGCTCTCCTCCAGTTCACCGGCCTTACGATCCAGTTCTGCCTGCATCTCATCCATCATATAACGCACCGTATTCTTATCCAGCTCTGCTAATTCCTTTGAATACACTAACATCACCTTCTCCGTATTCAGACAAATCTCATACATCTGCTGATACATGGCTCGAAACTGCGGATACGCCTGAATCAACGGAATGATCCACTCCGGCTCATCAAAGCTTAAGAACACCAGCCATGCCTCCAGCTCATTTCCGATTTCCTTCTTTTCTTTATTTTCCATGCTTTTCCGGAAGATGTCAAGCGGCAGAAAGAAATATTCCTGCAAAAGTTCCAATTCCAGACCGGTATCGGATCTCTGCCGGAATTTATGACAGAAATGTCCGGGAAACTGTTTGAATTCCGATGGAGAATGCTCAAAAAACACAATGGTATACACCTGCTTCATCTTCCGATAATCAAAATGCTTTCCCTTCTCTCCGCGCACCTTTTTATACTGACGCAGTAGATGATCCGCAGAATAACAGGCACTCCGCTGCCCGGGAAATGCATATCCGATCTTCTGAATCTCTACATTACAGAAGCTTCCGTCCTTCTGCTGGATCAGAAGATCCGTATACAAAAGAGAAGATTCCGCCCCCAGACGAACCGAATCATTGGGAAGAACCGCTTCGATTACCACTTCTCTTCCAAACAAAAGAGTCAGAAGGCGTTCCAGCCGCTCCGGAGTCACCTCCGGGTTAAAAATCTCTTTAAAGATTCCATCAAAAAGCACCTTCAGTCCTTTTCCGCCGGTGCAGATCTTAATGAACTCCTCCTGAGCCTCTGTTTCCCATTGCTGAAAGATATCATTCAGAGACTGGCTTTTTCGTATTTCATCCAAAATCTCCTGACGAGTTCGAATCAGCGGAAAATACTCCGCCAGCGGACCCAGTCCCCTCTCATGCCCCACTGCCTTCTGTTTCCTCGCTTCAACTTTCTTCCGATCACATTTGTTTTTTTCCATATGTTGTCCTCCTGCATGAATTTTTTGATTTGGGAATTTCCTTTGAATCCGGCAATGCACCGGCATAGAATAAAACAAAACAGATGCCTTTCGGCAAAGCACAAAGATAGTGCAATAAGACAGGCGTAATACGCCTGAAACAGATATCTTGATCCTATCATAAAAAGTCAAAGAACACAATCAAAATCAAGGAAAATCAGACATTTATCCCCATATGGTTTTCTTCATAACAGAAGCCCGGTCAGATGGAACCTCCATCTGCCGGGCCCTTGCTTTTATTTATATTCAGTTTCTTTTATACATGCCTGCGGTCCAGCTTCTTCGATAACAGCATACCGATTCCCTGTAAAACCTGTACCAAAGCCACCAGAATCACAATGGTAACAATCATAATTCCGGTTTCATACCGGTAATAACCATACCGGATGGCGATATCCCCCAGACCGCCTCCGCCAACCACACCGGCCATGGCGGAATAGCCCAGGATCGTTCCGACAGCGATGGTGACGCCCACCAGCAGGGAGGTTCTGGCCTCTGCCAGCAGTACCTTCCAGATCACAGTGAAGGTGTCAGCGCCCATACTTAAGGCTGCCTCGATCACTCCTTTGTCCACCTCTTTTAAGGAAGATTCCACCATGCGCCCGATAAAAGGTGCTGCCGCCAGAGTCAGCGGCACAATCGTAGCTGTAGATCCATAGCTCTGCCCCACCAGAAGCTTGGTCAGGGGCATGACAAGAATCAGAAGAATCAAAAACGGAATACTTCTCGTCAGATTTACAATAAAATCAAGGATCTGATACACTGCCGCATTGGGCTTGATGCCTTCCTTATCGGTGATCGCAAGCACAATCCCCAGAGGCAGTCCCAGAAGGTACCCAAAGAGTGTGGAAACCAGCGTCATATAGAGGGTCGCCCAGGTTCCTTCCCAAAGCATCACAATAGTTGTATGATCTAACATCGCTGCGCCCCCTTTGATCTGTTTTCAAAAAACCCGGGATTCCATGCTGCCGCATCGTACGTATCTGCAATCAGCTGCTTTGCCTCCTCCGTCTTCGGTGCATCGAATACTTCCTCTATGGTTCCCTCTTCCACCAGGCGGCCGTGATCCATTACCGCCACCCGGGAGCAGATCTCCCGCACCACCGCCATCTGATGAGTAATCACTACAATAGTAATGCCCAGCTCCCGGTTGATCTCTTTTAATAAAGAAAGAATAGAACGGGTTGTCTGCGGATCCAGGGCACTGGTAGCCTCGTCACAGAGCAGAATCTTCGGCTGGCTGTCCAGCACTCTGGCGATGGCGACCCTCTGCTTCTGACCGCCGGAGAGCTGCGCCGGATAGGCCTTCGCCTTATCCGAGAGTCCCACCTGCGCAAGAAGCTCCAGAGCCCGTCCCCTGGCTTCCCTCTTCTTCATCCCTGCGATTTCCAGCGGAAAACAGACGTTGTCCACCACATTTCTCTGCATCAGCAGATTAAAATGCTGAAAAATCATGCCGATATCCCGACGCTGCTGCCTCAGTCCCGCAGGTGAAAGTTCCATCAAATCGATCCCGTCAATCAGAACCTTTCCTTCCTCCGGCCGTTCCAGCAGATTCAAACAGCGAACCAGCGTGCTCTTTCCCGCGCCGGACAATCCGATGATTCCGAAAATCTCTCCCTTTTCAATCGAAAAGCTGATATCCTTTACCGCCTCCACCTCTCCGTTTCCGGTTCGGAAGGTTTTGCTGATATGTTCCACACGAATCATAGGTTCCATGCGTTTTTCTCCTTACCACAGCGCCGGATCAGAGCTTATTTCTCCGATCCGGCTGCCATTTTATTCCATGATAGAATCGAATCATCTTCCCTTGGGATTAGTTAAACGGAATTACCGCTCCATCATATGTTTTATCAATATAATCCACAATTTCGTCGGAAGTCAGTGCTTCCACCAGCGCCTTTACTGCATCGCTGTTCTCCTGGCCTTCCTTCACCGCAATCACATTCACATAGGCTTTTGCTGCTTCGGAGCGGTGATCAGCGCGTCATCCGGTGATACCACACCCAGCGCCACCTTCATGTAGGGCAGCGCAAAATCCACCGATTCCGCTCTCTCCGGCGTCACGGTAAAGTTGGCAAGAATGATATCCACCTTTCCGGTTTTCAAAAACTCCACACGGTTTGCCGCATCCGTAGAAACATACTCTACATCCACACCCAGATCCTCGCCGATCCGATTGCCGAAGTAGATATCATAGCCCTGATACTCGCCCTTGTCATCCACATAACCGAAGGGGTTCTTGTCACTGAACACACCGATCTTCACGGTGCCGCTCTCCTTAATCTCATCCAGCGTCCGGTACACCGCCTTGTCTCCCGTGGTTTCCGCCGCCTGTCCGGCTGCCTCACTGGCCGGCTGGGTTGCCGCCGCATCCTTGCTGCCGCATCCGGAGAGAACTCCCAGTGCTGTCACAGCAGTTACAAACAGAGAAAGTAATTTTTTCTTTTTCATAATATTTAATCCTCCTTCTTTTCTCTCTCTTCATTTCTTGTATAAATAAATGTATTCAAAAACCGTTTTGCTCTGTCGGTTTTCGGCTGAGTAAAAAATTCCTCCGGCGGCCCGCTCTCCACGATACGCCCGCCGTCGATAAATACGATTTTGTCTGCGACCGCCTTCGCAAACTGCATCTCATGGGTCACAATCAGCATCGTATATCCGTCCGCAGCCAGCTCCAGAATCACATCCAGCACTTCTCTGACCATCTCCGGATCCAGCGCCGCCGTCACCTCATCAAAGAGGAGTATCTCCGGCTTCAAAATCAGCGCCCGGACAATGGCCACCCGCTGCTTCTGACCACCTGACAGCTGTCTGGGGTAGGCATCCTTCTTCTCCAGAAGTCCCACCCGGGAAAGAAGCTTGTCCGCTTCCGCCGTCACTTCCTTCTTCTCTCTCCCCTGTACCTTCATCGGCCCGAGAATGATATTGTCCATCACACTCATATGGGGGAATAAATCATAGCTCTGAAATACCATGCCTATCTTCTGACGGACCTTCGGCCAATCCGTTTTTCCTTCCGTGAGGACCGTTCCGTCCAGAAGAAGCTGCCCGGACTGGATGTCCTCCAGCCCGTTGATACATCGAAGAAAGGTACTCTTCCCGCAGCCTGACGGGCCAACCAGGACAATCACCTCTCCTTTATGGAGTGTTAGTGATATCCCGTCCAGCACCCTTCCCGCGCCGTAATCCTTCACAAGATTATGTTCCTCCAGTAATACCGGCCGCTCAGACATATAATTCACCTCGTTTCAAACATCGTTTTCTTTTCCAGCCATCCGGCTGCCAGAGAAAGCGGCCAGCAGGTAAAAAAGTAAAGAAAAAATATAGTTCCATAAATCCAGAGTGCCGAATCCGGCACTGTGTAACGGTTCGCCTCTATGATCTGCTGGGCCACCTTCAGTACCTCCACCACACCAATCAGTGCCACCAGTGAGGTGGTCTTAATCATTCGTGTGGACAGATTGATGGCCAGCGGCACCAGCCTTGCCACCACCTGGGGAATAATAATATACCGGTAAATCTGTCCCTTCTTCAGCCCGATGGCGGCGCCGCTCTCATACTGGTGCTTCGGAATCGACTGCAGAGCACCCCGGACCAAATCTCCCATCTCTGCGGTTCCCCAGAGTGTAAACACAATCACTGCACTCACTTCCCCGGAAAGATTGATTCCAAAGGATTTCGTTAATCCGAAAAATACCAGAAACAGAAGCACCAGCTGCGGCATGATACGGATAAATTCCAGATAAAGTCTTGTCAAAAGCCGGATCAGCGGGTGTTTCAGCGTCATTACCATTCCCAGGAGGATTCCCAGAACGATGGACAGTGCGATGGCAATCAGGGAGATGCGGATGGTGATCCATAAACCGCCCAGAAGCCTTGCCAGATTGTTTCCCATAAAGAGAACCCTAATCCCCAAATTCTGCATAGCGAAGCCTCCTTTCCAGTACCGCCGCCAGCAGGGACACCGGCAGAAGAATGATCAGATATGCAACCACCAGCATCAGCAGTGCCTCATCCGTCTTGTAATACGGTCCAATCAGATCCTTTGCCACATACATCAGATCCGCCAGCGCCACCACGCTGAATACGGAGGTTTCCTTAATCAGAAAGATCATATTGGCACAAAGAGCCGGAACGGAAACCGCCAGCGCCTGGGGAAGGATAACATACCGAATCACCTGAAGTTTTCGAAATCCCAGTGCCAGAGCCGCTTCCTCCTGACTCGGAGCCACCGAACCGATACCGCTTCGAAACGCCTCCGCCATATAGCTGCCACCCAGGAAGCAGAGGCCAATCACTGCACAGCCCTCGGAGCTTAATCGGATGCCCGCCTTCGGCAATCCAAAGTAAAGGAAAAACAGCTGGACCAGCAGAGGAGTATTTCTGGAAAGTTCAATATACACCGCCGCAAGCTGACGCAACAGCGGCACCTTAAAATACTGGATGCATGCAATCACCAGACCGACCAGCAGGGAAAGTGCGATACCAACCAGCCCGATTCCCAGCGTCAGCTTTGCCGCCTCCACATAGAGCGGAAGGTATCTGACGATAAATTCCATATCCATTCCCACGTCTCCTTTCCTGCCGGAAGCTTTCCTGTTTCCCGATATTTTGCAACAAAAAAAGAAGCACCTTCTGCTTCCCTTTTTCCGGCCCTGTCATATTCCGTCCGAAACTTTATCTTCAGTTCCGGCCTCTGTAAACCATCATCTATGACTCAGCTTTGATTCGGAGGAAGCGCATCCGGCAGCAAACAGGCATGACAACAACACATGCACATGGAATCCATACACATGTTTCCGCACATCAAAGATGTCATAGAAGCAACATTGTCATTTTTCCAAAGCCTGTAAACCAATGCCATCGCGATTTCCTCCTTCTTTTATTTATCCTTGTTTCCTATCGGTTTAATATGTTTTTGATGAAACCTATCATACTACTATGTTTTAAGTCTGTCAATAGAAATTTGAAATTTATGTTACAATATTTCGTTCCACCCCGCCTACATAGGCCTCTATATTTTTCAGCACCTCATCCACGGAACGCTGTCTTGATTCCACACTGGCCCAGCCGATATGAGGTGTGATTACCAGCTTTGTACTGTCCTGAAGCTCCAGAAGCGGACTGTCCGCAGGAAGCGGCTCCGTCTCCATCACATCCAGACCGGCCCCGGCGATAAGGCCTTCCTTCAATGCCTTGACCAGACTCCCTTCATCGACCACAGGACCTCTCGCAACATTGATGAGAACCGCACTTCGCTTCATTTTCTGAAATACCTCATCACAGAACAGATGCCGGCTGGCTTCCGTGAGAGGAGTATGGATCGAAATAATATCGCTGGTTTTTACCAGGGTATCAAAATCCACCAACTCATAATCTTTTTGAACATTCTTTCCCGAAACCGAACAGTAGACAACCTCCGCACCAAAGGCCCCGGCCAACTCTGCCACCCGCCTTCCGATGTTTCCCAGCCCCACAATCCCCCAGCGTTTTCCGCTGATCTCATGGTAATTCACGTTATAGTAAGAACCTGTGGTATCTACAGAATAAGCACCGGATTTCACAAAATTATCATAATAGCTGAGTTTTTCCAGCAAAAATAGCAGCAGTGTAAGTGTGTGCTGTGCCACTGAATCGGTGGAATACCCTCTGATATTGGCAACCCGAATACCACGCGATGCCGTATAGGCCAAATCAATACAATCCACCCCTGTGGATGTAATTGTAATATATTTCAGCTTCTCCGCTGTTTTCAGTGTCTCCGCATTCAGCTTCAGTTTATTGATCACCAGGATATCAGCATCCCTGATCCGGTCTCCGATCTCCTCCGCCGTGGTGGTCTGATATACAATCACTTCTCCAAAACAGTGGAAACCCTCCAGACTGACCGACTTGCCCAGACTCGCCGCCTCCAGTATCACTATCTTCATGTTTTCCTCCTTATTCTTTCACTAAATCCTTTATCACTTTTTCCAATCAGAAGCTCTGTTCTGCGTCTCCCCGATCCTCCACCAGCCGATATCCAACGCTTTCCACTCTCCGGCTCAGGCACCATAAATCCGGCGCCCACCTGAAAAGAATCCACTGCCTCATGGCGCAGCAGATAGCGATCTGCCCCTGCCTCCCGGAACCGGCGATAGCTCTCATACGATCTTTCCCCGATCGAAAGTGTCAGAGCACAGTCTGGAAACTCTTTCTACCATAATAACCCATTAATCCTACTTTTTAAATAGAATTAATAGGTTATTATTTCTGATAAGTCCGCCTGCCAACCGGAAATAAAAAGCAGATATGGATGACAGGCGGTATCCCAATTCAGAAAAATTTTTTCTTTTTAAAATAAATAATTTCCAGGACTACAATAAAAACAGCCGCAATAATCACAACAAGATAACCGTACTTCCATTGAAGCTCCGGCATATATACAAAATTCATACCGTACCACCCAGTCAAAAGAGTCAGCGGGAGAAACAGAGTAGTAACCACAGTCAGGATGCACATCACCCGATTCTGCTGGGCATCCTGATGAGACTGATAAAGCTCTCGAAGCTGTAAGGCATTCTCCTGCAGCAGATGGACATGATTATGCAAACGTTCCGCCCTCATCGAATAACGGTTCCACATTTCTCCCTGTTGAATCAGAGAACTGTCATCATGGGACTGCATCAGATCACTTACGGCAATCAACTGCTCATAATAGGCATTCAGTTCCGACAGCTTCTGCCGGTATTTCGTAAGCACGACAAAAAAATCCCTGGGGATCTGATTCAGCAGCTTCTCCTCCATATCTTCCATCTCTTTTTCCAGATGCAGCAGGTACAAAATATCATTTTCAATCATCTGCTCCATTAACTGCAGCAGAAGCTGTTCCGGGGAATCAAAGTACTGCAGCTTCTCCTCTCTCTTTTCCAGCCACTGTCTAAACTCTCCGCTGTCCTCAATCAGAAACAGTTTCTGTTCCGTCAAATAAAATCCAAACGTCAGCTGTGCCTCTCGCGCCTCTCTTTTCTGGGGAATTCTCATCGTTCCCAGAATACATTCCCGGAACACCTCCGCCTTGCAGTAGCGAACGGAACCAAGGCTGTGCAGCATTTCCCTATTATGTGGGAACATCTCCTTTTTCTCCCGGAACTCCTCTACCTTCATCACGGTAAGATATGGCTTTACTTCGGCTCTGATTTTCAAAACAATCATCTTCCTCACAAAAATAAAATACCGGAATCCTCAAAACGAAGATTCCGGCTTCCTGGAAGTAATGGGGCTCGAACCCATGACCTCTCGCGTGTGAGGCGAACGCTCATCCCGGCTGAGCTATACTTCCAAATTCTTTGAACAGCTATAAGAATATCACTTTTTCCCGGAAATGTCAATTTGTTCCTACAAATTCTGCTTCCGATACACAAACCACATCCCGATCAGAATCAGCACTGCCAGATAGACAAGCAATAGCACAATTCCTGCCGGATTCCAGGCCTCACCGTAGGCAATATTGCGCACCATACGGCTGGTCGCCGACAGAGGCAGAAGGCCCAGAAGCTCTCTTACGCCATGGGGCAGAGTCTCCGTGGAAAAAAAGGTATTACACAAAAATGCCATCGGCACCATGAAGTAGCTGGAAAATCTGGGGACATCCGCATGGCTCCTGGCCAGAAAGGATACCACCACACCCAAAGCGGCAAACACTGCACCATTGAGAAACAGAACAAGAAAAGAGCCGCCGTGAAATACCAGACCCGTGTGAAGAGGCCAGACCATCAGAAGGATAATAAAGCCGGCGTAAAGCCCCCGAAGAGAACCGGCAATCACCTGGCCCAGCACAAACTGCCACAGAGGTGTCGGAGAAATCATCACCTGATCAAAGGCCTTCTCATAGAGTCTCTGTACATTCAGATTCTGCGCTATGGCGCTGAAGCTCCCGTTCATGGTCGTCAGCGACACCAGTCCCGGAATCAGATAGTGAAGATACGGTCTTTCCTGAGACACCGTCTGCACCCCGAATCCAAACACCACCAGATACAAAAAAGGCGTAATCATGGAAGACAGTGTAATTTTACAAAAATCCCGGCGGAATTCCACCCATTTTTCCCATAAAATCGTTATGATTCCCATCTTTTTTCTAGCTTAATTTCCTTCCCGCCCGCTCGATAAACACATCCTCCAGGGAAGTGTCCCGCAGCTTAATTCTGTGATCCGTCGTTCCGGCAAACTCCAGAGCCTCCTCTTTGGTATGAAAATAATGCGTCACCGCCTCGTCTGCCGCCATCTCATCCACCGCAAAGGATCCCAGCGCTTCAATAAAGCCCGCAGGAGAATTGATCTCCTCCACCCGGCCGCAGTTCATCATCGCCACCCGGTTGCACAGAACCTGTGCCTCCTCAATATAATGCGTTGTCAGAAGAATCGTCAGCCCCTGCTCATTCAGCTTTCGCAGCAGGTTCCACATCTGCCGGCGGGAGATGGCATCCATTCCCGCGGTCGGCTCATCCAGAAGAAGAATCTCCGGATCCGTCAAAAGAGCCCTGCAGAGCATCAATTTCCGCTTCATGCCGCCGGACAGCTTCCGGACCGTCTTTTTCCGCTCCTTGCTTAAGCCGCAGAACTCCAGCAGCTCCTCACTTTTTCTTCGGATTTCCTTTACCGGCATATAATACAGCCGCCCCTGATACTCCATGATCTCATCCATGTTCATATCCTGCCGCATGGAATACTCCTGAGTGATCACACTGATCTTCCGTTTCAGATCCACCCTGCGCCGGGTCAGCAGCTCCCCGTCAATACGAATCTCTCCCCGCGTCGGCAAAAGCAGCGTGGACAGCATTCCGATGGTCGTTGTCTTCCCGGCCCCGTTGGGTCCCAGAAGGCCGAAGAACTCTCCGGTTTCAATGGTAAAATTCACCGCATCCACCGCGGTAAACTGATCATACCGTTTCGTCAGATCCTTTAATTCAATCATTCCCTCTCCATTTCTCTGGCAATAATCAGAGAATAATATCCCGCGGTATCCGGAATCTCCTCCACATGGAGATACACCTTTTCTTTCTCCGTTCCACAGTTTTCCACCATCACGGCATCCCGGCCGCTTCTCCGGAGCAGCTCCTTGACCTGTTTCATCCGGCTGCCGGACTTCATCAACACACAGGTTCCATCCGGCGGCAGAGCCTCCGTCAGGTTATGAACCGCCGGGTAAATATGAATCTTCTCCTTCCATATTCCCAGCGGCTGATTCACTCTGGCCGCTGCCGCGCAGAAGGACGGTACTCCGCTTACCAGGCGGGTTTCATAGCCATCCGCCTCCACCAGCTGCTGAATATAAGTAAAGGTGGAATATACCGTAACATCCCCCAGGGTCAGAAATACCACATTCTTTCCCTGAGATAAATATTCCTCCACCCTTGCGGCCCCTTCTCTGTGATGCCGCTGCTGCTCCTCTTTATCATGGGTCATCGGCATATAAAGCGGGATCAGCTGCTTTTCGCAAAGCTCCGGAACCGCTGCGGATGCAATCCGATAGGCCACTGTTTCCTTCGGCTCCGCTCCCGGAAGCGCGATGATGTCATTCTCCCGGATGATTCTGACCGCCTTTAACGTCATCAGCTCCGGATCCCCCGGGCCGACTCCCACACCATATAAGATTCCTGTCATCCTGTTTCTACCTCTTTCCTCCCGCTGTCTGTCTCTCCATCCTTCAGAAGCTCTTTGTACTCCACTGCTTCCAGCAGTGCCTCTACCAGAGACTCCACGGTCGCCTCCCCGGCCGTCAGGGGCTCCTCTCCATAGCATTCCCGATACGCCTTCGCACAGACCGGGCCAATGCAGATTCCCTCTGCGCCGGACTCCCCCTGTTTCCGTGCATACCCGGATTGCTTCAGCGCCCGGACACCTCCCGCGCTTCCAAACAGAATATAATCCACCGCTTCCCCTCTTTTCCCGCAGGAAAAGAAGGTATCGTAGAGATCCAGCCGGGCACAGCTTCCGCCTTCCGCCTGTATTTTCTCTGCCAGCAGATCCGTTCCCTGACGGGAACAGAAGAGATAGATGGGATCTCCTGCAGCTCCGCGGGCCAAAAGCTCCTCAGACAGCGCCTCTGAGGTGTAAACCGACGGGCAGAGATCCGCAATAAAACCATAGGACAAAAGCTCCTGCTGCGTTGCCGCGCCAATCACCGCAAATTTGCAGTTCATAAAGCGACGGTAATCCACCTGCGCCTTCCGACATCGCCCGAAAAAGCTCCGAATGCCCTGCACACTGGTAAATACCAGCCATTTTCTCTCCGAATCCGTGATTCTCTCCCAGGGAATTGAAGCCTCCAGCTCCTCGCAGCTTCCCCGCATCAGAGAAACCGGCTCCGCCCCCAGCGCCAGAAGCCGGTCCCGAAGCTTCGCCTGAAAATCATCCGTTCCGGTCAGCCCGACCCGAACCCCGGACAGAGGCAGCGCCTGAGGATTCTGAAGATCCAGCGCCACCACATTGCCGATCACGATAATGGCCGGAGATGATGCCCGACTCTCCCGGGCTTTCTCCACAATCGTCTCCAGTGTTCCTGTCACCTTGCAGCGATTGGCCGAATTGCCGCCGGACAGAACCGCCGCCGGCGTGTTCCCGCCGCGCCCCTGTTCCAGAAGCACCTGCACAATCGTCTCCAGACTCTCCAGCCCCATCAGAATCACCAGCGTTCCTTCCAGATGGGCAAACTGTTCCAGATCCCGACGCAGCGCATCCTCTCTGGTATGGGCTGTCATGATATGAATACTGCGGCTGACGCCCCGGTGGGTCACCGGAATCCCCGCTTCCTCCGGAATCGCCAGCGCCGAGCTGATCCCGGGAACCGTTCTCCAGGGAATATGATGCTGATTCAGATACTGGATTTCCTCACCGCCCCGCCCGAACACAAAGGGATCCCCTCCCTTGAGCCGGACCACCCGCTTCTTTTCTCCGGCCAGCCTTACCAGCAGCTCCTTAATCTCCTCCTGATCCGCAGACGGCTTATGACTCCGTTTTCCCACATAGATCCGTTCCGCAGACGGGGGAGCTTCGTCCAAAAGCGCCCGGTCAATAAGATCGTCATACACCACCGCGTCACAGCCTCGCAGCATAGAAAGGCCTTCCAGCGTGATCCAGTCTCTGGTTCCGCAGCCGGCTCCCACC
>JAEDOC010000048.1 GCA_016302185.1 Clostridium sp. | reverse complement strand
CCTTCTGCATAACCAGCCAGCTCTTGGTCGTGGTATCAATAAACAGGAAATAGAAGAAAGTGGAGCCCAGCAGGGAATATACAATGGGCATTCCCAGAAAATAAAGGATAAATACCATAAATACCGGCAGCAAATCCATCATCGAAATCATGCTTTGGTTCCTCCTTTCTTAGATATTACATTCATGAAATCTTTCGCCAGAAAATAAACCGCATAAATCAGGGAAAGACCAAATCCGAGCGGAACCGCACTAGAAACATACCAGGACGGAACACGAAGGGTATTGGACAGCTTGTCCAGTGTATTATACACATATAACACGCTGACATACGTCAGCATAATCAATACAAAAAGGCCAAGGACATCCATCACGACCTTTACAACAGCACGTACCTTTTCCGGAAGCGCATTCACAAGAATATCCACACCAAGATGCGCATGCTTACGATATGCATAAGCACTTCCGACAAACACAGTCCAGACGAACAGGCCTGTCGCCACCTCCTCAGCCCACAAAAGAGGGCTCTTCATAAAATAACGCATAAGGACGTTAGTATTAACAATAATCGTCGCAAGCGTCAGGGTAATTCCTGTGATAATAGCATCCAGATTCAGAAGGATTGTTTTTAACGTAATTTTCTTCTTCTCCATAATCAACTTTCCTTACATAATTAAGACCGCAGATCTGAATTCTGCCTGCCTTTTCTATATCTGATATGGACTGTCCGAAACCGGGCAGTCCATATCGTCATGTTACAATGTGAAGATTTTCTTCAGTATCAATTACTTATTCTTTGCACGGAAATCGTTGATAAAATCAACCAGCTTGCCGTGAAGCTCCGGATCTGCACCGTATTCTTCTACGATCCAGTCATAAACCGGTGCACAAGCTTCGGTAAAGGCATCCAGATCAACGTCATTCCACTCAACACCCTGATCTTTAAGGAACTCAATCATAGAAGCCTCATCCTCTTCTGCATTGGTCTGCTCCCAGATACCTGCCTCTTCGCAGCACTCATCCAGAATGGTTCTGTATTTCTCAGGAATGGACTGATATACATCTTCTGCCATAAATAACCAACGGGTAGCAATAAAGTGATTGGTCTTTGCAACCTTCTTTACCTGCTCGTAAGCGGAGGTATCCTTCAGAGTAGAGGTAGAACCCTCAAAACCATCAACAACGCCGGTAGACATTGCGGAGATACACTCGGTAAAGCTCATTGGAGACGGAGTTGCACCTAAAGCGGTAATCGTCTGAATGAACAGCGGAGATTCGGTAGAACGAAGGATAACACCATTTAAATCTGCCGGTTTCTCAATTAACTTATTGGTACATACGCTTCTGAAACCAAAGGAATAATGGGTATCCAGAATATGAATGTTGTGCTCCTCTGCCAGCCTCTTATTCAGATCCTTAACAATATCAGAATCCATTACTGCGTTGTACTCTTCGTTGTTGCTGTACAGCATCGGTCCTACCAGTACATTATAGTCACCAATATAATCTGCGAAATAGGACGGCTCCTCCAGTCCCATCCAGATCGCACCATTGTGTGCCTGCTCTACAGATGCTGCGTAGCAGTCCAGCTGTCCCTGTCCATAGTAATCCAGTGTAATATGTCCGTCGGTTTTCTCCTTAACGAGTTCTGCCAGATGCTCGCTGGCCTTGTAGTTCCACTCTGCCGGCTGGAATACGTTGGAGAATTTAATGGTCATCTGGAAATCATCATCCTCCGATGCCTCTGCTGCTTCCGTCTCTGCAGCCTCTGCCTTTGTCTCCTCTGCTGCTGCCTGGGTTTCAGCCGGTGCTGCTGCCTGCTTACTTCCGCATGCTGTCATGGACAGTGCCATTGCAACTGCCAGATTCACTGCCAAAATTTTTCTCATGTTGTAATCCCCTTTCTTATATTAGGTTAATTTCTTCCATGCTTCTCTCCGGCTCCCCGTGGAAGAATCAGAGTGTCATGTAAAAAGCATGTAAAATTTACTTATAATATATCGAATTTTTAATGTATTGTCAATAGGTTTTTGTTTATTTTGCATATCTATTTTTAAATTATGCAGCTCAATTTTGTCTAATTTTACTATATAGAATGACCCTGAAAACCAGCTGCTGTTTCAGTTGCTTTCCTCCGAACATTGCAAAACAAAATGAAATGTTGTATATTAAATTACATCATATACCCAAGAAAAAATGGAGGTTCTCCTATGCCCTGCTACGAAATAACCATGCAGCACACCCGTGAAAGCTTTGAAGCTTTGTCACGCATGCAGTACGATCTGTTCTGTTCCGGCAACCGCATCGCCCGCAACATTCTCTCTCTGGCAGCGATTCTGTTCGGACTCTTTCACTTCTCCGCCTGGTGGGGAATTCTGGCAGTCGCCTATGGCTGTTATCTCACAACCAGCACCTACAGCAGTCCCAACCACACCGCCCGCAAGCTGGCTGACCAGGTAGAGCAGTCCGGTCTCGGCTTTCCTGCCTCCCGGTTTCTGTTCTACAGGAACGAAGTCGTTATCTGTCCGATTCCCGATTCCGGTGCAGATCATTCCACGCTTGCCTATCGGGATATCCGCCGGCTCGGAGAAGATACGCATTATTTCTATCTCTTCCGCGATGAATATGGCGGATATATGATTCCGAAAGAAGCTCTGAAGGACAAAACAGACGACTTCCGAAGCTTTTTGGAAGAAGCTGCTTCCCAAAGATTCCGGATGCGCACTGCTCCTGTGATCAAACTAATCCGTAAGCTTCAGAGAGCACACCGTTCCTCTTAATTAAGTCTTTCATAATAAAGAACGTGCGCCGCCAGGCGCACACACAAAAAAGAGTATACACATCCCAACGGATGATGTATACTCTTTTTTCTCTAACATCTATTATTATTTTACAAAATCCGCACTTTTTTGTCAATGCTTTTATGCAAAACATCTAACATGTTACTTCTAGCCTGATATTTTTTTGTCAATTTTTTCTATTTCTTTTCTGTCTTCTCTTTTCCCGGGTAGATGTGTCCCAGCCACATCATTACTCCCACAAATACTCCGCCTAAAATATTTCCTATCGTGACAGGTAGAAGATTGCAAAGCAAAAAATTCTCCCAGGTAAGAGATGACACCTCCAGCCCGGTCTCTGCCACCAGCGATGCATAGGACGGTACTCCTAAAGCAAACAGGCCGGCAGGAATATAGTACATATTGGCTACACAGTGCTCAAAGCCGCAGATGACAAAAATGGCAATCGGAAAGATCGTTCCCAGAATCCGCCCTGCCGTATCCTTCGCCGACAGACTGCAGAGAACGCCCAGGCAGACCAGAACATTACAGAAAAAGCCCATCACGATTCCATTGGCGAAAGGAAGCGCCGTCTTGGCCGCTGCCAGTTTTACGGTAAAAACTGCCAGACCTCCGCCGGAATAATTCAGCTGTCCGAATCTGGCACAGCCATATGCTACCAGCAGCGCCCCGGCAAAATTGCCCAGATAAACGAACAGCCAGTTTTTCAGCATCTTTGCCACCGTGGTCTGTTTCTCCAGCACAGCAATCGGAATCAGACAATTCCCGGTAAACAGCTCTCCGCCCATCAGAATTACCATGGACAGTCCGCCCGGAAACAATAATCCGCTGATAATTCTGGCTGTGGAAACATCCTCGATGCTGTGGGAGGCCGTATTGGTCACCGCCCCTCCCAGGGCGATGAACATTCCGGCCAGAATTCCCAGCACAAACATCTTCCATGCCGGCAGCTCCGTCTTCTTCTTCCCGGCTGCCGCAAAATTTTTTACAATTTCAGATGCAGTAAAAAGATTCATGGCTTTTTTCCACCGTTAGAACAGACCGGAAATCTTTCCAGTCTCATCTACATCGATCTTCTCTGCCGCCGGTACCTTCGGAAGTCCCGGCATAGTCATGATATCTCCGGTTAATGCCACAATAAATCCGGCACCGGCAGAAACCTTTAAGTTTCTTACAGTAACCTTGAAGCCTCTCGGTGCACCTAAAAGCTTCTGATCATCCGAAAAACTGTACTGTGTTTTCGCCATGCAGATCGGCATATTGCCAAAGCCCAGTTCCGTCAGTCTCTTCGCCTGCTTTTTGGCTGCATCTGTCAGCTCCACGGCATCTCCGTGATAAATCTTTGTTACAATGGCATTCAGTTTTTCCTCGATGGTCAGATCATCCTCATAGCAGTAATGGAAATGATTTTCCTCCTCGCAGAGACGCACAACCTCGTTGGCCAGCTCGATGCCGCCTTCGCCTCCCTTGGCCCATACCTCAGACAGAGCCACATTTACACCCAGCTCCCTGCATTTATCCGCAATCAGCTGTAATTCTGCCTCGGTATCCATCGGGAAACGATTGATGGCAACCACGCAGGGAAGACCGTACACCTTCGTAATATTCTCCACATGCTGTAAGAGGTTGGGAAGGCCCTTCTCCAGTGCTTCCAGATTCTCATTATTTAAATCAGCCTTGGCAACGCCGCCGTGATGCTTCAGCGCACGAACGGTTGCTACCACAACAACGGCAGACGGCGTTAATCCTGCCATCCGGCACTTAATATCCAGGAATTTCTCTGCACCCAGATCTGCACCGAAGCCTGCCTCGGTAATGGTGTAATCACCCAGCTTTAATGCCATCTTTGTCGCAATCACGGAGTTGCAGCCATGCGCGATATTGGCAAACGGGCCGCCGTGAATGAAGGCCGGCGTATGCTCCAGGGTCTGTACCAGATTCGGCTTTAACGCATCCTTCAACAGCGCTGCCATGGCACCCGCTGCCTTTAACTGACCGGCTGTTACCGGCTGATCCTCATAGGTATAGCCCACAATAATCCGGGACAGACGTGCCTTCAAATCAGTGATATCGCTGGCCAGACATAATACCGCCATGATCTCGCTGGCCACGGTGATATCATAGCCGTCCTCTCTGGTCACACCGTCCACTCTTCTTCCAAGACCGTCCACGATATTTCTTAACTGACGATCATTCATATCCACAACCCGTTTCCAGGTAATTCTCTTCGGATCAATATTCAGCGCATTTCCCTGATAAATATGGTTGTCCAGCATCGCTGCCAGCAGGTTATTGGCCGCGCCGATCGCATGGAAATCACCGGTAAAATGAAGATTGATATCTTCCATCGGGATTACCTGTGCATAGCCGCCTCCGGCAGCTCCGCCCTTAACACCGAATACCGGCCCTAAAGACGGCTCACGCAGGGCCACGGTAACATTCTTTCCCAATCTCTTCAATCCGTCAGCCAGACCTACGGTTGTGGTTGTTTTGCCCTCTCCTGCCGGCGTTGGATTGATTGCAGTTACCAGAATCAGCTTTCCATCGGGAGCTTCCTTCTCTTTCAGCAGATTATAATCCACCTTTGCCTTGTAGTTGCCATACTGCTCTAAGTATTTTTCCTCTACTCCGGCGGCAGCTGCAATCTCTCTGATGTTTAATGGCGTTGACTCCTGTGCAATTTCGATGTCTGTTTTCATGATTTTCATCCCTCCATAAGAATCATTCGTAATTACTGTAACTGTTCGGTAAGCTCAGACGCTTTCAGAATCCGCTTTTCATAGTGAACCGCCAGCTCCTCCAGCTCCTTTACCCTGGCCGCTGTTGCGGCAGCAAAAGCCTCTTCTTTGATGGAACCAAGATTAATCTTCACATTCAGCAATGCGCTTAAAACAGCAGTTCTGGCCAGCATCGCGGACACCAGGCCGTCAGTGACGGCCCCCGTATTGCCCCGCAGAACCACGGCTTCCGCGATGGGAAAGATCCCCGCCGCCGCCTCAGCAATGTCCAGAGGCGCCTCTGTCGCCGCACGTAAACCGCGCTGCATCGCCTCTCTCCGGACCATCTTTTCTTCTTCCGTCGCTTTTGGCATGGCAAGAGCTTCCATATACAGGCCAAACGAGGTGCTGTCCTTCCGGATTCCCTCCAGCAATTCCAGGCGAAGCTTCGAACCTCTCTCTGCCAGCTGCCGCATCTCCTCCTCTACTCCGGCGTATTTTACCTTCCCTATGGTTAAATTCGCCACCATCTCAGAAAGAGCGGCTGCCAGAGCGCCCGCAAGAGCCGCCACGCTGCCGCCGCCGGGAACCGGAGCTGAAGATGCCGTACGTGCCGCAAATTCCTCCACCGTTAAATCCTTTAATTCACCCATATATCCTGTTCTCCTTACCATGACCGGCTATAAAAAAGAAAGCCGTCCCACTGTTTCCTGTGATTTTCTTATTATAAGATATTTCTCTCTGTTTGGGAACCTGTTTTAAAAAATTGGGCTATTATTTTTCCTTTATTCTAATTATAAGAGAAACCTAATATTACTGACACAAAAATACGGCAGAAGAGAACCTGCCTCTCCTGCCGTATCCGGTATTTAATTTAAGAAAGTTACCGCCTTACACGGAGTTCTGTAATTGGACGGTGAAATGGTAATGCCGGTTCTCGAATTGCTGGCATGAATGACCTGTCCATTGCCGATATACATTGCCACATGGTTAATATAATTGCCGCTGGCGTAGAACAACAGATCGCCCGGCTGCGCACTGCTGACGGAAATCTCCTTGCCCTTCGCTGCCTGATCTCTGGAGCTTCGACCGGTTGTAATTCCAAAATGAGCATAGATGGACTGAGTAAAACCGGAACAATCTGCACCGTTGGTCAAACTGGTTCCTCCATATACATACGGATTCCCCAAAAACTGTTTCGCATAGGCTACGATCGCTGTACGGGTCGCGCTCTCTACAGCTGTATTTCCGGAATCGCTTCCCGGTCCAGCGGAAGACGAGCTGCTTCCCGGTGCTTTCACGGATTCCCTGGAAGCCGCAGTTGTTTCCGGTGCCTTCGTCTCCGGGGCCTTTGTCTCGGATGCTTTCGTTGTCTCTGCGTTTCCTCCTGCCGGATTGGCTTCAATCGCTCCCTCTAATGCTCCGCCCGGTGCTTTCTGAATACTTGCCTGCTGACCGGCCCCCGGTGCTGCTCCCATTCCCGGTGCCGCCTGCTCTGCCGGTGCCCCGTTCTCTGTGGGTGCCTCCTGCGCAGCCGACTCCGTTTGGCCGGCTGCTTCCGTCTGCTTCGCTGCTTCCGTCTGCTTCGCTGCTTCTGTCTGCTTGGCTGCCTCCGAAGCCTTCTGGCTCTCCGCCTGTTTCTTGGTCTCTTCCAGCTGGCGGATCGCATCGTCCGCATCCTTCTTTAGCTGTGCTTCTTTCGCCGCCTTGGCCTCTTCCTCTTCCGCAGTCACCGCCTGCTGAAACTCCACACGGATATTGATATAGTCTTTAAATACATATCCAACCAGGTCCGTATCCACTGCAATCTTAGCAAAATCACCTTCTTCGCCGATCACCTCATACTCCGCTTCCGGAGAAAGCAAATCCAGCGTCTTACTTTCCAGGCTCGGCTCCTCCCGCAGACGAAGGGTAGAGGTATTGGCAACTCTCGCAAAGGAGGTTCCCACCTGCCTTGCGATCTTCTCCGCCTCCGCACCGGTGATAAAATACTGTGCTTTTATGTATCCTTTTACATTACCGGACTGAATCTGATACCATTTACCGCCTTCACCGTCTACCGTGCTTATGATAGTAGCCGCACAATTATTATAAATCTTTCCGACCACACTGCTGGTGGTGTTGGCTTCCGAACGAACATTCACATAATTACTGACTCTGGAAATCGCCACATTGTCATAGCTGTTTTTCGAAGCTGCCATCACCATGGGAACCTCTCCGGCCCGTTCCCCCGCTTCTGCCTCCGGCTCTTCACTGCTCAGCAGGACGGCATCCCCGCCGGTAAAGGCCTTCGCCAGTTCTTCCTCCGGATGAAGACTGCTGGCATAATAATTATTAATGGCTACGGACACCCCGGCCACCGGCGCATCCGTCTCCAGATTCATCGCCGCTTCGGGATGCATGGTACCTGCGCCTGCCACACCAAAACAGACGCAGGAAAATATCAGTAATTTTAATTGTTTTCTCATATGAACCTTGTCCCCCTTATTTCTCTGCCAGATACCGTTCTGCCGATGTCACGCAAACCGCCCCATCGGCCGCGGCCGTAATTACCTGTCTCAGCAGTTTCGTCCGAATATCACCGGCAGCGAATACACCGGACTCGGATGTGCATCCATCCTCACCGGCAATCACATATCCCTGTCCATCCAGTGCCACCTCGCCGGCATACGCCCCGCTGTCCGGTTCAATGCCAACTGCAATAAATACACCGTCCACTTCCAGTTCTGTGTGTTCCTGCGTCTTTTTATTCAAAAGCTTCAACGATTCTACTTTAACTGATCCGGTAATCTCCTCCACAACGGTGTCCCAGATCACTTCCACATTCTCCAGGGAAAACAGCTTTGTCTGCAGGCTCTTCGCTCCCCGCAGCTCATCCCTCCGGTGAATCACATACACCTTCTCACACATCCTGGCCAGAAAAATCGCATCCTCCAGAGCCACGTCTCCGCCGCCGACCACAGCCACGGTCTTTCCCCGGAAAAACGCACCGTCACAGGTCGCACAATAAGACACGCCTGCACCGGTCAGAAGCGCTTCTCCCGCTACTCCAAGCGTCCGGTGATGGGCGCCGGAGGCGATAATCACTGTTTTCGCCTCGTAGGTACCATTCTCACCAATTACCTTTTTGATTTTTCCCTTTAGTTCAGTACGAATTACCGTATCTTCTACGAATACAGCTTCCAGTCTGTCCGCATGTTCCCGCAGCTTCTGTCCCAGATCGAATCCGGAGATTCCCGGAAGTCCCGGATAGTTATCCACCTCATAGGTGTTCAATATCTGACCGCCGCTCATCATGTTTTTCTCTATTACAAGAGTATCCAGCTGTGCCCGCATCGCATAAATTGCCGCACTAAGACCGGCAGGGCCGGAACCGATAATTATCAAATCATGTATCTGCATTTTCTCATCCTATTCATCAATTTGAAATCTATTTGTAATAATTATATCACATTTTACCTGTTAGATTCAATGGCAGAGCGGTCATGAAATGTATTTTCTGACATGGAAAATTCTTACAATTTTCTGACAGTCTTCTTCCGCATGAATTTGATTTACTTCTTTTTCGAAGAAAGGTATAATGGAAGCATACAAAAAGGAGTGATTTTATGCCAAGAAAAACCGTTCTTGTCACAGGCGCTTCCCGCGGAATCGGAAAGGCCATCGCGATAAAATATGCCAAAAAAGGATATAACGTAATCATTACCTGCATACGACGTCGGGAGGAACTGCTCAAAACACAGCTGGAGATTGAAGATCTGAACGTTGACTGTCTGGCATGGATAGGTGATGCCGGAGATTACAAAAGTTGTGAGGAATTATTTGCCAGAATAAAAAAGCAGTTCGGCAGCCTGGATGTTCTTGTGAATAATGCCGGTATCTCCTACATCGGCCTGCTGCAGGATATGAAACCGGAGGAATGGGATCATATCATCCGCACCAACTTAACCTCTGTTTTCAACTGCTGCCGTCTGGCTATTC
This sequence comes from Clostridium sp., assembly GCA_016302185.1. GTDB lineage: Bacteria > Bacillota > Clostridia > Lachnospirales > Lachnospiraceae > Otoolea. Next base: position 4,629 of record JAEDOC010000048.1, on the reverse strand, counting down.
CCATGATGGTGTCACGAAAGCAAGGAAAGATTATTAACATTTCTTCGGTCTGGGGAAATTGCGGAGCCTCCTGTGAGGTTGCTTACTCCGCAACCAAGGGCGGTGTCAATGCCCTCACCAAAGCACTGGCCAAAGAACTGGCTCCCAGCAATATTCAGGTAAATGCCATCGCCTGCGGGGCCATCGATACAGAAATGAATCATTTTCTGCATCGGGAAGAATTAATCAGTCTGCTGGAAGAAATTCCGGCAGGAAGGATGGGCAAAGCGGAAGAGGTTGCCGACTTAGCCTACCATCTGGGATATAAAGAATCCTATTTAACCGGACAGATCATCGGACTGGACGGAGGGTGGATCTAGACACCAGCAAAAAAGAGGTATCAAAGCCATTCGGCCTGATACCTCTTTCTTTACGCTTGGACACAAAATTCAGAAATCTGAATTATTCTTTGATTTTACATCAATTATTTATGAGCTGCTGCTTTTGCTTCTTTCAGCTTCTCGGTTAACAGCGGAACAACCTTGTTCAGATCGCCTACAATACCGTAATCAGCTACGTCGAAGATCGGAGCGGTATCATCTTTATTGATTGCAATGATGATATCGGACTCTTCCATACCTGCCAGATGCTGAATTGCTCCGGAGATACCGATTGCGAAGTATACGTTCGGACGAACGGTCTTACCGGTCTGTCCTACCTGTAAATCCTTCGGCTTCCAGCCTGCATCTACAACAGCACGAGAGCAGGATACGGTTCCGCCGATTGCCTCAGCAAGCTCTTCCAGAATCTTGAAGTTCTCCGGGCTTCCTACACCACGTCCGCCGGATACCAGGATCTTTGCATCCATGATATCTACGGTATCAGATACAGCCTTAACAACTTCCATGATCTCAACATACTTGTTGTCCGGAGTAAAGCCAGGATTGTACTCAACAACATTAGCCTTCACACCCTCAACCTTCGGAAGCTTCTGCATAACACCAGGACGTACGGTTGCCATCTGCGGACGGAAATCCGGGCAGGCGATGGTAGCGATGGTGTTGCCGCCGAATGCAGGACGGGTCATAAGTAACTGATTATGCTTGGTCTCTCTGCCCGGTACAGGAGTGATCGGGAAATCGCCGATATCCAGTTTTGTACAGTCAGCAGTTAAACCGGTATGAATTCTTGCGCAGACACGCGGACCTAAGTCACGGCCGATTGCGGTAGCACCGATTAAGAAGATCTCCGGCTTGAACTCGTTGATTACGGATGCGATTGCATGAGTATACGGCTCAGTTCTGTAATCCTTTAATTCCGGATCATCAACAACGATAACCTTGTCAGCGCCATACTCAGCCAGCTCATCAGCAAGGCCTTTTACGTTTGAACCAACTAAAACAGCGGTTACTTCTGTTCCTAAGTCTTTTGCTAATTCTTTTCCTTTGCCGATCAGCTCAAATGCGATATTGCCAATAACATTATCTACCTGCTGTGCAAAGACAAATACTCCCTTATATGCTTCTAAGTTCATTCTTATTCACCACTCTTTTCTATATGATTTAGATAACGTGTTTCTCTGCCAGTTTCGCTACGATATAATCAGCAGCGCCTGCCGGATCTAAGGTAACCTTCTCGCCGGCACCTTTTCTTACCTTATCGGAAGCCTTAGCGATCTGAGTCGGTGAACCCTTCAGACCAAGGTTGGAATCCTCAACATCCTTTAAGTCTTTTCTGCCCCAAACAGTAATCTCTTTTGCATATGCATCAAAGATTCCGCCCGGAGTCATGTAACGCGGCTCGTTTAATTCTGCAAGAGCGGTTAATAAGCACGGTAACTGAGCTTTTACTACATGATATCTGTCATCGTACTGACGCTCTACAACGATGTATTTCTCTTCCAGATTGATCTCTCTGATCTTCTGAGCATAGCTGATAACCGGAAGGCCAAGATGCTCGGAAATCTGCGGACCTACCTGAGCGGTATCACCATCGATCGCCTGACGTCCTGTGATGATTAAGTCATAGTCTAAGTTACGAAGAGCACCTGCAATGGTCTGGGAGGTTGCCCAGGTATCTGCACCGCCAAGTACACGGTCTGTTACCAGAATACCATTATCTGCGCCCATAGCCATAGCCTCGCGAAGAACCTCTTCTGCCTTCGGAAGACCCATGGTAACTACGGTAACTTCTGCACCATACTGATCTTTTAAACGAAGTGCTGCCTCCAGACCGGCTTTATCATCCGGGTTCATGATTGCCAGCATTGCACTTCTGTCAAGAGTACCATCCGGGTTAAACTTAACTCCGCCTTTGGTATCCGGAACCTGTTTTACACAAACTACAATTTTCACGGTATTTTCACTCCTTATTTTTTGTTTTGTTCTCTATTGATGAGAGTTTCACGGTCTATGATCTTCTTAGGGTTCTGAAATTATTTTAACAGAGCACCGGAAATAACCATTCTCTGAACCTCAGAGGTTCCCTCGTAGATCTCTGTGATCTTGGCATCACGCATCATACGCTCTACGTCGTACTCTCTGGTGTAGCCGTAACCACCGTGGAGCTGTACAGCCTTGGTTGTTACTTCCATAGCAACCTCTGCTGCGTACAGTTTTGCCATAGCTGCTTCTACAGAATAGGTCTTCTGTGTCTTCTTCGCCATAGCTGCTCTGTAAACAAGGAGCTGAGCTGCTTTACACTTTGTAGCCATGTCAGCAAGCTGGAACTGTGTATTCTGGAACTGGCCAATAGTACGTCCGAACTGCTTTCTCTCTTTTACGTAATCAATGGTTCTCTCAAGAGCACCCTCTGCCAGACCAAGTGCCTGTGCAGCGATACCGATACGTCCGCCATCCAGAGTGTGCATAGCGATAGAGAAGCCCTTACCCTGCTGTCCTAACAGATTCTCCTTCGGGATTCTGCAGTCGGTAAAGATTAACTCATAGGTTGCGGATCCGCGGATACCCATCTTCTTCTCTTTGGTACCAAAGGAGAAGCCCGGTGTACCCTTCTCAACGATAAATGCGGAAATTTCTTTTTTCTTTCTTCCCTTTGCATCCTCTTTCACGCCGGTAACAGCGATGATCACGTAGATATCAGCCTCTTTACCGTTGGTAATGAAGATCTTGGAACCGTTCAGAACCCACTCGTCGCCGTCTAATACAGCCTTGGTCTGCTGACCCTGAGCATCTGTACCTGCACCCGGCTCAGTTAAACCGAATGCACCCAGCTTCTCGCCCTTTGCAAGCGGAACTAAGTATTTCTGCTTCTGCTCTTCTGTACCGTAGGTCTGAATCGGATCACAGCAAAGAGAGGTGTGTGCGGAAACGATAACGCCGGTAGTACCGCAAACCTTGGAAAGCTCCTCAACGCACATAGCGTAGGTTAACGGATCACAGCCCTGTCCGCCGTACTCCTTCGGTACCGGAATTCCCATGAAGCCGAGCTTCTGCATCTTCTCAACAGTTCCTCTCGGGAAGTGCTCTGTCTCGTCTACTTCCTGTGCCAAAGGTTTTACCTCTGTTTCGGCGAAGTCATGGAATAACTTTCTCGCCATCTCATGCTCTTTACTTAATGTAAAATCCATGTCTCTTATTCCTCCATCATTTTCTTATATACGCTTATCAGGCGGCCTGGTTTCAAGCCGCCTGCTGCGGTTTTCTTAATTGTACTTGTAGAAGCCTTCTCCGGTCTTCCGGCCTAACTTGCCGCCGCGAACCATCTTTCTTAACAGCTGATGCGGACGGTACTTCGGATCACCGGACTCTGCCTGTAATACTTCCATAATAGCAAGTACAACATCCAGTCCGATTAAGTCACCTAAAGCCAGCGGTCCAATCGGGTGGTTTGCACCCAGCTTCATCGCGGTATCAATACCTTCAACTGTAGCCTCACCCTCTGCGTAGATGCCGATTGCCTCGTTGATCATCGGGATTAAAATACGGTTTACTACGAATCCGGCTGCCTCTTCTACCTGTACCGGAATCTTTCCGATTTCCTCAGAAATTGTCTTAACCTTGTCTACTACCTCTGCCGGAGTATTTAAACCGGCGATTACCTCTACCAGCTTCATAACCGGAGCCGGATTGAAGAAATGCATACCGATAACCGGTCTGTCCAGACCTGCACCGATACCGGTAATAGACAGAGAAGAAGTATTGGTTGCGAAGATACACTCCGGTTTGCAGATAGCTGCTAACTCCTTGAAGGTCTGTTTCTTAATCTCCATATCCTCGATGGCTGCCTCAACCACCAGATCGCAGTCTCTGCAGATGGTCTTAATGCCGGTATGGATTCTGTCAAGAATCTTATCTGCCTCATCCTGTTCCATCTTACCCTTTGCAACTCGCTTCTCAAAGCCTTTGGCAATCTTTAACTTGCCGTTTGCCGCAAACTCTTCATTAATATCACATAAAAATACTTCGTAACCTTCTACCTGTGCAAATGCCTGTGCAATACCGGAACCCATGGTTCCTGCGCCGATAATTCCAACTTTCATGACAAATCCTCCTGATTTTTATTCTTTTCTTCCGCCGGATTCTCCCGGTTTCTTCTCAATTATCTATTATTGAACTTCTCCACTTTCCGTTTCTCAAGGAATGCGGTCATGCCTTCCTTCTGATCCTCTGTCTCAAAGCAGCTGCCGAA
>JAEDOC010000047.1 GCA_016302185.1 Clostridium sp. | reverse complement strand
GCGGCATAGGAAAAGGACGGGGCGGAATTGGCTTTACAGGAGCCAATTCCGGTTGTACCTAAGCCGTAAAATCATCAGGATTTTACGGCGCATTACAACGAACCCCGTCCTTTTCCTATGTCACAGTCTTAGAACAGCCCATCGAATACAGAAGACTTGCGTGCTGTTTTTCGCCGTTCTTCCGCTGCTTCTTTTTCGCGTCCGGATTCATCCTCTTCCAGAAGATATCTCCAACTCACTACGCCGGGCGTTAGCTGACGCGACGCCCTCACTTACTTCGCTCAATCTCCAGTTTCCGAATCTCCCTGCGCACCATGAACAGCGCCACCGCTCCTGCCACAAAATCCGCGATGGGTCCCGCATACATAATCCCATCGATTCCCAGAAACAAAGGGAAGACGATTATCATCGGGAGCAGGAAGAGAAGCTGTCTTGTCAGGGACAGAAAGATTCCCTTTCGCGGCTTCCCGATGGAGGTAAACAGATTGGCAACAATCGGCTGCACGAAATTGATGCATGTGAAGAACAGATAAATCCGGAAATACCGTTCCGCGAAAAGGAAATATTCCTCCGAACCGGAACCGAACAACGCGATTATCTGCCTGGGAATCAGCTGAAAACAGGCAAAGGAAACGCCGGAGATCACACATCCGCTCATCATCGCCAGGCGATACACCTCTTTTACCCGTCCATAGTTTTTCGCTCCGTAATTGAAGCTGGCGATCGGCTGCATTCCCTGAGAAATACCGATGATAATGGAGAAAAAGACCTGATTGACCTTCGTGATAATGCCCACACAGGCCAACGGAATGGCTTCTCCGTAAACGGAACGGGCACCGTAATACGTCAGCGACTTATTCAAAACAATCTGAACCACCAGCATCGCGATCTGGTTAAAGAAGGACGATGCTCCCAGAGCCGCAATGGTTTTCACGTACGTCAGGGACGGTATCAGATGCTTTTTCTCCAGGTTTGCGGCACGGTAATGTCTCAAATAATTCATTACCAGAAGACCGGAGAAAATCTGTCCGAGAATCGTCGCCAGGGCCGCGCCTGCCATCCCCATATGAAATCCAAAGATAAACAGGGGATCCAGAATCGTGTTGATAATGGCTCCGGATAGATTAAACAGCATGGATTTTCTGGGACTTCCGTCCGCCCGGACCAGATGACCTCCGCCATTGGTCAGAATCAGAAAAGGAAATCCCAGGGAAGTGATCCCGGTATAGGTCTTCGCATATTCCAGCACACTCTCCGGCGACCCGAAAAAACGGAGCATCGGCGTTAAAAACAGATGAACCAGAACACTCAGCACCACTCCGCTGCCAAAAAGGAGTACCGCTGCGTTTCCGATATAATAGATTGCTTTTTCTTTATCCCCTCCGCCCAGCGTCAGGTTAAAGGCCGCCGCACCGCCGATTCCCAGCAGAAGTGACAGGGCCACACAGGAAATGGTCAGCGGAAAGGCCACGTTGGTTGCCGCATTGCCCAGCTCTCCCACGCTTCTTCCAATGAAAAACTGATCCACGATATTATAAAGCGCACTTACCAGCATCGCAATAATACTGGGAACCGCAAACTGACGCAGCAGTGTACGGATCGGAAGCTCCCCCAGAATATTTCCGCCTGTTTCCTTCGTCTCTTCCTTCATTCTCTGTTCCTTTCCTTCTTTTTCTACTTGTGATACGATTTATTTGTGGTACGGTTCTCCGTTGATAATCCGGTAACTCCGATAGATCTGTTCCAGAAGAATCACTCTCATCAGCTGATGAGGGAATGTCATCCGGGAGAAGCTTAACCGATAATCCGACCGCCGCAGCACTGCATCGGAAAGCCCCAGGGAGCCGCCAATCACAAACTGAATATGGCTCTCACCGCGGACCCCCCGTTCCGCGATAAAATCAGCCAGCTCCTCGGAAGAAAGCTGCTTTCCGTCGATGGCCAATGCCACCACATAGGCGCCCTCCTTCACATGGGCCAGAATCCGCTCGCCTTCCTTCTCCTTAATCTGTGTCTCCAGAGCCTCTCCGGCCCCATCCGGCGTTTTTTCGTCCGCCACCTGCACAATCTCCAGGCGGCAGTAGCGGGAGAGCCGCTTTGCATATTCCGCAATCGCCGCTTCCAGATATTTCTCCTTGATCTTTCCCACTGTAATCAATGTAATCTTCATCCGTTTTCTCCTGCCTTACCCGTTCAGTTCCCGTTTCAAAAAAGCCAGCAGATTCTTCCGGGCCCGTTCCTCTGACTCCGGTTTCCTGTTCTTCACCTTTTTTACCACGGTTCCTTCCGGCTCTCTGCGAATCCGATAAATAATCCGAAGATATTCCTCCGCCTCTTCCCAGGCCTCCCGGCTCTCCGGAATCAGATCCAGGCCCATCTGAAAGACATGGAACATCCCATCGTAGACAGAACAGCGCACCTTCACGCCGGCTTCTCTGGCCTTCTTCGCCGCTGCCCTGGTGTCATCCAGCAGCACTTCATAGCTTCCCACCTGAAACAGCATGGGCGGGAAACCGGTAAAATCTCCAAACAGCGGAGACAGGTAGGGATTCTTCGGATCTGCATCTCCGATATAACTGCACTGATAAAGCATATTTTCTCTGGAATTTCCAAACAGGGGATCTATCTCATAATTCGTCTCATACGAAGCACCGCTTAAGCTCACATCCGTCCAGGGCGACATCAGGATCAGGCCGCCCGGCAGAGGCATTCCGTGATCCTTCGCATAGAGCGCCAGTGCCAGTGCCAGACCGCCTCCCGCCGAGTCACCGGCCACTACGATCTGCCCCGGTTCATACTGTTTTTCCTCCAAAAGCCAGCGGTACGCAGCCACCGCATCCTCCAGTGCAGTGGGAAACGGATACTCCGGCGCCACCCTATAATCCGGTGTCAGCACATCCGCCCCAAAGCTTATCTTCGAATATTTTACCGCAAAACGTCGATAAATATTTTTCATCGGCCCGATATAACCGCCTCCGTGCAGCTGCAGGATCACCCGACCGGTCACGGTCTGCTCCGGCTTCAGGTATTCCATCACAAAACCGCCGCCATCCACCATCTCATAGAGGTAACCGGACGGACACCTCCAGGCCGGCTCCACCGGATTCTTGCGGAATTCCCCGGTCTGAATCGGCTTTTTTAGTGCGGTCTCCATCACATCGTTAATCATCTCTCTTGTCATTGTGCCAATCCGGCTGACCTTATGCCTGCTCATCTATTTCTTCCTTTCTGTCTCATGTTCCCATTTTTCTTACTGTCTGTCCAATTCTCTGTTCCTTCACAGGCCCCCGTATCTCATAAATGAAATCTTCTCTTCAGCTCTGTTTTCACACTGCGATCTCCCAGAAGCATGGTCACGGCCAGCACCGCCACCGACAGAATCACCGTGACAATCGACAAAAACGGCCTTGTCACCAGACCGGCGGCCCATAACAGCAGCGGGATAAAGCTGAACACCGTAACCGCCAGCTGATACATGAAATAACTCTGCCAGTTCATCCGGTTAATCAGGATGAGAAAGACAATCGCTGTCAAATCAAACAGAATCAGGCAGGGAATCACATAATTCACTGACCACCCTGCAAATCCGTTTACCCAGTCAAAAATAATCAAAAGAAGCTGAATTCCGATGGAATGCCTTACCAGATTTCCGGCCAGACTGGCCTTGCGCATCAGGGAATACCGTATGATCAGCGCCACATAGGCAATCGCTCCTATCGATAAAAAGGACCACCAGGTTTCATTCATCCGATACGTCATATAGTTGATGACGCCGGTCAACGCAGCCACTGTCAACAACACCAGATAAAAAAGACCGGAAAACCTCTTCAGCTTGTTCTGATCATACTCCAGAGGCGGATACGTTCCCCGATCCAGATCCGGCCTGGCTGCACCGTTGCTCTCCAGGCGCACCGGCAGTCCCTGTTTTTCCAAAAATCCAAAGAAATAATCGGAGAGGCGGCTGTCCGCCATCACGCTGGTGAAGGTAATGCTGACATTTTCCCCGTAAGCCACAACCCCGCATTTGATCCGCTGTCTGCGGGACACACCGATGGAAAGGCGAAATTCCTCCACCTTTCCGGACAGCTCCGGCCGCAGTGCCACCGGTCCTAAATTGGAAAATGTCATGGAATGTGCCCGGCTGCTTCTGCGAAACAGCCGATCCAGTACCATATGCTTCATAAACAGAGGGGTGATACGCACATACCATTTTTTCTCATTGGATACATTGTAGGAGATAACCTCCTCCAGCCGCTCTTTTACCGTCTGTTCCTTCAACTGACGGCTGACTGCCAGCAGCACATCTTCAAATCGCTCCGGAGTTTTCCCCGCAGGCCATCCCACATTGGTGATGGAAAAGAAATTGGCCTGTGTTTCCGTATCGAAAATCGTTCGTAAATTGACCGGCAGATTCAGAGCTGCCGGATATTTCAGTTCTTCTCCGTTCCCATAAATCCGAATCAGAGACCAGATCAGCACCGCAGCCAGGTATACGGTGATACTGACCCCGCAGCTGTGGCTCTTCTCTTTTAACCGGGACAGTTCCAGGGTTCCGTGAATTACCGACTGACCGTTCAGAGGCATACAGGCCCCCTTAATCGGCAGTGCTTTTCCGGAAGTATATCTCTGTCCGGATCGCTTTTTATAATTTTTTAAATACCCATCCGTCTCCTGGCTCATCGCCCGGCTGCCGGTGCTTAGGAGACTTTTCTCTGTTGATTCCTCCCTTCCCGGCTGCCTCTCTCCCATGGAGAGTTCCAGGTAATGCTCCGTCAGCACCTTCATAAACTGAAGTGCCCCCAGACCGTCGGTCAGCCCGTGAAATACCTCAAAATTGATTCGTTTTTCATAATAGCTGACACGGAAAAGGAAGCGGCGGCTGCCATGAGGATCGATATACCGGCAGGGAAAGCCCTCTTCCCGCTCCACCAGCGGCTGCCGGTTATTGGTTTCAAAATAACACCAGAAAAAGCCTTTTCTCAGCTTTACCCTGAAATCTTCAAATTCCAGGAGTGTCATATTCAGGGCTTCTTCCAGAAGCTCCGGGCGAATCTCCTCTTTTAATACCGCTGAAATCCGGAACACATTGCTTAAATCCTCGCCGGCCACTGCGGCAAACAGCTTCCCCGTATTATCCAGACGTCTCCATCGTGCTCCCTGGGCGCCCGCCTTTGTCTCTTTCCTGTTTCTAAGCTGCATCTGTTCTCCTGTCCGGAATATCCTGTTCCCGGAACGATTCCGCTGCATGGAAAAGAGCGTGGTTGCCACCTGACGGCAGGCTCCCCCGCTCTGCTGGATATTCCTGATATTTATTCAGAATCTCTTTCCTCCGCCTCAAAACGCTCTGCGGACCTACGCACGGAAATAATATCCCACGCCCCATTTGGTGTGAACATATTTAGGATCACTGGGACTTGGCTCAATCTTCTCTCTCAGCCGGCGGACATGGACATCTACGGTTCTCACGTCACCACCGGCCGCCGCTTTATTGCCCCATACGAAGCGCAGCAGCTCTTCCCGGCTGTAGACCTTGCCGGGATTGCAGACCAGAAGCTCCAGAAGATCAAATTCCTTCGCTGTCAGATTGATCTCCTTCTCCGCAATAAACACCCGGCGGCTGTCCGTATCCAGTTTTAAGTCCCCCGTCTCTATTACCTTGCCGGCAGGTTTCTCTTCTTTCTTCGCCTTCTTGGCATTGCGGCGCATGATCGCCTTAATTCTGGCTTTTACCTCCAGAATATTGAACGGCTTCGTGATGTAATCATCCGCACCGTATTCCAATCCCAGAATCTTATCCATGTCACCACCCTTGGCTGTCAGCATGATGATCGGCATCTCTGAGAATTCACGGATTGCCTGACACACTTCAAAGCCATCCATCTTGGGAAGCATTACATCCAGAAGTACAATATCGTATTCTGTTTCCCGCGCCTTCGCCAGCGCTTCCTCTCCGTCATAGGCGCAGTCCACCTCATGACCATCCTGCTCCAGACTGAAACGGATTCCCTTCACAATTAACTTCTCATCATCCACAACCAAAACCTTCGCCATGCCTTCACCTCAATCTATCTCTAAACCGTAATATCGTCCTTTATCTTCTGAAATGCGGCTTCCTTAATCCCGGAAACCTTCATAATATCTTCAATGGCCAGAAAAGGCCCCGCTTCCCGGCGATACGCAAGAATCGCCTCCGCTCTGGCCTCTCCAATCCCAGGCAGCGTCATCAGCTGCTCCCTGGATGCCGTGTTAATATTGATTCTTCCATTCTCCGGCGAACCGCTCCCTCCCGGCATGGAACCACCGCTGTTTTCCGGCACCTCCGCCCGACTGCTGTCCGCAAATGTCTTCGCTTCTTCCCGATCCGGTACATAGAGCTTCTGTCCATCCCACACCGGCTGGGCCAGATTCAGGAAATCCTCCTCTGCCTCCTCTGTAAAGCCTCCGGCCGCCGCAATGGCGTCACAGCTGCGGCTTCCTTCCGGTAGCTCATAGACCCCCGGTATTTTTACCTCTCCGCAGACATGAACATAGAGCCGGTCTGTGCGGCTTTCCGCTTCCGCTGCGGATTCTGTTGCCCGTTTTTCCGGCATTTCACCGCTTTCCGTCTCCTCCATATTCTCCTGAATCAACGTCTCCGCGTATGCTTCCCCGGAGCTCCCGCTTTCCAGAACCAGTGCTTCCGTCTTAGCCTCACGCCCCGGCCCCGCAGAATAGCATATGACAGCCGCTGCCAGCAGTATTCCCGTCAGGACTGTCCTTCCTTTGTTTTTTGTCATATGTATGGTACCTCCCGCATTCCGCGAAAGATACGATCCTGCCTGTAGTTCTATTCTAACTAAAACCCCTTACAAAAACAAGCGGAAAATAAAAAGATTTCCCGGTGCGGCTGCCTGTCGCAAAACTCAATACCGGAAAATAATAATACCTGCAATGGCAACCAATGCCCCAATTATCTTCCGCCACGCAAACCCGACCCGTTCCACACCAAACAGCCCGAACACTTCAATACAGTAGGCCACGATAATCTGGCAGACCACAATCAGCAGAGCCGATCGGGCCGGCCCCAGAGCGGCCACACTGCGAATCACGGTATAAGTAATCAGCGCTCCCAGTACTCCACCGGCCAACATATATTTCGGCTCCACCTGCCAGAGACCACTGACTTCGCTGCGCCCGGTAAGCAGCCACAGAATCACGCAGATCACAAAGGCACTGAACTGCACCCATCCGGCGGCTACCCAGATACTGGTCTGCCTTGTTACCTCCGCATTCAGTACTCCCTGAATGCTCATAAGTGCCCCGGATATCAGGGCAATGATTGTTCCCCACATAAAAAACCTCCGCATTTTTTTCGATACTCAATAGTATTTCAAAAATACGGAGATCTATGCGCTCTTTATTGAATTGCAAACTCCACTGTGATATCAGCTTCCACTTCCACTTCTCCCGGCATCACTGCCATATCCGCAGCGGCTTCCAGCTTGGCTGATGCATTGCGAGCCGTGTATCCGTCATACCGTACCTGCTGGTTGGCACAAAATTCCTGAATACTCACAATCTCTCCCAGGGTACAGCCGCCGGCCTCTGCCATCACCTCTGCCTTTCTGCGTGCTGCTTCCACCGCCTTTGCCAGAGCTTCATCATATGCCTCATCATAGCGGCTGGAAAAATAGCTGACAGAATCAATGGAGTTGATTCCTGCATCCACCGAATCCGACAGAAGCTTTCCCACTTGTTCCAGCGGGATGTCCGATACCGTAACCCTGGTAGTCATCTCATATCCGGTAATCGACTTGCCATTCTCCCAGTCATAGATCGGATTCATCCCGTAATTCGAGATCTGAATGGAGGTTTCCGCCACGCCCTCCTGTTTTAGTAACTCAATCACCCGGTTTAGATCCGTGGAATTCTGGGTCTGGCAGGTCTCCGCATCAGAAGCCTGAGAATAGACGCTGTACAGAATCTCCGCCATGTCCGGAACCACCTTTACCGTCTCGCTTCCGGAGACGGAGATCACCTGAGATTCCACATTCTCCACTTTTACTGTACCGGCTGCAGACGCACCGCTTCCGGCACAGCCGGTAAACATTGCCGTACAGGCCAGAAATAAAGCTGCCGGCAGTATCATTCTGCTTCTCTTTTTCATTATAACTATCCTCCTCTTTTTTCAGATAGTTCCATTATACAGGAAACTCTGCCTCAAGAGTTTTCTTTTCCCTTACTATTCCCGATCGAAATTCCCTTCAGATTTCTTACGATGCTGTCGTTTAAAGCTTTTCGCTTTCCATCGCCGCACGCACCAGATGCTTGGCCAGTACTGCCGTAGTCACTCCGCCGACCCCGCCGGGCACCGGTGTCGCGTACGCGGCTTTTTCCTGAATTCCCGCAAAATCCACATCACCGCAAAGATGCCCTTCCTCATCCACATTGATGCCGACATCGATCACCACCGCGCCATCTCCTACAAAGTCTGCAGTGATAAGTCCTGCCTTCCCGGCAGCCGCCAGAAGAATATCCGCCTCACGGCAGCGATCCGCCAGATCCCTTGTCTTTGTGTGGCAGATCGTGACTGTGGCGTTTTCCTTCAGAAGCAGCATAGCCAGCGGCTTGCCAACCACCATGCTTCGGCCCACCACCACAGCACGCTTTCCGGTTAAATCAAACCCATTCACCCGCAAAAGCTCCATAACAGCCTCCGCCGTACAGGGGGCAAACCCGCTCTTATCCCCGCTGAATACCTTAGCCACATTCACCGGTGAAATTCCGTCCAAATCCTTAGCGGGAGCGATCATTTTCTCGATATCGCTCTCCTTAATCTGCTTCGGCAGCGGACGCATCATCAGAATTCCGTCAACCTCCGGATTCCGGTTAATCTTCTCAAATTCAGCCTTGAATTCCTCATCACTGATCTCCTCCGGAAATAAGAACCGCTCTGAGAGAAGTCCGAATGTCTGCAGTTTTTTTATCGCTCCATTTTCATAAGAAATATCATCGGGCCGGTTCCCCACCCGGATGATCGCCAGCTTTGGGATCCGCTTTAATGTCTTCAGTTCTTCCTGTACCTCTTCTTTTAATTTTGCTGAAACCTCAGCACCGCGCAATGTAATCATATGCTTCCCTTTCTTCTCTTACATCAGGAATCAACCAAACAGTTCCAATACATATACGGTTACAATGGCTGCCATCGCCACAACGACAAGACTTTTTCCTTTATATCCCAGAGCCACCGCCACCAGGGTTCCCCCCACTGCAGAATACAGATGCCCCGTAGAGGTAAACACATCCGGAAAGGTCAGCGCTCCCAGCACTGCATAGGGAGTATAATCCAGAAACGACCGAATAAAACGGGATTTCAGCTGTTTCCGAAATATCGTGACCGGAAGGACTCTGGGCACATAGGTCACCAGCGCCATCAGAGCCACACAGATAAGGACTCTTTTCAAATCCAGCATACTTACGCCTCCTTTCCGTCTGTCGCATCATCCTCTAGCTTTGGGTATCTCCATGCTCCATAGGCCGACGCCAGGATTGTTGCCAGAATCACACGGAATCCGGAAGAGATAAACGAAAAGACCGGAAGATATTTTAACAGACAGTTAATCGTCACTGCCATCACGATGACACTCAATACCTGCAGGGACTTGCGGGCCGCAGGGATAATCAATGCAATAAACATGGCGTACAACGCGATTCCCATGGCATTCTGCAGTGCCTGCGGAAGCAGTGTGGAGATCGATCCGCCCAGCAGTGTTCCCAGATTCCATCCGAAGATTGGCATGGTCATCAGTCCAATCATGTAGGAGCTTTTTAAGATCCCCGGCTGCAGGGAGCTGACCACAAAGGTCTCATCGGTTATTCCAAAGGCCAGCACCAGGCGCTCCAGCGTTCCGGTAGTCTCTGAAAGCTTCTGGGACAAGGATAACGACATCAGCATATAGCGCAGATTTATTACCAGGGTAGTCAGAGCCACCTCAACATAGCCGGCACCGGCCAGGATCAGATTCGTTCCGGCGAACTGCCCCGCACTGGTCAGATTTGTCAGGGATATGAAGCAGGCAACCCAGACCGGAAGCCCTCCTGACACGGCCAGAAAACCAAAGGTAAATGAAACCGGAAGATATCCCATCCCGATGGGAATTCCGCTTTTTACCCCTTCCATAAATGATTTTTTCCAACTCATTGCATGTTACCTCTCAAAACCTTCTCCATATTGTTCATTCAGCCAGTCCACTCCGCTTCGGATTCCCTCCTCCGAAAACGGGAATTCCCGGTGGATTTTCTCTTCCTCCGGCGTCGCGTCATATCCATAGGGCTCCGGCCAGACCGTTACCAGAAGCACAGTCTCCTCCTCACCTTTTGCCGCCTTCTCCATCCGGTAGCGCATCCCCCGGTAGCTTCCGGTAAACTTCTCTTTTTTCAGAAAATTGACCGGCATAACATCCTTCCGCTCAATCATGTTCCTCCTCCTTACCGAAACTTATACCGGCGGATCACCGCCTGCAGCGAACGATTTCCATTGTACTCATTGATCTCCGGATAATAAACAATGTCAATCCGGCGCCGTCCGCCTCTCTCTTCCTCAAAGGCATCTCCGTCACCGAAATACAGTGCCTCCATAGCGAAACCGTTTTCCTCCTCCAGCGTCATCCGGACCACATTCCGGTTTCTTCCAATCACACGCGCGCTTCGGATTCTCAGCGATTTCTCCGCAAACAACGGCTTCTCATTGCCCTGTCCGAAGGGCTCCAGACACCGAAGCTCACGCACCAGGTTTTCCCTCACATAGCTCACCGGCATCGGGACATCGATCCAGACCTTCGCCTTAAAATCTTCCTCCGTCAGGCCGGAATTTGCATTCAGCCTCCGTCGGAATTCCTCTATCTTTGCTTCCTCCAGAGAAAGACCGGCCGCCATGGGATGACCGCCGAATTTCAGCAGCAGATCCTGCACCTCACAAAGCTTCTGAAACATGTGATACCCCTCAATGGATCGTCCGGAACCTTTGACCGAAGTCTCCCCTCTGGTCAACACGATAGCCGGCTTCTGATAAAACTCCCGCAGCCGTCCGGCGATAATTCCCGCCAGAGATTCGTGACATTCAGGAAGAAAGACTACCAGGACGGAATCCTCTGCGTAATAGCTGTCAACCAGAAGCTTTGCCTCCTGCGTTCCCTGCTCCGTCATATCCTTGCGCATGTCATTCAGCTCTTTCAGCTCCTCTGCCAGCCGATCAGCCTCCTCCTCTGTTTCCGACAGAAGAAGCGCCAGCGCCAGCTTTGCCGTCTGAAGACGTCCGCCCGCATTGAGACACGGGCCGATCACAAAACCGATATGATATGCCGTAATCTGATTTAAATCCAGATTATTTTTCTCCGCCAGCTTACGGAGTCCCCTGTTTTTTGTATGCGCCATCTGCTGCAATCCGTATTTGACCAGAATCCGGTTTTCATCCTGCAGACGCATCACATCCCCAACCGTAGCGATGGCTGCGAATTCCAATAGCTCGCGCCATTCCTCCCGGGGAACCCCGCAGGCCTCATACAGCACCTCCACCAGCTTATAAGCCACCACCGCGCCGCAGATTTCTGGGAAAGGATACGTACATTCCCTCTGTTTTGGGTCAATCACCGCGTCCGCCGGAGGCAGCAGCTCCCCGGACTCATCTGCCGGTACCTCATGGTGATCCGTTACCACCACCGTCATTCCATAGGATTTGGCCAGTGCAATCTGTTGCCTGGCAGAAATGCCGTTATCACAGGTGAGTAAGGTGTCCACTCCGTCTTCTCTGGCCTTCTCAATGATGGATTCATTGATTCCGTATCCGTCCTTTATCCGATCCGGAATATCGTAATCCACGCTTGCTCCCAGACGCCGGAATGCCTGCAGCAATATGTACGTGGAGCAGACTCCGTCAATATCGTAATCTCCCACAATGCGGATCTGCGCTCCGGCTTCCACCTTCTTCTTCAGAATCGCCACTGCCCGATCCATATCCTTTAACAAATACGGGGAGTACAACTGGTCCAGGTCTCCGTTCAGATACCGATCTATCTGATCGTCTCCTTCGATTCCACGGTTCCGGATGATTCTGGCAGTCACCGGATCGATGCCAAACCGTTCTGCAATGCGATTAAAATCTGCCTTTTTTGTCTGCAGCATCCAGATCTCCTCTGTCATACTCCGCTTTCCTCCTCTGCACTTCAAATCGATATTTCCTTCAGACGCCGTCTCCGTTCCTTATAATCCGGCAGAATTGCTTCTACCTGCGCCCAAAACTGCGGGGAATGATTCATCTCCAGACGATGAGCCAATTCATGTACAATCACATAGTCTCTCAGTTCTTCCGGCAAAACGGCCAGACGCCAGTTAAAATTCAGGTTTCCTTTACTGCTGCAGCTTCCCCACCGGGTCCGCTGATCCCGGATGGTAATGCGTCCATAGGTCACTCGCATCTGCCGTGCATAAGAATCAACCCGGTGCAGTAACACCGGGCGCAGTTTCTCTTTGTACACACGGATCTCTTCTGGGCTGTAAACCGGCATCTCCGCTTTCCGCTCCATCATTTTCCGATGCTGTCTGAGAATCCAATTTTTATGGTCGGAGGCAAAACGGAGCGCCTCCGCTTCGGTTACACGGTAAGGCAGCCGAAACACCACTGTCCCATCCTCTCTTACCGAAATCGCCATGGTTTTCCTGGCAGACCGCACCAGCTCATAGGGAATCAGAACCTCTTCCTTACCAATTCTGCCGTTCTGACTCCAGGGGGAACACATCCGCAAATACCGCGTAGATCTTTCCATCTCTCTCCTCCAATGTCTGAGCTCCGTCTTCCAGCATCCGCACCAGACGGCCCGCAAATGCATACAGCGGTGAATTCTCGTCTTCACATGGAGTAATCTCCAGACAAACATTATCACACATCCAGCCGGTTAACATATCATAGAGCGCATCCAGATTTCTTCCGTAAAAATCCGGCAGCTCCAGCTGCTCCATTAAGTAGGAATGAACCTCTTCCTCGCTTTTCATTTCATTTAAGTTTAACTGAACCAGTTTCATCTGTAACGCCCTTCTTTCTTTTCTCTAATATCCCTAATACAACTGTTCAAAGCTTTTATAATGATCTCCAGTGTAATAAATCAATCCGTCATTGGAATACACAATTCGTTCTCCGCCCCGGTAGCTGCCGTCAAAATTGATGTCACATTCCTGCCATGTCCGTCCTTTTTCCTCCGGCAGCTGGCCTTCATAGTTTCCGAATCGGCTTCCGCCAATGCTCATCCCCGGAGCGACCTCCCAGAGATTCCCTTCCTTGGCGACCCAGCCGGCAGCCTCCGCTTCCTTCTTCGTAATATAATTGCCAGGCAGGTGGCCATATAGATGAATATACAGTGCTACCTCTTCCTTCGAAGTATAAAAACCATCTTCCGAGACCGTGAGCTCTGCTTCCGCCTGCGACTGTTCTGTCTCCAGTTGGACTTCCGCTGCCTGCGACTGTTCTGTCTCCTGCTGTATTTCTGCCGTTGTCTCTGTATTGCCGCCCGGAACCGCACTTCCCTGTCCCATCTGAGACGGACCGCATCCAAATAGTAAAAATAATGCCATAAAAAACGGAATCAGCCACTTTGCAACTGATTTCACTTTTTTCCAATATTCCATTGCCATTTTTTTCCTCCCGCAGCCTGCTTTTGCACCGCTGCTCTTTCTTCGGTCAAAAGACCTGCAACTTTATTATTATATAAGCCATTCCTCAAAAAGTCAAATTACGAAGGAATTTCTCAAAAAAAAGCCTCTGGAATAATTCCAGAGGCTTCTACGTGCGTGAGAAGATTCGAACTCCCGACACCTTGGTCCGTAGCCAAGTGCTCTATCCAGCTGAGCTACACGCACACGTTGAAAGATTGTTCCTTAACAACGTTTAATATTATACATCTCATTTTTCTGATTGTCAACAGTTTTTTCTATTTATTAAAAAACTGTTTCAATAAAAAAATGAATGCCGGCGACCGGAATCGAACCGGTACGAAGTTTAACCCTCGCAGGATTTTAAGTCCTGTGCGTCTGCCAGTTCCGCCACGCCGGCTTATCTGTTTTTTGCAGACAAATGGGGCCTACAGGGCTCGAACCTGTGACCCTCTGCTTGTAAGGCAGATGCTC
>JAEDOC010000046.1 GCA_016302185.1 Clostridium sp. | reverse complement strand
TCTTCTCCCCGGCAGCCCCTCTCCTCCAGTTCCCGACTGTTTAACTCTACCGGAACCGTAAAGGTAAGCTTCCGATCCGGCAGCATCCGGCGAAGAAAATCTTCCGCGTCCCGGTTCATGGTATACATGTTAAAGTCCAGTATCAAGGGAAGGCTTCCGTCCCATCGGCTGCACAGCTCCAGCTCCTCCCAGGCACGGACCACCGCGCCGTCAAAGCCCGCCAAAAGAAAGTTTTCTTTTTCTTTTTCAAAATATGATGCAGCCTCTGCCCGATAAATATGGGGAAACAGCAGAAAACAGCGTTTGCCCGCGCTGTGACAGGATTCCACCGCCGTCCTCCAGCCTTCTGCTTCATATTCCGCACTGTCAATATAGACTGCAGATACCTCCGGAACAGCAAGCACCGCCGCCAGCGTATCCGACCGTTCCAGTGACACGGCCAGCGCATAAGCGCCTGTCGCGCCAGATTTATTCGTCGGCGCAGTCTCCCCTGCTGTCCCCTTTCCTTCTGCCGGTATCTCTTCTCTCCGAAACGGAGCCAGCAGCTCTTCCGTATACGCTTTCAAAGCATTTCTTCTCAATTCATTTAATTCCTGCACCGGAACAAAGGGACTGCCGGAAAGCTCTATAGAAAGCTCTTCCATGGAAAACGGAGTATTTCCTGTCTTTTTCAGCTGTTTTGCAATTTTATCCTCCGTCGCCGGGGCATTCTTGGCCATCTGCACCGAGGCACCGGTTACCGTCGCCGCATGGAATTCTCCATCCAGTTTTCCTTCTCCGGACAGCGTCAGGGAGAGCGGCTCTCCTTCCCGGACGGAAACAAACCCCCGAACCGGCTCTTTTAACTCTGCCTCCACAAATGTCTGATCCAGATACTGATTCAATGCGCGGTTCTCCTCACGAAACGGCGGCTTCTCCTTCAGCACCACCATATCCCGTCCATTGTGCTTCCGATAATAGCCTTCTGTCTGACCGCCGCGATCAAACAAATCCAGCAGTACCCTCCGATCCTCCGGATCCACCCGGTATCCCTTCCGTCCCCCGGTCAGATAGCGATCCACATATTTCCGGTAGATACTCACCACACCTGCTGTATAGCGGGGACTCTTCATCCGTCCTTCAATCTTCAGGGAGTACACTCCCGCCTCCAGAATCTCCGGCAGGATATCCAGCGTACATAAATCCTTTAAACTGAGCACATAGCGTTCATCCTTCTTATTCAGAGCCTGATGTTCTCTCCGGACCTCAAACGGAAGACGGCAGGTCTGGGCACAGCGGCCCCGGTTGCCGCTCCGTCCTCCAATCAGGCTGCTGAACAGGCACTGTCCAGAATAACTGTAGCAAAGGGCACCATGGACAAAACTCTCGATTTCCGCCCCGGTCTCGTCATAAATCCGTCGGATCTCATCCAGAGAGAGCTCCCTCGCCGTAACGATCCGGGAAGCCCCCATCCTCATCATCAACGAAGCCCCCAAAGGCCCTGTTACCGTCATCTGCGTGCTGGCGTGAATCGGCAGATCCGGAAATTTCTCCCGTAGAAAGGAAAACACACCCATATCCTGCACGATCGCCGCATCCAGACCATGCCGGTAATAGGGTGCCAGATAGTCGTAAAGCTCCTCCATCTCCCTATCCTTCATCAGGGTATTCACCGTCAGATACAGGCGACAGCCGTGCAGATGGACATAATCAATCGCTTCCAGAAGCTTCTCCTCTCCCGGATTCTCCGCATAAGCTCTGGCACCGAAGCGGCTGCCTCCCATATAGACTGCATCGGCCCCGGCAGCCACCGCCGCCTTCATACTCTCAAAGGATCCGGCCGGAGCCAGAATCTCTACCTTCCTATTCTTCATTTTTCTTTCTTCTCCTGCTTTGTCTGCAGCGCTTCCATCTTCAGCTGAGTGCTTACCAGCTCATGCTTCAGACGATAGATCTCCTTCTCCAGTTCTTCCTTCTGCGCCGCCAATACCCGGGCATTCTCTCTTGCTTTAAAATAATCATCCGCCAGATTCAGGCACAGCACCATATGACGGTAATCCTCCGCCTGCCTGCGAAAGCCCTCCTGGCTCTCCAGGGCATCTATCTTCTCATTAATATAGGCAGCCACCTGCTGTAAATAGCCGGTCTCCTCCGCACCGCCCAGAGTATAAATCTTACCTCCGATTAAAACATCCGTATAATTCTTGGAATTCATCTGTCTCTCATCTCTCTATTCTGTATTTTATCCGTTCTTTGGTTCCCATGCATAGCCCAGATGGCGGTAGGCAGCCTCCGTGGCCATCCGTCCCCGCGGCGTACGGTTCAGAAAACCGTTCATCAGAAGATAGGGTTCGTACACATCCTCCAGCGTTCCCGCATCCTCTCCCAGAGCCGCCGCCAGCGTATCCAGCCCCACCGGGCCGCCGCCGAACTTCTCAATCATCACGGTCAGAATCGCCCGATCGTTATTATCCAGACCAAGTTTATCCACATCCAGGATATCCAGGGCAAAATCAGCCACTTTCTTCGTAATTACTCCGTCATATTTCACCTGGGCAAAATCCCGCACCCGCTTTAACAACCGGTTGGCAAGCCGCGGAGTTCCTCTGGACCTTCTGGCAATTTCAAACGCTCCCTGCTCCTCAATCTCCACCTGCATCACAGACGCCGATCGAAGAACAATCGTTTTCAGTTCCTCCGGCGTATAGAAATCCATCTTCTGGACAATTCCGAATCGATCCCTCAGCGGCGCCGTCAGGAGGCCTGCCCGTGTAGTCGCTCCCACCAGAGTAAACTTCGGAAGCTCCAGCCGGATGGAACGGGCTGAGGAATCCTTGCCCAGCATGATATCGATGGCATAGTCCTCCATCGCCGGATACAGTACCTCCTCCACCTGCCGGTTTAAGCGGTGAATCTCATCCACAAAAAGGACATCTCCCTCCTGCAGGCCGTTCAGAATCGCCGCAATCTCCCCGGGCTTTTCGATAGCAGGCCCGGAGGTTACCTTCATACGAACGCCCATCTCATTGGCTATAATCCCGCACAGCGTGGTCTTACCTAAGCCCGGAGGTCCGTAAAACAGCACATGATCCAGAGCCTCGCCCCGGGACTTCGCCGCATCAATAAAAATCTTCAGCGTTGATTTGATCTTCTCCTGGCCAATATATTCCTTCAGATACTGAGGACGCAGGCTGGTCTCAATCCGCTTATCTTCCTCTGTGATCTCCGTTGTGATAATTCTTCTGCTCATTTTCTTTATTCCTGTCTTTTATAGAAATGCCAGATATTTCAGGGAAGCCTTCAGAACCGCTTCCGCATCCATATCCTCCGTTGCCTGCACACTCTTCACCGCTTTTGACGCTTCCAGATTGGAATATCCCAGAGCCACCAAGGCTTCCACCGCCTCTCTGGACGCTTCTCCGGACAGAGGAGCGCCGGACGATGTCTCCCCACCGCCCTCCGCAAAGGAAGTGAGCACTTCCCCGGCACTGACCTTATCCTTCAGATCCAGAATAATTCTCTGCGCCGTTCTGGCACCAATTCCCGGCGCCTTCGCAATCGCCTTGGCATCTCCGGTCAGAATCGCAAGCCGCAGATCATCGGTCCGAAGTGATGACAGAATCGCCAGAGCACCCTTGGGACCAATCCCCGTTACTCCAATCAGGCGGCGGAACATCTCCAGATCCTGCCGGTTTAAAAATCCGTAGAGGCTCATATCATCCTCTTTTACCTGCAGATGGGTATAGACCCGTACCTCGGTTCCCAGCGGCGGAAGCAGCTCCAGCGTTGTCAGCGGCACAAAAATTCCGAAGCCGACCTGGCCGGCCTCCACCACAATCCTGTCCTTCTCTTTTTCCGCCAGTATTCCTCTCACGTATGAAATCACGTTCTTCTCCTCCGCCTTCTGTCACATTTCCACTTTTCATATCATACCATAGCGGTCTTGTCAATGCAAGCCAATCGAACAAATATTCTGTTTTTGCATTTTCCCAGCTTCTCTGGTATACTGGGAATGTATTTCCCTTGGCGCCAGCCAGGAAAGGAGCACTCAAGTATGATTACCATCCAAAAAGAATACTCTCTTCCCCTGCCGTACCCTTTAGATCGGATTGGCACACCGGAGGAGCTTCTTTTTTTCGATATTGAAACCACCGGATTTTCCGGCGATCGCGACCGGGTCTACCTCATCGGCTGTACCTGGTATGCGAAGGGCAGCTGGCAGCTGATTCAGTGGTTCGCGGACACCGCTTCGGCGGAAGAAGAGCTGCTTCATGCTTTCTTCTCTTTTCTAAAGACATTTCGCATTCTGATTCATTTTAACGGAGAAGGCTTTGACCTCCCCTTCCTGAAAAAACGCTGCGGCTATTACCGCCTGCCCTTTTCCTTTGACGGGATTACCAGCCTGGATATCTACCGTCTGGTACGTCCCTATCGGAAGCTTCTGGGACTGGAGCATATGAAGCAGAAAAATATCGAGCAATTTCTGGGCATCGCCCGGAAAGACATCTACAACGGAGGTCAGCTCATCGAGATATATGCAGACTACCTGCAGTCCCGCGACGATTTTCTCTATCGCCTCCTGATTCTTCATAATGAAGATGATTTAAAGGGAATGCCGGCAATCCTGCCCATTCTCCACTATCCGGACTACCTGAGCGGACCTTTCACCTGTCATTCTCAGTCCCTGCAGGAGATTCCTGATATCTTCGGGCAGAACGAAAAGCAGCTGACCCTTATCTATGAGAGTCCAATCACACTTCCCCGCCCGGTGGAATCAGAGGGTCCCTGGTTTTCTCTCACTCTCGACGGGAACTGCATGGAATTCCGCATACCCCTTCGGGAAGGAGAACTGAAGCACTTCTATGATGATTATCAAAACTACTACTATCTGATTTACGAGGACAACGCCATACATAAAAGCGTAGGTCAGTACGTCGATCGAAGCGCCAGAAAGAAAGCCACCGCCCGCACCTGCTACACCCGCACCTGCGGCTGCTTTCTGCCTCAGCCCTCTGCAATCTGGACCCCCTGTCTGAAAGACGATTATACGGCGAAGCTGCTCTACACACCCTATCATTCCTCTCTCTTTGACGATCAGGAGAAAGCGGAGGAATACAGAAAGGAGACACTGGCCCTGTGCATATAGGCCGATGCCTCCTTTTTCCTTCATTTCTCAATGTTTTCCCGTCGTTTCCTCTATACTTTGAAACGTCCTCTCCGCAGCTCTGTCAGCCACCGGTTCCAGCGAAGCCTTTTTTCCCGCCAGAGCAGGGCCCGGATATAGGAAAATGTCTCCGCTTCCCCCTTTTCCTTCAGCATCAGAAGAAGATGCTCCAGCTGGCGCTTCGTCTGTGGGTGCATCATCAGGAAATCCCTTCCGCGGCAATAATACTCCCAGGGGCTGGCATCGGTATACTCTTCTCCTTTATACACCTTTGATGCTGCAATCCGATCCAGAACCATCTCCACGAGATAACACAGAGGCATCCGGTTCCCCACCAGCTGCCATCGTCTGGCCGCATCCGATTTCGGAGCAAAATCAATCCAGTACTCAAAATGGTGCTTGTTCCTCCCCTTATGGTGCAGCCAGGCCGCAGAATATCCCTTTACATCCTTCTCCGCCGCATTGGGACTCCGGGTTCCCTGATAATATCTCACACCGGTGGCAAACTCCTCCCAGGAATACTTGGACAAATCGTGCAGTAACCCCTGCCGGAACAGGCCCACCGCAAAACAGGATTTCATCACCAGCCATTTATGTTTCGTAATCGTCCGAAAATGACGGACCGCATTCAGAAGAATCATTTCACCATTCTCTCCCGCATTCTTTTTCCCTCATTTTACCGCGAAGAACGCCTGAATTCAACCTTCTTCCGACCAGAAATTCATCTTTCCGTGCTGTAAAAAAACCGTTACAAATTATGTTGAAATTACAACGAAAATGTTTGACAGTCTACCTAAACTATGCTATTCTGATAACAGGCCGCATTTGGGAACGGCTGTCACACTTTTTAATTTTTTTGGAGGTATCATATGCACAAAGGTACAGTAAAGTGGTTCAACAACCAGAAGGGTTACGGATTTATCTGCGACGAGCAGGGCAACGATGTATTCGTTCATTACTCCGGCCTGAACATGGAAGGTTTCAAATCTCTTGAGGAAGGCGCTCAGGTAGAATTTGAAGTCGTTAACGGTGCTAAGGGACCGCAGGCTACAAACGTAACAAAGCTTTAATCATCAACTATTCCAGTGTACCTGTTTCCATAATATGTTTTATTAATATTTTGCGAATAAGCTATATTGACCTAAGTAATGATTGCAGAAGGACCATCCGGATGGATGGTCCTTTTTGTTGCTTCCCGACGCTCAGTGCGTCGCTTTCTCATAGATCTCCTTCAGCTCTTCCACCGTAAAGGAGTAGTTGGTGTTGCAGAAATGACAGTTGACCTCAATGGTCTTTCCCTCATCAATCATCTCCTGCAGTTCTTTCCGGCCGATACTGATCAGCGCCTTCTCCACCCGCTTCTTCTCACAGTTACAGTAAAATTCTGCCGGCATCTGATCCAGAATCTCCAGACCGAATTCACCCAGAATCTCCGTAAGAATCATCTCCGGTGTCATATTCTGATCCAGCATGGAAGTAACCGGGGCAATCTCCCCCAGCTTCTTCTCCAGGCTGTCAATCATCTCATCCGATGCGCCCGGAAGCAGCTGAATAATAAAGCCTCCGGCCTGACGCACCGTATTGTTCTTATTCATCAGAACTCCCAGAGCCACAGAGGACGGCGTCTGCTCGGAGGTAGCATAATAATAAGTCAGATCCTCTGCAATCTCACCGCTTACCAGAATCGTCTGACCCACGTACGGTTCTTTTAAGCCGATATCCTTAATCACATTCAGGACGCCGACCCCCAGGGCGCCGCCCACATCCAGCTTCCCCTGCGCATTGGGCGGAAGCATCACTGAAGGCTGGAAGGCATAGCCCTTCACCCTTCCCTTGCTGTCCGCGGTAACGGTCAGTCCACCAATAGGGCCATCTCCTTCGATCCGGATGGTCAGAAGATCCTCTTCCCCCTTCATCATGGAGCCCATCATCACACCTGCCGTCAGAAGACGCCCCAGAGCTGCTGTCGCCACCGGGCTGGTATTATGAGCTGCTCTGGCGTATTCCACCAGGTTTCTTGTTGTTGCCGCGAACGCACGGATCTGTCCGTCCGCCGCTGTGGCCCGAATCATATAATCTCTGTCTGTTACCATTGTTCTATTTTCCTTTCTCTCTTGCAATCACATAGATGCGTTCACTGTCACTTTCCGGCGCTTCCCGGGTAAAGGCTTGATAAGCTGTCACAAATTCCATCCCCGCCTTCGCCAGCGCTTCTTTTACCTCATCCAGCCGATAGGCCTTCTGATAATGCGTTTCCTCATACTTCCGGTAGAGATCACCCTCCTCCCGGATAAATATGCTCAAATCATATTCATTGATCCGCTCTTCTTCGTCGTAAGTATTCTCCCAGATAAAGCTGGATTCCTCCCGATCCTCCGCGATCGTGGAGTTGCCCAGAAGTGTCCCGTACTTATACTCCGTATTCAGGTCAAAGATAAAGATTCCGCCCGGATCCAGATAATTATTTACCAGAGAAAATACCTTTACCAAATCATCCTGTTCCAGAATATAATTCATGGAGTCACAGATGCTGACCACTGCCCGCACCGTTCCGTAAAGCTCAAATTCCCGCATATCCTGCCGGAGATAGAGAATATCATGACCGGATTCATACTTCTTCTCCATGGCAATCTGCAGCATTTCCTCCGATAAGTCCACGCCAATCATATCATAGCCCGCCGCGGCCAGAAGCTCTGTGATACTTCCGGTTCCGCAGCCCAGATCCAGCACCAGGCCATCCTCCGCTCCGTACTCCTTCAGAAGTGAAATCAGGTACCGGCTCCACTCCTCATACGGAATATTATCCATGAACATATCATAAACCGCGGCAAATCCGGTATAGGCTTCCATACTTTTTCCACCTTTCTTTTCCAATCTGTTCTTGATCAATTCACGCCAGTTGCGTTATACTGGTATTCAAGCATTTTACCACACAATTCTCACAAAAGAAAGAGGACAAAGAACAGGAATTACCCTATGAACATAAATTCAAACAAAAAAACAGCCGGGCCGGAAAGATGGAAGCGTCTTCTCCCACCCATATTTCTTTTTCTTTTCTCTCTGGCTGCCCTGATAAATCTCCCCCGGGAAAACTATCTGTTTCCCCGTCCGCTGAACTATAAAAGCCATTACGAGAATTTTTACAACCGGGATCTCCCCTATGTCACCGTCACGGTTCCCGAACTTTCCTATACCGGTCTCTCCTGCGGTGAAAACAGCAGCTATTATTACACTCTGAGCGACGGCTTCTGCCAGTTTTATCTTCTCTCCGGAGAAAGTGAAACTTACGCCGCGCCGCTTCTGACGGACATCTCCCTGAAGGGCCGCTTAATCCGGCTGGAGGACGAAGAATACCGGCAGCTGCTTACCATGATAGCAGAAGAACTCCCCTGGACCGTCTCCTCACTGGAAGAAAGAACCGCCCCATATGCCGTCTCTACCCAACCTTATCCGGTGATAACCCGACAGTTCGGCCGTCTCTTTTTTCTGGGCTGCCTGCTGTTCTCCCTAAGAGATCTGATCCTTCTCCTGTACCGGCAGAAACCCCGATCCGGCTTTCCTCCGGCCGCAGACACACAGGAATAAAACGGAGATTCCTCCCTGCCCCATACGGAACACTGCGGAATCTCCGTTTTCTGCTTATTGCACATCTTCCTGACTTCCGGCCAGAAGAAATAATTCATTCATTACCACCGCCAGAGGACCGATATACTCAATCCGGTCACTTAAATCCGATTTTAATATATAATTGTCATTATAGGCAGGTTCATAGTGTCTGCAATAGTACCGGAACCGTTCTTCCAGACCGGGATATCCAAACAGTTCTCCATAGATAAGCACCTTGTCCGGCGCCAGAAGCGTCATCGAATTCGGTTTATCCATGGCAGCGCCGCCGGCAATGAAGAAACGGAACTTACCGTCCGGTTTTCTGCCGATACGGAAGATGGTTACCTTCTCACATGCTTCACAGCCGAAATCCATCGCCGGACCAAGCTTACGGTTCGGATGAACACCTACCTCAGCGCCGGTATCCTTTCTTGCCAGATCGCAGGCGGCCATTCCGCAGTGCCAGAAGGTAACAGAGCCTTCCTTCTCATCCATGGAAACCGGATCGCCAAAGAAGGTGGACTTGCCGGACAGCTGAGTTCCAATGTACATGGACAGAGCACCGTAGCAGTCAGCCTCACAGCTGGCGGATACGCCTAACGCATTCAGCATAGACAGAACACCGCAGACCGGAGTACCGAAGGAAGTAAAGAAATCCGGCCAGCAGCGGAAGGAGATCGCGCCGATGCCATTCTCTGTTACATACTCGGAATATGCCTTATACAGTCTCGCAAAATCCTTAACATTCTTCTCCGGAGTCTTGCATAAGCCAACCATCAGCTCCTCTGCCTTGGATAAATACTCTGCACACTCCTCATCGGTAAAGCTCTTTGCCTTGTCAATCAGCTCTCTCGCTTCAATCGAATCCAGAGTTACGCCAAAGGTGGACATCATCTCAGAATCCAGTGCACGGCCGAAACCGAAGCCCTGCGGGGTATGTCCGATGGCAGTCATCTTTAAGTGAGCCATCTGGTATTTTACTTTCGCAGCACGGATCGCAGCTCCGATCTCAGAAGCTACCTCCTCTTCCTCCGGAGAACCGAAGATATACTCAAACTCGCTGTCCGGACGGAATGCCTTAATCGCATTGGCCGCAGAATAAGCACCGGTTAAAGAGTTCAGACGCAGTCTTCCGCCGTCGATCACCGGCTCACGCAGAGTCCAGAGAACGATGGGGCAGCTGAATTTCTTCAGTACCTCGCTGGCATAGGCCGCATTGGCAAAGGTAATGTTCTGAAGAACAATTAAATCCGGATGAATTCCATCCAGGAACTGCTGTAAATCTCCCAGAGTCAGAAGCATCTTCTCCGGATAAACTCCCTCCTCTGTCAGAGAGGATAATAATTTGATTGATTTTTCAAACTCGATCTGTGCGCTTTCCAGATGGAAGGTACCAACACCGATCGGGACATATGCTACCTGAAATCCCATAGTTTTTCTCTCCTTTTCTATGTATTGATTTCTGAAATAAAACTTTTACGAATTATGCCTGTGCTGCCTTTTCCGCTTCTTCCTGCTCCCGGCGCATCTCTTCCATCTGTGCCTGGTTCAGAGCCTCTACCTTCTTGTTAATCTTGATCATGGAAACAACCAGGATCACGGTCAGAATCAGAATCACACAGGAAATCGGGCGTTTGAAGAAGATTAAATAATCTCTGTCGTAGCTCATCATACTGGTTACGAAGTTAGCCTCCATAATATCCGCCAGAATCATACCCAACATCAGAGGTGTGGAGGAGATGTCCAGCAGCGTCAGCAGATAACTGAAGATCAGGATCGCCGCGGTCAGAACCAGCTCCTTGGTATTACCGGTTGCCGCAAACGCACCGGCAAAACAGAAGATGATAATGATCGGAGCCAGGTAAGTATAACGTACCTGAATAATCTTCGCTACGGCACGGGTCAGTGCCAGACCGATGGGATACAGGAATAAGTTGGCAACCAGACAGCCGATGATGATGGAGTAAGCGATAACGCCCTGCTTGGTAAACATATTCGGGCCCGGCTGAATTCCGTGAAGGATGAACGCACCCAGAAGAAGAGCGGTTACACCATCACCGGGGATACCCAGAGTTAACAGCGGAATCATCGCGGAACCAACCACTGCGTTGTTGCTGGCCTCGGCTGCCGCGATACCTTCCAGAGAACCTTTACCGAATTTCTCCGGATGCTTGGAAGCACGACGACACTCGTTGTAGCACATAAACTGGGCAACACCGCCGCCTACGCCGGGCATTGCACCAAGAATGGAAGCAATTACAGAAGAACGGGTACAAGCCGGAAGGATGGAACGCATCTCCTTCGCTGTCAGTCCCTCATTATCAATCTTATTGGCATCATCCAGCTTACCTTCTGCCAAAATGAAGTCACGCAGCTTCTGAACCACCTGTGTTAACGCAATCAGCGCAATCATAGCCGGAAGCATATCAATACCATAACGGAGTGCGTCAATACCGAAGGTGTAACGCCATACACCGGTAACCGCATCGGCTCCGATGGATGCCATGAAGATTCCCAGAAGACCGGACAGAATTCCTTTCGGTAGGCTGTCACCGCTGACGCCGGCAATCAGGGAGATACCCAGAATAGCCATGGAGAAATACTCAACAGATGCAAATCTGGCAACCAGCTTTGTGATAAAGGAGGCGCAGATTAACAGCAATAATGCAGAGAACAGGCCGCCAAAGGTGGATGCGAACAGAGACGTATCCAGTGCCTTCTTTACCTTGCCCTTCTTTGCCAGCGGATAGCCGTCAAAGGTGGTAGCGATAGCCGAGTTGGTACCCGGAGTATTTAAGGTAATTGCACTGATGGAACCGCCGTACATACCACCGACATAAACTGCCAGAAGCGCAATGATTGCAGAATCCGGAGAGGAGAAGATGTAGGTCAGCGGAAGCAGAAGGATAATACCCAGGGTAACGGAAAGACCCGGAATAAATCCGATATAAATCGTTAATGCTACATAAACACAGAGAAGAAGGATCAGTAAAACACACGGTTTTTCCTTGGCCCAATCAAACTCAATGATTTTTTCCTTTTTAAATACCAGACTCTGTATTACCAGAATCACAGAACAAATCAGCATACCAACCAGACAGATACCCGGAATATATGTCAACTCCAACATGGCGCTGAGCAATGCCCTTTCCGGCTTCATCGCCCAGAATAAGGGGGCAGGAGATTCCGGGCGAATCCGACAGGGCTATCGCCTGTCCCTGCTGCTTACCGGCCTTTTCTCTTTGCTCACTGTGGTTCTGCTGCTTACCTGCGGCAGAACAATCCTCTCCTTTTTTATCGGAGAAGATCCGGCAAAAGCAGAAATCGTAGAAGCAGGCATGGGCTTTTTCCGGATTGTTGTCCCCTTCTACCTGATGGTATTTCTCAAGATTATCTCCGACGGCGCTCTGCGCGGCATCGGACACATGAATGCCTTCATGTGCGCCACGATCCTGGATGTACTGGTACGCATCTTTCTCGGTCCTGTCTTCTCCAGACGGTGGGGCATCCAGGGTGTCTGGTGGATCTGGCCGGTGGCCTGGCTGGTGGGCACGTCCATCTCCGTGGGTGCATGGATATGGGGTTCCCGCGGATTCCGGAAAACAGAGCATTGAGCATTCTTTTTCTTCACAAACAAAACAAAAAAAGAGACAGCTGCCGTACAAAACGGTATTCTGTCTCTTTTGTAAGTTCAGATAAAATCCATACTGTTCTTTTGAATTATTTATTCCGTCCGCAGCACTTTTTATATTTCTTACCGCTGCCGCAGGGACACGGATCGTTCGGGTAGATCTTCTGCTCATTGCGGACCGTGCCGGAAGCCTTCTGCTCTCTGTACAGCTCTTTTCTCTTCTCCTCAGAAAGGATTGCATCCCACTGCGGAAGCTCATACAGCCAGCTTGCCTTAGCCTCAACCATATTGTAGTACAGCTTCTCCGGATCGATCTCAATCTTCACCTGAGTATTCTCATCCATGGTCTCGATCGGGTTCTCATAGCCCTTTAAGCTCTCGTTGATGCCATCCAGGAATCCGGTCATGATGAGAACCTCTGTCTCATACTTCTCTGCCAGTTCCTTCACGGTTCCCTCTACTACCTCCGTCGGGTTCGCCAGAATCTTCTCATAGATACCCTTCTCAATGGTAAAGTAGCCGTTCCACAGCTGCTCCTTCTTTTTATCATCCAGACCGTCGCCGTACGCGAGGTTGCGCCAGTTCTCTAATAATGTCATATGTAATACCCTTCCTTTTTCTTATATTTGTGTCACAATGACAGTTCCTCTCTAGTATATAACAAGTCTGCATATTTTGCAAACTGTTTTCCCTCAATCCGAAAAATACCTGAAATGTTTTTATGAAAAATGTTTCTTCGGATGTATGGAACAAAAAAGAAGGGGCATACTGTAAGTATCACAAAAGAGAAAATTTTGAATACTTATCCTCCCCTTTTTAGTCCGGTCAGCTTACTGTGCGTGAGTTGGCCGGATTTTTTATAAGAACAGGGGCTGCAAAACCGAAAGTTGGTTTTGCAGCCCCTGTTCAATATCTCTGTTATGAATTTTTATCAATTATAACTGCGGGCCGGCAGCAACCAGTGCCTTACCTGCTTCGTTGCCCTCGTATTTAGCGAAGTTCTTCACGAAACGGCCTGCCAGATCCTTTGCCTTCTCCTCCCACTGGGAAGCGTCAGCATAGGTATCTCTCGGATCCAGGATTGCCGGATCTACGCCCGGAAGCTCGGTCGGTACTTCGAAGTTGAAGTACGGGATCTTCTTGGTCGGAGCGTTTTTGATATCACCGTTTAAGATCGCATCGATGATACCGCGGGTATCCTTGATGGAGATACGTTTTCCGGTTCCGTTCCATCCGGTATTTACCAGGTATGCCTTCGCACCGCTCTTCTCCATTCTCTTTACCAGCTCTTCTGCATATTTGGTCGGATGCAGCTCCAGGAATGCCTGGCCGAAGCATGCGGAGAAGGTCGGAGTCGGCTCGGTAATACCACGCTCGGTTCCTGCCAGCTTAGCAGTAAAACCGGACAGGAAGTAATACTGTGTCTGCTCCGGAGTCAGTACGGATACCGGCGGAAGTACACCGAACGCATCTGCGGACAGGAAGATTACATTCTTCGCTGCCGGTGCGGAGGATACCGGACGAACGATATTCTCAATATGATTAATCGGATAAGATACACGGGTATTCTCGGTTACGCTCTTATCTGCGAAATCAATCTTGCCCTCTGCATCCAGAGTTACATTCTCCAGAAGTGCGTTGCGCTTGATTGCATTGTAGATATCCGGCTCGGACTCCTTGTCCAGGTTGATAACCTTGGCATAGCAGCCGCCCTCAAAGTTGAACACGCCGTTGTCATCCCAGCCGTGCTCGTCATCACCGATCAGAAGACGCTTCGGAT
>JAEDOC010000045.1 GCA_016302185.1 Clostridium sp. | reverse complement strand
CAGGACATCCGGCGGCAGCAATTCTGGCGGCAGCATTGGCCGGTGCAGCAGCCGGTTGCATCACAGGACTTCTTCAGACCAAACTGGAGATTCACGCAGTTCTGGCAGGCATTCTGACCATGAGTGCTCTCTATACCATTAATCTGATGGTGCTGGGAAGCAGCTCCAATGTCTCTCTGATTGGAGTGGAGACCTTGTTTAAAGCGGCAGAGGAAAGCTTTGGCTGTTCGAAAGAAACGGCAAAAACCGTGATTTCTGTTTTCTCAGCTTTTGTCTGCTTTGGGCTGGCTGCCCTCTTTTTCCGGACGCACTTAGGGCTATGTATCAGGGCGACCGGAGATAACGAGGCAATGGTCAGTGCGTCCTCCATCAACGTGGATGCCATGAAAATCGTAGCTCTGGCCTTCAGCAATGCACTGGTGGCGGTCAGCGGCGGCCTCATCGCCCAGTATCAGGGCTTTGCCGATGTCAATTCCGGTTCCGGTATGCTGGTGGTTGGTCTGGCTTCCGTCATTATCGGTGAGGCACTGGCGGGAAAACGGGGAATGACAGTTGGTTTTCTGTCTTCCATGGGCGGTTCCGTCATCTATCGCTATATCATTGCAGCCGCAACCAAAAGCAGCTTTTTCCCGGCCTATGCGCTGAAGCTGGTATCTGCCTGTATCGTGGCGCTGGCGCTGGCACTTCCGGCCATTCGTTCCCGGATGGCGGTCCGGAAGCTGAAAAAGCAGAGAATTCAGGCGACAGAGCGGAA
The DNA here is from genome assembly GCA_016302185.1 of Clostridium sp. Lineage (GTDB taxonomy): Bacteria > Bacillota > Clostridia > Lachnospirales > Lachnospiraceae > Otoolea. Next base: position 13,493 of record JAEDOC010000045.1, on the reverse strand, counting down.
GGAGGAAGAGCAGGATGCTTGATTTAAAAAACGTGACAAAAACATTTTCTGCAGGAACGGTGAATCAGCATCATGCGCTGCGCCATCTGGATCTGCATCTGGATCGTGGAGAATTTGTTACCATCGTGGGCTCTAATGGAGCCGGCAAATCCACTCTGTTTAACGCCATCTGCGGCAATTATCTTCTGGAAGAGGGAACGATCCATCTGGATCAGCGGGATATTACCTTTCTTTCCGAACACCGCCGGGCCAGAGTCATCGGCCGGGTATTCCAGGATCCCATGAAGGGGACGGCCCCCCATCTGACCATTGAAGAGAATCTGGCGCTGGCTTACACAAGAAAAGACAGAAAACCCTTCCGCAGTGCGATAAAAAAGCAGGAGAGAGAGCTGTTTCAGGAAGAGCTGGCAAAGTATCACATGGATCTGGAAAACCGGATGAAGACAAAGGTGGGCCTGCTCTCCGGTGGTCAGAGGCAGGTAGTAACACTTCTCATGTGTACGCTGGTGATGCCGAAGCTCCTTTTGCTGGATGAGCATACGGCGGCACTGGATCCGGCAACGGCAGAGCAGGTGATGGAGATTACCAAAACCGTGGTTCGGGAAAACAATCTGACCACAATGATGATTACCCACAATCTGGCCTCGGCGCTGTCCACCGGCAGCCGGACCATTATGCTGGATGAGGGACAGATTATGCTTGATCTTTCCGGAGAAGAGCGGGAGAAGATGACGGTAAATGAGCTTCTGGACTGCTATGCGCAGAAGAAAAAGAAGGCTTTTGATAATGACAGGGCGCTGCTGATTTAAGGCAGCGCTTTTTGTAAAGATACGCTTTACAATTATATCGGAATGTGCTATTTTAGTTGCATCAGGTTCGGACGGTGTAATGCTGTCTGATGAAAAGGGAAACAGGTGTAAATCCTGTACGAACTCGTCACTGTAAGCGGGGAGTGAGGGGCCATAGATGTCACTGAGCGATTGGGAAGGCGGCCTTTCATGTGGATCCGTAAGTCAGGAGACCTGCCTGGAAAACAGGAGTGGTTTTTGCCACCGGCCACGAGTAATTGGTCGCAAGCCGATATAATGAAACACATACCTTCGGAAAGCCATGGATTCTCCGGAAGGTTCTTTTTGTTATACGAAATTATGCGCCCTTTTACTGATATCATCAGTGAAGGGCGTTTTTTTGAGGTTAGTCGGGGCCGAAAGAATCATTTCTGTCAATTATAAGGTCATTGCGAAAGGCAGTGAAGAAAAGAGGAGAGTTTCAGATGAAGAAGAGATTTGTAACTACGTTGTTGACAGTATTTATAAGCAGTGTTCTGATGATAACCGGCTGTTCCTCTCAGACTGAGGACAGCGCCCCTGCGGCGGAGAGCATGCAGACAGAGGAACCTGAGGCAGGTGCAGCAGATGCAGATAAAGAAGCAGCGGATCGGGTAGCTGCTCTGATTGATGCCATCTATGTGCAGAAACGGACGGAAAATACCGATGCACAGTGTGCGGAGGCGAAAGCAGCCTGGGATGCTCTGACCGATGAGCAGAAGGAACTGGTGGAAGGAGAAAATGCGGATCCGGATTATTTTGGCCGTGATACCGGAGATGCCTCGAAGGATGATCCGCGCAATCAGGATGGAATCGGCGAAAATGAGATTCTGGCGGTCAGCTTTGGTACCTCCTTCAACGACAGCCGTGTGGAAGATATTAAGGGAATTGAGGAGGCTCTGCAGGAGGCGTATCCGGACTGGTCTGTGAGAAGAGCGTTTACGGCGCAGATTATTATTAATCATATTCAGGCAAGAGATGGCGAATATATCGACAATATGGATCAGGCGCTGGAGCGGGCTGTTTCGAACGGAGTAAAGAATCTGATTGTACAGCCGACCCATTTAATGCACGGTGCAGAATATGACGAGTTGGTGGAAACACTGGAGAATTATAAAGACAAATTTGAGACTGTAAAGGTTGCCGAGCCGCTGTTGGGAGAAGTTGGCACTGATGCATCCGTGGTAAATGCGGACAAACAGGCCGTAGCGGAGGCGATCACCGCGGAGTCTGTAGGGACTGCCGGCTATGACAGCCTGAAGGCAGCGAAGGAAGATGGTGTTGCCCTGGTATTCCTGGGCCACGGAACCTCCCATACAGCGAAGGTATCCTACAGCCAGATGCAGACGCAGATGAGCACGTTGGGCTATGACAACGTCTTTATCGGAACCGTAGAGGGGGAGCCGGAGGAAACCTCCTGTGAGACTGTGATTTCTGCGGTATCCGAGGCAGGTTATAAGAAGGTGATTCTTCGTCCGCTGATGGTGGTTGCCGGAGATCATGCCAATAACGATATGGCAGGGGACGATGAGGATTCCTGGATCAGTATGTTCAAGGCCTCCGGAAACTTTGATAATGTAACGGCACAGATTGCCGGACTTGGCGGGATCAGAGCGATCCAGGAGCTGTATGTCGCTCATACGGCCGATGCGATGGCAGAGGATTCGGAAACGGTTTCTGTCGCAGCCGGAGTGACAGAGCTTTCTGATGGTGTCTACACGGCGGAATTTCATACGGACAGCAGTATGTTTCATGTAAACGAAGCCTGTGAGGGAAAGGGAACACTGACGGTACAGGATGGAGCTATGGTGCTTCATGTCTCCCTGCCGTCAAAAAATATTATCAATCTTTATGCCGGAACCGCCGAAGCTGCCGGAAAAGAAGGGACCGGTCTTCTGGAGCCGACGATAGATACGGTTACCTACAGTGACGGTATGAAAGAAACAGTTCATGGTTTTGACATCCCGGTTCCTGCGCTGGAGGAGGAATTTGCTCTGGCACTGCTGGGGAAGAAGGGCGTGTGGTATGACCACAAAGTATCTGTATCGAATCCAGAGCCGGAAAAAGAGAGGTAAAGGATAAGCAGAGGGGCAGAGAAACATCCGATCCGGCGAAATGTAGGATCGGATGTTTGAAGTTCCAGACGGTTTAATGAGAAAAAAACATCAATAAAGTTATTGACATAAAACTAAAGTAAGAATATACTAACTACGAAACCAACGAAAGAATCACTATAAGGAAGGCTGGTGAATTATGATGCCGTTATCCATGGCTGAGGCTGGAAAGAGAAATCGAATCAGGAAAGTCGGAGGCAGGGAAGAGACAAGACGCTTTTTGGAGAGTCTGGGCTTTGTAGCAGGCGGATTTGTCACTGTTATTTCCGAGATCAATGGAAATCTGATTGTCAATGTGAAGGAATCCCGTGTGGCAATCGATAAGGAATTGGCAAAGAAAATCATGGTTTAAGGAGGAATGAGTATGGCAACGCTCAGAGATGTTAAATGCGGAGATACCGTAAAAGTTTTGAAGCTCCATGGAGAAGGTGCGGTAAAGCGCCGGATTATGGATATGGGAATTACCAGGGGAACGGATATCTATGTCCGGAAGGTAGCGCCGTTTGGTGATCCGGTGGAAGTGATGGTTCGCGGATATGAGCTGTCGTTAAGAAAGGCAGACGCGGAGATGATAGAGGTAAATTAATTTTTTTTACTGATAAGTTAGTAAAAACTAATATCGGTTATAAAATTAAAACTTGAGAAGAGGAAAACGATTATGAGAGTAAAAATTGCATTAGCCGGCAATCCCAACAGCGGAAAAACCACGTTATTTAATGCTTTGACCGGCTCTAATCAGTTTGTGGGAAACTGGCCCGGTGTTACCGTAGAAAAGAAAGAAGGAAAGCTGAAAGGTCACACGACCAGAGAGGATGAGGCAATCCTTGTGGATCTTCCGGGAATTTATTCCTTATCTCCCTACACACTGGAGGAAGTGGTATCCAGAAACTTCCTGGTGGGAGAGCGGCCGGATGCCATCATTAATATTATTGACGGAACCAATCTGGAGAGAAACTTATATCTGACCACGCAGTTGACAGAGCTGGGAATTCCGGTTATTATTGCGGTGAATATGATGGATCTGGTAAAAAAGAGCGGAGAAGAGCTGAACATTGAACGTCTTTCTCAGGATATCGGCTGCAAGGTAGTTGAGATTTCTGCATTGAAGGGAGAAGGCATCGGGCAGCTGGCGGAGCGCGCGGTGGCGCTGGCCAGAAGCGGCAAGAAGACGGTACCGGCGCACAGCTTCGATGGCTGTGTCGAGCATGCGATTGCCCATATTGAGGAGGCAATTACCGGCCATGTGGAGTCCAGTATGGAGCGCTGGTATGCGATCAAGCTGTTTGAGCGCGACGCCAAGGTACAGGAAAGCCTTGCACTGGATCCGTCCTTATTAGCCCATATTGAGGAAGATATCGTTTCCTGTGAGAAGGAGATGGATGATGATTCGGAAAGCATCATCACCGGAGAACGCTATAACTACATAGGAAATATCATTGAGGACTGCTATAAGAAGCGGGTAAAGCAGCAGATGTCTCTTTCTGATAAAATAGACCGTGTAGTGACCAACCGTTTCCTTGCGCTTCCGATTTTCGCAGCAGTTATGTACATCGTGTACTATGTTTCCGTGACAACTGTGGGTGCGTTTTTGACCGACTGGACCAATGACACTCTGTTTGGAGAATGGATCATTCCGGGAGCACAGGGATTTCTGGAATCCATCGGCTGCGCAGACTGGCTGACCGGCCTTCTGGTTGACGGTATCATCAGCGGTGTCGGTGCTGTCCTTGGTTTCGTGCCGCAGATGTTAGTGCTGTTCGCCTTCCTTGCATTCCTTGAGGCCTGCGGCTATATGGCGCGAATTGCATTCATCATGGATCGTATTTTCCGTAAATTCGGACTTTCCGGAAAATCCTTTATCCCGATGCTGATCGGAACCGGCTGCGGCGTTCCGGGTGTTATGGCATCCAGAACCATTGAGAATGATCGCGACCGCAAGATGACAATTATGACGACCACCTTCATTCCGTGCGGTGCAAAGCTTCCGATCATCGCCCTGATTGCCGGCGCGCTGTTCGGCGGCGCTTCCTGGGTAGCACCCAGCGCTTATTTTGTGGGAATTGCGGCTATCATCTGCTCCGGCATTATTCTGAAAAAGACAAAAATGTTTGTGGGAGATCCGGCACCGTTTGTAATGGAGCTTCCGGCATACCATATGCCGACCGTGGAAAACGTGCTCAGAAGCATGTGGGAGCGTGGCTGGTCCTTCATCAGGAAAGCCGGTACCATCATTCTGCTTTCCACCATTTTTGTATGGTTTGCACAGAGCTTTGGCTTTGAAGCAGGCGGTTTTGGTATGGTTGAGGACATGAATAACAGTATTCTAGCAGCGATTGGCTCCACCATTGCGTGGATTTTCATTCCGCTTGGCTGGGGAGAATGGAGAGCTGCAGTGGCAGCAATTACCGGTCTGGTAGCCAAGGAAAATGTTGTCGGTACCTTCGGTATCCTTTATGGTTTTGGAGAAGTGGCCGAGGACGGAGCAGAGATCTGGGGTTCCCTGGCAGGCTCCATGACACAGGTAGCGGCATATTCCTTCCTTGTATTCAATCTCTTGTGTGCACCGTGCTTCGCAGCGATGGGCGCTATCAAGCGGGAGATGAATAATGCAAAATGGTTCTGGTTCGCCATCGGATATCAGACCATTCTGGCTTATGTGGTTTCTCTTTGCATTTATCAGGTAGGCACGCTGATAACAACAGGAACCTTTGGAATCGGAACGATCGCAGCATTGATTCTGATTGCAGGCTTCCTCTATCTGCTGGTTCGGCCGTATAAAGAGAGCCGGACACTCACCACGGTAAGAAGTGTACAGGGCAAGTTAAGTGTATAAAGTAAAGTAATCTGATTCAGGAGGGATTGTTATGGGAACAGCAGTCGGAATTCTTATTTTAATTGTTTTGGTGGGTGCAGCTGTGAGAAGCATGGTGAAGGATAAAAAAGCCGGGAAATCCTTACAGTGCGGACAGGACTGCAAGCACTGCAGCGGACACTGCCATTAGGATTATCAGACGCTGATATTCTAAGGCACTTCGGACTTCCCGACGGCATAAGATAAAGTAATGGAGCATTGAGGTGGCTTCGTTTGAAGACATTTCCCAAACCACTTACGGCCGGCGAAGAACGGGAATATTTAAAGCGCTTCCATGAGGGCGACGAAGAGGCCAGATCTGTGCTGATTGAGCGGAATCTAAGACTGGTTGCCCATGTGATAAAAAAATATCAGTATACGGACTATGAGATGGAAGATCTTTTGTCCGTGGGAACCATCGGCCTGATTAAAGCCGTCAATACTTTTAAAGCAGACCGTGGCTCCCGGCTGGCGACCTATGCAGCCAAATGTGTGGAAAATGAGATTCTGATGATGTTCCGTGCTGGTAAAAAATATGCCAGGGATGTATCACTTTATGACCCCATTGGGGTAGATAAGGATGGAGAAACCGTAAATCTGATTGATGTGCTGGAAACCGGGGAACGAGAGGCATTGGAAGAGATTATTCTGAATCAGGATGTGGCGAAGCTCTACGAGGCTTATCGTACCTGCTTAAAGGAGACAGAACAGCTGGTTTTAAGGCGGCGCTACGGACTGTTCGGTGAAAAAGAGCATACACAGCGGGAGATAGCGGGAGATCTTGGCATCTCCCGTTCCTATGTATCCCGCATCGAGAAAAAGGCAATCGAAAAGCTGCGAAGGGAATTCGAAAACGCAGGTATAAAAAATGAATAATCGATGATTAGAAATAACATGTCGGAAAGAGGATCTACAGTCGGATTTTCGGCATGTTTCTTTGAATTATGCGTTGTTTTTTCGCAGTGACAGCAAATAAGCAAAAAATCGATAACACATCGCAGTATTTTGAATTGTTTTCCTTTTTCACTGCGTATATAATAGGAATGTATGAGAGCAGTACATTTTGAAGGAGGAGGACGTTTTTATGGCAATTTTGGTTACAGGCGGGGCTGGTTATATCGGAAGTCATACCTGCGTAGAGCTTTTGAATGCCGGATATGAGGTGGTTGTACTGGACAATCTCTATAATTCCTGTTCGGAAGCCCTGGATCGTGTAGAGGAGATTACGGGAAAAAAGATTAAGTTCTATGAGGCAGATTTGCTGCATCGGACAGCGGTTGAGGAAGTATTTGAGAGTGAACATATTGATTCCGTAATTCATTTTGCAGGCCTGAAGGCCGTGGGTGAGTCTGTGGCGAAGCCTCTGGAATATTATCATAATAACATTACCGGTACATTAATTCTCTGTGATGTAATGAGAAAACACGGAGTGAAGAATATTATCTTCAGTTCTTCTGCGACGGTTTACGGCGATCCGGCATTTATTCCGATTACCGAGGAGTGTCCGAAGGGCAAGATTACCAATCCTTACGGACAGACCAAGGGAATGCTGGAGCAGATTCTGACCGATCTTCATGTGGCAGATCCGGAGTGGAATGTGGTTCTCCTTCGTTACTTTAATCCTATCGGTGCTCATAAGAGCGGACGGATCGGTGAGGATCCCAAGGGAATCCCCAACAATCTGGTACCGTACATTGCGCAGGTCGCTGTAGGCAAGAGAGAGTGTCTGGGCGTCTTCGGCAATGACTATCCGACCCATGACGGCACCGGTGTCCGAGACTACATCCATGTTGTGGATCTGGCCATCGGTCACGTTAAGGCATTGAAGAAGATTGAAGAGAAAGCCGGCGTATGCATCTATAATCTTGGTACTGGTAAGGGCTACAGCGTTCTGGATGTGGTAAAGGCCTATGAGAAGGCCTGCGGCAAGCCGATCAAGTATGAGATTAAGGACAGAAGACCTGGCGATATAGCCACCTGCTATGCTGATGCTACAAAAGCAAAGGAAGAGCTCGGATGGGTAGCGGAGCGCGGCATCGAGGAGATGTGCGAGGACTCCTGGAGATGGCAGTCCATGAATCCGGACGGATATCGCGGATAGTGGAAGGGTTTTACAGCATAGTTGAATCCAAAGCGAGAAGAGTAAGATTGCATGAAAAGAAAGAACAGGAAGGCGTCAGGTGCTTCCTGTTCTTTCTTTTCATGAGGAGATTTCAAGACGTGAACAAATGTTCGAAAACAGTGTTGTAAAATACAACAAGGAGTGATATAATAGAAAAAAGAACAAATGTTCTGTTCTATTCAGGAAAGGCCGAAACCATCATGCTGATACAGGATAATCTTACCATAGAAGAAAAACTGAAGATTCTTACGGATGCCGCCAAGTATGATGTGGCATGCACCTCCAGCGGTGTGGGCAGAAAGGGGAAGGACGGAAGTCTGGGGAACACCCGGACGGACGGAATCTGCCACAGCTTTGCGGCGGACGGAAGATGTATCTCTTTGCTGAAGATCCTGTTTACCAATCAGTGTATTTACGACTGTAAGTATTGTATCAACCGCCGGAGCAACGATACGGTGAGAACCGCCTTTACGCCGGAGGAGGTCTGCCGTCTGACGATGGAGTTTTATCGCCGGAATTACATTGAAGGATTGTTTCTAAGCTCCGGGATTCTGAATACACCGGATGATACCATGGAGCAGATCTATCAGACTCTGTTCATGCTGCGCCGTCAGTACCATTTTAATGGATATATTCATGTGAAAGCGATTCCCGGCGCAGATCCGGCACTGATCGAGATGACCGGCTATCTGGCAGACCGGATGAGTGTGAACTTAGAGTTGCCGACGGCGGAGGGACTGCGCCGTCTGGCACCGGGAAAGACAAGGGATAAGATATTAAAGCCCATGCGCCAGATCCAGACCGGGATTTACCGGCAGATGGAAAGGGAGGAGCTTCTGGAGGCGAAGGGGGTGCCCCGGATGGAGCAGCTGACATCAGGTACGGAAGAGGGGAAACTGCTGATTGCATCGCCGGAGAAAAAGGATGTTCCGGAACGCCCGCGTGTCATCCCCGGCAAGTCCATCTACGGGAATTATGGCCTTGGACAGGTTTCCAACCGGAAATCATATTTTGTCCCGGCCGGCCAGAGTACCCAGCTGATTGTGGGAGCTACCCCGGAGAGCGATTATCAGATGATGGCGGTGGCGGAAGCACTTTATCAGAACTTCGGATTAAAACGGGTGTTTTACTCTGCTTTTATCCGGGTAAATGACGATTCGGAGCTGCCGGTTCTGCCGGGCGGACCGCCGCTTTTGCGTGAACACCGCCTGTATCAGGCGGACTGGCTGCTGCGGTACTATGGGTTTCAGGCTTCAGAGCTCCTGACGCAGGAAAGGCCGAATTTTAATATCTTTCTGGATCCTAAGTGTGACTGGGCGCTGCGGAATATGGGAAACTTTCCGGTGGAGGTGAACCGTGCCTCCTATGCGGAGCTTCTGCGGGTTCCGGGGATTGGAACCAAGTCGGCGATGCGGATTGTGGCAGCCAGAAAGCAGGCAGTGCTTCGATTCGAGGATTTAAAGAAGATGGGAGTTGTGATGAAGCGGGCTGTTTTCTTTCTCACCTGTTCCGGTCGGATGATGTATCCGATCCATTTTACAGAGGATGCCATTGCGGCACAGCTGATGGGGGAAGAAAAGCGGAAGAGCTATGATCTCAGCCAGAGCGGCCTGTTCCGTCAGATGTCGCTGTTTGATGATTTCCATCTGGAACAGGAGCCGGCGCCGGAGGAGAGGTTTTCGGTACTGAACGGGCAGATGTAGTGTGAATTGTCGGAGAAGAGGGGGAAAAGCGGATGGTAATTTTTTTATGCCGGGACAGCCTGGAAGGAATCCTGTGCGGTGTTTATGATGCCTGGATGAGCCGTCTGGGCCATGACAATGTAAAGCTGCAGCTGGATTCAGAATACAATTACGAGATGTTTGCGGAATACCGTAAGGCAGAGATTACGGAAGCGAAGACAGAGAAGGTGATCCGTTCCATCCGGAGTAAGATTTCGGAGGATGCCTATCGCTATGTTTACCGGGCAGCCCTCAGCGAAGAGAAGGGCAAGGCAGATCTGATCTATCGTTTTCTGATCTATGGTTTTCATCTGGGAAAACCGGTTCTGGACACACTCCAGCTTCCTCCTGTTCATGAGATTTTTCGGTTGAATCGGGCGGTGGCCAACGAAGCTCATCTTCTGATTGAGTTTCTGCGTTTTTCTCAGCTTCCGGAAGGAGTTCTGTTTGGTGTGATCGGGCCGAAGAATGATGTAACCTCGCTTCTGATGCCCCATTTTGCGGATCGGCTGCGGGGCGAGCGGTTTATCATTTATGATGAGAAGAGGAAGAAGGCGGGAGTTCACAGGGAAGGATTGCGATGGTATCTTCTGGAAGGAGAGGAAGCAAAAGCATTGGATTCTCTTGTCGGGATGACAGATGAGGGAGCTTATGCCAGCCTCTGGAAAGCGTTCTTTTACAGTGTTTCGATCAGGGAGCGGGAGAATTATGTCTGCCAGAGAGGTCATCTGCCTCTGCGTTTCCGTTCTTATATGACTGAGTTTCAGGGAACAGTGTAGGCATTTGTTTTACTGTGAGTTAAGAAAGCTTAAAGAAAATGTAAGAAGCAGCGGGTTGACATCCGTCTGCTTTTTCCATATACTAAGTGTATTAACTAAGTTAGTACACTTGATATGCAGATAGAAAGGAAGGCATACATGATTCTGATTGATTACAAGGATCGAAGGCCAATCTATGAGCAAGTCGTAGAAAAACTGGCGGATTTGATGGTTCGGGGAATCCTTCCCCAGGATAGTCAGCTTCCCTCTGTGCGCAGTCTGGCAACGGATTTGTCCATTAATCCGAATACCATTCAGCGGGCGTATGCAGAGCTGGAGAGACAGGGCTACATCTACTCTGTCAAAGGAAGAGGAAGCTTTGTGGCGGAGAATCACCTGATTCGGGAACAGAAGCGGAAGGTGATTTGGGAGAGGACAGAACAGCTGGTGAACGAAGCGAAGGCGGTGGGGATTTCCATGCTGGAGTTTCAGGAGCAGGTCATTCAGCTGTATGGAACGGGAGATAAAGGAGGAGAAGAGGATGATTGAGGCAATCGGCTTAACCAAGCGCTTTGATGATATTACGGCGGTGGATCATATCGATGCTCAGATTCGGGAAGGCAGCGTCTTTGGACTGATTGGCACCAATGGTGCCGGTAAGAGTACCTTTCTTCGGATGGCGGCAGGGATTCTGAAGCCGGATGAGGGTAGAATTATGATTGATGAGGAAGATGTATTTGAAAATGCGGCGGTCAAATCCCGTTTTTTCTATATTTCGGATGATCAGTATTTCCTGGGGAATGCAACACCGAAGGATATGATGCAGTTTTATCAGAAGGTGTATCCGGCCTTTGATACAAAACGGTTTTACAGTTTGTTAAAGGGCTTTGATTTGAAACCGGATCGGAAGATCAATACATTTTCCAAAGGAATGAAAAAGCAGCTTTCCGTGCTTCTGGGAGTCTGCTCGGGAACCAGTTATATTTTCTGTGACGAGACCTTTGACGGCCTGGATCCGGTAATGCGTCAGACGGTAAAAAGTCTGTTTGCCAACGATATGGAGGAGAGAAAGCTGACCCCTATCATTGCGTCCCACAACTTAAGAGAACTGGAGGACATTTGTGACCATGTGGGACTTCTGCATAAAGGCGGTATTCTGCTGTCTAAGGATTTGGATGACATGAAGCTGAATATTCACAAGATTCAGTGCGTACTTCTTCCGGGAACGGAAAGCAGTGATTTGAAGGGATTGGATATCATACGGACAGAGCAGAGAGGCAGTCTTCTCACGCTGACCGTCCGTGGCAGGGAAGAGGAGATCAGTGCCGTGATGCAGACGTATCATCCCGTATTTTTTGAGATGATTCCGTTATCCTTGGAAGAGATTTTTATCAGTGAAACGGAGGTAGCCGGTTATGACATCAAAAAACTTATTTTTTAAACTGATGAGGGAAAATACGAAGCAGCGCCTCTGGACGGTAGCATTGATTTCTCTTTTTTATTTCTTTTATTTTCCGGTGCATACCGCGTTAAATATCAGCAGTCTCGATCCGGGAGAGTGGGCGAGAGCGGAAAATCAGGCACAAGCCATGCAGCTGGCTCTGGCAGATCTGGGAAAGTGGTTTATGAATCAATGCTCCATCAGTAATCCTGTGATGGTAATGCTGATTTTCCTTTTTTCTGCGGTTTGTGGCATCAGCGGTTTTGCTTACCTGTTTTCCAGAAAGAAGACGGATTTTTATCACGGGATTCCGGTGCGTCGGGAACTGCTTTTTCTGGTAAGCTACGTGAACGGAGTATTGTTTGTAGCGGTTCCCTATCTGATCAACATGCTGATTGCGGCATGCATGGTATATTCTAAGGGTGCCGGCCTTCTCTCCCTGTGGGGAATGATAATGGGATGGCTGATGCACATGGCATTTTACCTTCTGCTTTACAGTACGGTAATTGCAGCGGTGATGCTGACCGGCAATCTGATTGTCAGCTGCCTGGGAACGATGGTGTTCTATTTATGGGCCCCCTGTGTTTTCTTTCTGGCAGAGGGATACTATGCGACCTATTACATAACGTATTACGATAATTATGACTGGTTTGTCACCTGGAGCAGCCGGTTGTCCCCGGCGGGATGGTATCTGTCAGCAGTAAGCGCGGAAGCTCCTGCGGGTATGGCAGCAAAAGCTTTTCTGGCTGCGGTTCTGATTACCGGCCTGACTTTGTATATTTACCGGAGACGACCGTCAGAGGCAGCCGGACGGGCGATGGCCTTCCGAATCAGTCAGCCTATCCTCAAGTTTGCCATTGTCATTCCGTCTGCATTATTGGGAAGCCTGCTGTTCTATTCCATGAGAGAGCAGGATTCCTGGGCGCTGTTCGGCCTGATCTGCGGACTTCTGGTCAGCGGCTGTGTCATTGAGATTATTTATAATTTCGATTTCCGCCGGCTGTTTGACCATAAACGCCAGCTGGCACTGTGCGGCGTTGTATCCGCAGCGATTCTTGCCTTTTTCCGTTTTGATATCGGCGGCTACGATTCCTACTGTCCGTCGGAGAGCCGGCTGCAGACCATAGGTATTTACAGCAGTACTCTGGATGCGGATGTGGATCAGTATTATGCGCAGCCAAAGGTAGTATATGATGCCAACGGAAAAGCCCGCTATGTCAACTGGTATTATGGTTCCGGCGGGGAGGTTGCCGGACAGATGCAGCTGGAGGATCCGGCGCCGGCTCACGAGATTGCCGGGCGGGCAGTGGAGAATGTACAGAAACAGAGGAAGGAACGGTTTTCCGGACAGCGCTGGGATCCCTATGAGGGACAGGACGGATGCGTTCGGGAGCTGATTCTCTGTTATCGGCTGAACAGCGGAAAAAAAGTATATCGACGCTATACCCTGGATCTCCTCCCGGTTTGGGACTGTCTGGAAGCGATTTATGCACAGCAGGGCTATAAGGAAGCGGTCTATCCGGTCCTTACGCTTTCTCCGGAGGAGGTTGCCGGTATTAATTATAAGGAACAGTCGGAATACAGTCATGTGAAGCTTGCGAATGAGGAGCAGAAGGCACAGCTTCTGGAGGTGTATCAGAAGGAATTATCGGCTCTGAC
>JAEDOC010000044.1 GCA_016302185.1 Clostridium sp. | reverse complement strand
GAATACAGTCAGGATTCCAATTTTGTCAGCAAATTTAAAATGGAGGCGCAGGCGGCAGCCGGACTGTCTCATCCTAATATTGTGAATGTCTACGATGTCGTGGACGAGGGAAGTCTCCATTACATCGTGATGGAGCTGATCGAGGGAATCACGTTAAAAAGCTATATTATGAAAAAAGGTCATCTGGGTGTGAAGGAGACCATCGGAATCGCAATTCAGGTGGCGCAGGGCATCGCGACCGCCCATGACCAGCATATCGTACACAGGGATATCAAGCCCCAGAATATGATTATTTCCAGAGACGGTAAGGTAAAGGTGGCTGATTTCGGCATCGCCAGAGCCGTTTCGTCCCAGACCATCGGTATGAATGCAGTAGGTTCCGTCCACTATATCTCACCGGAGCAGGCGAAAGGCGGCTACAGTGATGCCAGGAGTGATATCTATTCCCTGGGTATTACCATCTATGAGATGGTGACCGGAAGGCTGCCCTTCGAGGGGGATAATACGGTTACGGTGGCGCTGGCCCATTTAGAGGAACCGATAGTTCCGGCCAGCCAGCTGAACCCGGAGGTTACCCCCAGTCTGGATCGGATTATTTTAAAATGTACCAATAAGAAACCCAGCCAGAGGTATCAGGACGCCTATGAGCTGGTGGCGGATCTTCGCCATGCGCTGGTGGATCCGGAGGATCGCTATTTAAAGAAAGAACCGGAGGTGGACGATGCACCGTCCAGAGTGGTGCACTGCAAGGAGGATCTGACGATCCTTCTGGATCCGCAGAAAAACAAAGCGGATCGATCGGCGGATCGTCCTTCGGATCGGATTTCTGAACAGGCTTTGCCGGAGAATCCGAAGCGGAAAAAAGCAAAAAAGGCAGACTCCGCAGATGTGAATCCGCAGATGGAGCGATTGTTGACCTCTATCGGCGTTCTTGCAGCAATTCTGATTGTAGTTGTGGTAGTTGTTATCTTCTCCAAGCTGGGCGGAATCTTCCATCTGGGCTCGGGCGGAAGCCTTCTTCCTCCGATGGAGACTTCGACAGAGGCAGGAAGTGATTTGTCAGCGACCGAGAGCCGTGTACCGGAGCTGCTGGGAATGACTGAGGAACAGGCGAAGACAGCGCTCAGCGAAGCTTTTCTGAAGATCCGCTATGAGTATGCGGAATCTTCCGATGAAGAGGAAGGTCTGGTCATCGGCCAGAATATTCCGGAAGGAACGGTGGTTTCCAAGCAGTCGGAGGTACTGGTTACCATCGGAGAGGGCAGCGGAAAGCTGGATCTGACGGCAATGGGACTGGAAAACCGGACAGAAGATGCAGCAAAGGCGCTTCTGGAGGCGCAGAAGCTGACGGTTGTAGTGAAAGAAGAGAATAATGAAACCGTGGAGAAGGGAACGGTTCTTCGCTATGAACCGGAACGGGCTGATCCGGGAGATACGGTAACTCTGGTGGTCAGCTCCGGTCCGGAGCTTCCGACCGTACCGATGCCTTCGATTGAGGGAATGACGGAAGAAAATGCTCAGGTGGTGCTGGACACCTTCGGACTGACACTGGGAGAGCGGAAGGAAGAAAAGAGCGAAACGGTGGAAAAGGGAAAAATTATCCGCCAGGAGGTGGAAGCCAAAACAGAGGTTCCGGAAGGCACAGCGGTAGGATATACAGTCAGCATCGGAAAAGGAACCCACTTTGTGGCGGCAATCAATGATGATTTCCAGCTGCGGGATCTGTTCGGCCCCAGCTCCGGAGATACTTATATCAATGTATCGATTGTAATGAAACAGGTGGTAAATGGGGAAAATGTAACCAAGGTGATCATGGAACCCAGAGAATTGAGTGGAAGCATTACCCTGCCCATTCATTACAATATTGAAGGTGCGGACGGAGTCCTGACCGGGGAACTGCAGGTGCTGGATTTAACCAATGATAAGGTGCTGAAGAGTTATCCGCTGGAGTTCCTGGAAGTGGATCGATAAGAAAGGATTCGGATGAGAGGAAAGATTATCAAGGGAATTGCCGGTTTTTACTATGTGCATGACGGAATCGGAAGTATCTATGAGTGCAGGGCGAAGGGAATCTTCCGGAACCGCAAGATTAAGCCGCTGGTGGGTGATGATGTGGAGATCACGGTGCTCAGCGAGCAGGAGAAAACCGGCAATATCGACCGGATTCTGGAGCGGAAAAACCAGCTGATCCGGCCGGCAGTCTCCAATGTAGATCAGGCGGTAGTGGTGTTCGCTGTCACGGAGCCGATGCCCAATTTAAATCTTCTGGATCGGTTCCTGGTGATGATGGAACGGCAGAAGGTTCCGGTGATGATCTGTTTCAACAAGATTGATCTGGCTGGTGAGGAAGAGGTAGAGAAGCTTCGGGCTATCTATGAACCTGCCGGTTATCCAATCTATTTTATCAGCACCTATGAGAACTCCGGTCTTGATCTGCTTCATCAGCTGATTGTGGGCAAGACTACGGTGCTGGCCGGTCCATCCGGTGTCGGCAAATCCTCCATCACTAATTTTCTGCAGCCCGAGGCCGGGATGGAGACCGGCTCAGTCAGCGAGAAGATTAAGCGAGGCAGGCATACGACCCGTCATTCTGAGCTGTTTTTCGTGGAGGAAGGCACCTACATGATGGATACCCCGGGCTTCAGCTCCATGTATATGGAAGATTTGGAGGCACAGGAGCTGAAGGGGTTTTTCCCGGAATTTGAGCCTTATGAGGAGGACTGCAAATTCCTGGGCTGTGTTCATGTGGGTGAAAAGGTATGCGGTGTAAAGACGGCGGTTTCAGAGGGCAGGATAAGCAGAAGCCGCTATGAGAATTATCTTCAGATGTATCAGGAACTGAAGGAGAAAAAACGTTACTAAAGGAGAACGGAATCATGATTATATTATCCCCATCCATTCTTGGAGCCGATTTTAAGCGATTGGGAGAGCAGATTACAGAGACGGCACAGGCAGGTGCCCAGTATATTCATCTGGATGTGATGGACGGCGCCTTTGTCCCCAGCATATCCTTCGGGATGCCGGTGATTCAGAGCCTGCGCGGACTGACCGATAAAGTGTTTGATGTTCATATGATGGTGGAAGAACCGGGCCGCTATGTTGCCGATATGAAAAAGGCGGGTGCGGATCTTCTCTGTGTCCATCAGGAGGCCTGCATTCATCTGGATCGTACGATTCATCAGATTAAAGAGGCCGGAATGAAGGCAGCGGTAGCTTTAAATCCGGCGACACCGGTGGAGACGCTGAATGTGATCCTGCCGGAGGTGGATATGGTACTTCTGATGTCAGTGAATCCGGGCTTCGGTGGTCAGAAATTTATTCCTTATACACTGGAGAAGATCCGTACGCTTCGACGGATGTGTACGGAACGTGGGCTCTCCACCCGCATCGAGGTGGACGGCGGCGTGACAACAGCTAATGTCCGCCAGGTAATTGAGGCCGGCGCTGATGTCATTGTGGCAGGCAGTGCGGTATTCAAAGGAGATCCTGCGGAGAATACAAAAGCATTCCTGGAGATATTTAACGAATATGAGTAAGTGTTTAATCATTACCGGAGGTACGATTGATATCTCCTTTGCCCGGGATTTCCTGCAGGAGCGCAGATACGACCGGGTAATTGCTGTGGATGCGGGGCTGGAGGCTCTGCGTCACCTTCATCTGATGCCGGATGAGGTGGTAGGCGACTTTGATACGGTGGACGGAGGACTTCTGAGAGAATACCGGAGTTATCCGGAGATTCATTTTGAAGTGCATCAGCCGGAGAAGGATGAGACGGACACGGAGCTGGCGCTTCTTTTGGCAGCCCGCGCCGGCTGCAGCAAGGTGGATATTCTGGGAGCTCTTGGCGGACGGATGGATCATGCCATCGGCAATATCCAGCTGCTGTACCAGTTTTTCCTTCAGGGGATGGAGATTTCCATCTATGATGCACAGAACCGGATCTATCTGATTGGAGGAAGAAGAGTGTTCCGAAAGGCAGAGCTGTACGGAAAGTACATCTCCTTTCTGCCATTAACAGAGACAGTAATCGGGCTGACTCTGCGCGGCTTCAAATATCCGCTGAACCGGAAGACCATCTCTCTGGGAACCAGTCTCTGCATCAGCAATGAGCTGAAGAAGGAGGAAGGGGTTCTGGAGCTGGAGCGGGGAGTACTTATCTGCGTGGAGTCTCACGATTAGAGAAGCGGTACGGGTATGTTCTTCCTGTGGAGGAAGTAAACTGACCCGATTAAAATTCTTAAAACTGTATGTTTTTAGAAGTACAAAACTGTGCTATGATGTGGCATAAGAAAAAATCAGTAAGAAAAGCAGCAAAATCCGGATGCCTTAGCTGAAAACTTATGCAACAAAGGAGAGAACATCATGACACAGAAAAAACAGTCTTATAAAGTAGCGATGGTGGGCCTTCTGGCTGCACTTTCCTACGTGGTATTTACTTACGGACAGATTAAAATTACCCTTCCCGGAGGAGACGCAACCTCCATTCATCTGGGCAATGCGGTCTGCGTGCTGGGCGCTTTGCTGGTGGGCGGACTCTACGGCGGACTGGGCGGCGCCATCGGCATGACCATCGGAGATCTGCTGGATCCGGTGTATATCGTTTATGCGCCGAAGACCTTCCTCTGCAAGCTGTGCATTGGTCTCATCGCCGGTTTTGTGGCACATCGGATCGGCAAGATTGACAAGAGTACAGATCGCAGCCATATCCTCACCTTTACCATCGCCGCAGCAGTGGCAGGCCTTCTTTTCAACGTGATTGCCGATCCGCTGATTGGTTATTATTACAAACTGTGGATCATCGGCAAGCCGGCAGCAGAGCTGACCCTGGCCTGGAACGTGGCGGCCACTTCGATCAATGCAGTTACCTCTGCTATTGTATCCGTAGTTGTTTATATGGCACTTCGACCGGCCCTGAAGAAAGCAGGAATTCTGAGCGCCGTATCCGCGGAGGGCTGATGACAGCAGAAAAGGATGTTTTATCGAAACTTCTGAGACAATTCATTACAATCTGGAGATACACATATCATGACAGAGATTTCTGAGAAAGAAAACGGGAGAGCAGGAGCACCGAAGAAGCTGGCTGTTCTCAATGATATGGCAGGATATGGCCGCTGTGCTCTGACAGCGGCCATTCCTGTCATCAGTGCCCTGGGGGTACAGTGCTGTCCGGTGGTAACGGCAGTGCTGTCCAGCCATGCCGGCTATCCCCATTGCTTTTTTGATGATTATACGGATCGGATGGAACCGTATATCGCCCAGTGGAAGACGCTGGGATTTGAGATGGACGGAATCATGACCGGCTTTTTCGGTTCCGCACGTCAGGCCCGGATCGCCGCGGATTTTATCCGGCATTTCAAACGGGAAGGAAGTATGGTTCTGGTGGATCCCACCATGGGGGACAACGGCCGTCTGTACAGTGTCTGCGATGAGGCGCTCTGCGGGGCGGTGAAGGAGCTGTTTCCCTATGCGGATATTATCACGCCGAATCTGACCGAGGCCTGCTTCCTCACAGGGACTCCTTACCGGGAATCCGGCTGGGATAAGAATTCACTGACAGAGCTGACCGGCCGGCTTCAGGAGCTGGGAGCGGGGGCTGTGGTTCTGACCGGTGTGATCCGGGGAAACCGTATCCTCAATGTGGTAAAGGAGCAGGGAAAGGCTCCTGTCTTCTGTTCGACCCGAAGAGAAGACGGCGGTCATCACGGAACGGGAGATGTGTTTGCTGCCGTGCTGGGAGCCAGTGTGGTGAACGGTGTGCCGCTGCTTACGGCGGTCCGGCGGGCGGCTGCCTTTACCAGACGCTGTGTGCTCCGCTCCAATGAACTGCAGATTCCGGAGATGGAAGGCCTCTGTCTGGAAGCTTGTCTTCCGTATCTGATGAGATTCCGGCAGTGAGGATTTCCTGAAATACAGGAATTGGCGTAAAATAGGGCTTTTCACGGAAAAAAATCTGTAGTATAATCGACAAAGATATGGCAGAAGAGTAGATTTGTGCCATGCCGAAAGAAGAAAACACAGAATAAGGCTGGAAACAGCAGGAGGAAGACATGTTAGATTTAAAGTTTGTCAGAGAGAATCCTGAAATCGTAAAGCAGAACATCAGGAATAAATTCCAGGACAGCAAGCTGGAGCTGGTAGATGAGGTCATTGAGCTGGATGCGAAGAACCGTGCTGCCAAGAAAGAGGCAGATGATCTTCGTGCCCATAAGAATAAGATTGCGAAGCAGATCGGCGCTCTGATGGGTCAGGGCAAGAAGGACGAAGCCGAGGAGATGAAGAAGAAGGTCGCTGAGGAGTCCGCCCGTCTGGCTGAGTTAGAGGAGCAGGAGAAGGAGTTGGGCGATCGGATCTTAAAGATCATGATGACCATTCCGAATATTATCGATCCCAGCGTTCCGATCGGTAAGGATGACAGCGAGAACGTGGAAGTACAGCGCTACGGCGAGCCGGTGGTTCCGGATTTTGAGATTCCGTATCACACCGAGATCATGGAGCGTTTCAACGGTATCGATCTGGACAGCGCCAGAAAAGTGGCAGGCAACGGCTTCTATTACCTGATGGGCGATATCGCAAGACTTCATTCCGCAGTGATCGCCTACGCAAGAGATTTCATGATTAACCGCGGTTTTACCTACTGTGTACCGCCGTTTATGATCCGCAGCAACGTTGTGACCGGCGTTATGAGCTTTGCGGAGATGGATGCTATGATGTACAAGATCGAGGGCGAGGATCTCTACCTGATCGGTACCAGTGAGCATTCCATGATTGGTAAATTTATTGATACTGTCATTCCGGAGGAGAAGCTTCCGCAGACCCTGACCTCCTATTCCCCCTGCTTCCGTAAGGAGAAGGGTGCCCACGGCATTGAGGAGAGAGGTGTATACCGTATCCATCAGTTCGAGAAGCAGGAGATGATCGTTGTCTGCAAGCCGGAGGACAGCAAGATGTGGTTTGATAAGCTGTGGCAGAACACCGTAGATTTATTCCGTTCCATGGATATTCCGGTAAGAACTCTGGAGTGCTGCTCCGGTGACTTAGCTGACTTGAAGGTAAAATCCGTAGACGTTGAGGCATGGTCCCCGAGACAGAAGAAGTATTTTGAGGTAGGAAGCTGCTCCAATTTAGGAGATGCACAGGCAAGACGGTTAAAGATCCGTGTCAACGGACCGGACGGCAAGTATTTTGCCCATACCCTGAACAATACCGTAGTGGCTCCGCCGCGTATGCTGATTGCTTTCCTGGAGAACAACTTACAGGCAGACGGTTCTGTACGGATTCCGGAGGTTCTGCGTCCGTATATGGGCGGTATGACAGAGATTCGCTAAGCACAGCTGCTGCGCTGTATGGCATCTGTCAGGAAAAGAAAAAACTGATTTTTAGAAGATATTGCTGTGTTTTTGCGGCAATATCTTCTTTTTGACTTAGAGGTACAAAACGATGTTCGGAACAATAAAACGAATGATAAAACAGGAGACGGTGCTCTGTGTGGCTGCGGTGCTGGCGGTGCTTTCCATGGCCGTGGTTCCGCCGTCCGCGGAATATCTCACCTATCCGGATTATAAGACGCTGGCACTGTTATTCTGCCTGATGTCGGTGGTGGCAGGACTTCAGTCCATCGGCCTCTTTGATCGTCTGGGTCACCTGCTGCTTCAAAAGGCAGGGGATGTAAGGCGGCTGGGGCTGTTACTTATCTTTGTCTGCTTTTTTTCCAGTATGCTGATTACCAATGATGTGGCACTCCTTACCTTTGTGCCGTTCACCATCCTGGTGTACCGGATGGTGGGCAGGGAAGAGCGGCTCATAAAGATCGTGACGCTGGAAACCATTGCTGCCAATCTGGGAAGCATGGCAACGCCGGTGGGAAATCCTCAGAATATCTATCTCTATTCCATTTCCGGAATTTCTCTGTCCCGTTTCTTTGCGGCGGTTCTTCCCTACGCCGGAATTGCGTTTCTGCTCCTTCTGGCGGCTGTATGGAGTGAGAAGGCGGAAACCCTATCGGAATGTATGGTGAATACGGAAGAAGAGGACAACAGAGAAATTCCAAAGGAAAAGCTGGCGGCTTATCTGGTACTGTTTGGGATCTGCCTTCTGGTGGTAGCCCATGTGCTTCCCTGGCAGGCGGCGCTGGCGGCGGTCCTTCTCTGGATGGCGGCAGCTGATCGGAAGCTGTTTCAGAAGCCGGACTATTTCCTGTTGCTGACCTTCATCTGCTTTTTTATCTTTATCGGCAATATGAAGCGGATGGAAGTACTGCGCCTGTTTCTGGAGCAGCTGATCGGAGGCCATGAGCTGCTGACAGGAATCGCAGCCAGTCAGGTCATCAGCAATGTTCCGGCAGCGATCCTGCTCTCCGGCTTTACAGATCAGTATCAGACGCTGCTGACGGCAGTCAATCTGGGCGGTCTGGGGACACTGATTGCTTCCCTGGCCAGTCTGATTTCCTTTAAGGCCTATGCGAAAGAGTATCCGGAGAAAAAGGGACAGTATCTCTTCTGCTTTACGCTGTGGAATGTGGGATTTCTTGCCGTGTTAACTGCAGCGGCTGTATGGCTGGGAGCATAGAAAAACAGCAGATCGTCCGCTGGACAAAGACAGTTGCATTTTCCTGAAAGAACGTGTAGAATAATAGCTAAATGCAAAAAGATCAGAGGTTCAGGAGGAAAAGAACATGAAATATATGGTAATTCTGGGAGACGGTATGGCGGATGAGCCCATCGAAGCTCTCGGAGGAAAAACACCGCTTCAGTATGCCGAGACACCGACCATGGATCGTCTGGCGCTGTGTTCCGAGCAGGGACTGGCGGCCACGATTCCGGAAGGCATGAAGCCGGGCAGTGATACTGCCAACTTAGCGGTTCTGGGATATAACCCGAAGATTTATTATACCGGCCGTTCTCCGTTGGAGGCGCTCAGCATCGGCGTGGATATGAAGAGTGATGATATCGCCATGCGGACTAATATCGTGACGCTGTCGGAAGAAGATGTGCCTTATGAGGAGAGAACCATCATCGATCACAGCTCCGATGAGATTTCCACGGAGGATGCAGCGATTCTGTTAGAGGCAGTGAAGGAAGCCTTCCAGACCGAGGAATATCAGTTCTACGTGGGGACCAGCTACCGACATCTGCTGATCTGGGCCAAGGGGAAGGTTACCGATCTGACACCGCCTCACGATATCCTGACCCGAAAGATTGGCGGATATCTGCCGGAGGATCCGGTCCTTCGTGAGATGATGAAGAAGAGCTTCGATATCTTAAATAACCATCCGCTCAATGTAAAACGAGCGGCAGAGGGCAAAAATAAAGCAAATTCTCTCTGGTTCTGGGGTGCGGGCACTCGTCCGGCTTTGTCCTCCTTCTATGAGAAGACCGGAAAGATCGGCACCATGATTTCCGCAGTGGATCTGTTAAAAGGAATTGCGGTGGGTGCCGGCATGAAAAATGTGATTGTACCCGGTGCCAACGGCGGTCTTCACACCAATTATGAGGGAAAAGCAGAGGCTGCAGTGAAAGCTCTCTTAGAGGACGGTTCTGATTTCGTCTATGTCCATGTGGAAGCACCCGACGAGATGGGCCATCAGGGCAGTGTGGAGAGAAAGGTAGAGGCGATCCGGTATCTGGATCAGCGCCTGATCCGTATCGTGACAGAGAAGCTGGATGCATCCGGAGAGGACTACCGTCTCTTAATCATGCCGGATCATCCAACGCCGATCCGCTGCCGTACCCACGTAGCCGATCCGGTTCCCTATCTTCTCTATGACAGCAGGAAGAAGGAGGGCTGCGGACTGCTCTACAGCGAGGAGAATGCGAAGAAGACCGGTGTGTTCGTGAAGGATGGATATACTCTGATCGATCATTTGCTGGAAGAAGAGTAAACGATCCGTAAATCAAAAAGAGAAAAGGAAAGACCATGATGACTTCAAACGAGGGGCTCATGGTCTTTTTTGTGATGAAAAAAACTTTTTACTGGTTTACCGCTTGACAGCTAATAATAATTAGCTTATAATAAGCTAAAATATTTTAGCTAAATGATTTAACCAAAAGAAGGAGAGAGGATCATGGATACAAAACAGAGGATTCTTCTGGAGGCGCTGCGCTTATTTTCCCAGAGAGGATACGATGCGGTTGGGGTAGAGCAGATCGCCGCCGCAGTTGGGATCAAAGCACCGTCCTTATATAAGCATTACAAGAGTAAAAAGGATATTTTCGATGCAATCTTTGAAGAAACTGCAAGAAGGTATGACGCATTTACAGATACCATTTCGGTTCATGTCCGAAATTCGGAACAGGATGTCAGAGTATTTGAGAAGATTACAGCAGATCATCTGGTGGAAAAGGTGAAATCTCTGCTCGATTATTCCCTGCATGATGAATATGTCAGCCGTTTCCGGCGGATGATGACGATAGAACAGTTCCGTACGCCGGAGCTGTCAGAGCTTTATTCTCAGAGGTATGTCAGACAGATGCAGGTGTACCACACGGAATTATTCCGTCGGATGATAGCTGCCGGTGTTTTGGCAGAAGAGGATCCGGAGGTTCTTGCCATGATGTATGACTCGCCGATTCTGCTGCTGCTGGGAGAGTGTGACAGACATCCGGAAAAAGAGGAAGAATACATGAAGATCGCAGAGGCGCATGTCAGACTGTTTTATAAGACATTTCGCCGGAATCAGCCGAAAGAGGAGGAAGAAAGATGATAAGTGCAATTGTATATACAACGAATACAGGAACAACAAAGACATACGCAGAGTTGCTTGGAGAGCAGATTCACTTACCGGTTTATGCCTTGGCAGAGGCGAAAAAGAAGCTGGAGAAAGGGACTAGGATTCTGTATTTCGGATGGATTATGGCCGGCAGCGTCAAAGGATATAAAGAGGCAGACAAGTATTTCCATATCCCCATGGTCTGCGCGGTCGGTATGGGAAAAACCGGATCCCAGACTCAGGAAATCAGAGACAGGAATCATATCCCTTCTTCCGTAGCTGTATTCACGCTTCAGGGCAGCTTCGACAGGCAAAAGCTACACGGAATCTACAAATTAATGATAAACGTGATGATAAAAACGGCAGGAAAAGCACTTTCTGAAAAGGCAGACCGAACACCGGAAGAAGATGAGATGCTGGACTTAATGCTGCATGGCGGCAGCCGGGTGAGTGTGGAACAGCTGTCCGGGCCGATTCAGTGGTACAGGAACATAGGATAGATAGACCTATCCGTTCGGAGGTTGCTTATGAAAAGAAAGAGACAATTTCTTCTTTTGTTTTTTGTTTTGCTACTTGGAGGAGGCCTTTTTGCGGTCAGAAAGAAGGCACCGGAAGAAGGATATGAAGGATTTCTCAATAAGGTACTTTCTTACCCGGTTTCCGAAGAGGCAGCAAAACAGCTGACAGAGAATATAAGCGGATCCTGGGAGTTCATAGAATATCAAAGCAGGGATAACCTGCATAAGGTGATTCATCTGAAAAATCAGGACGGAATCTCCTGTGTGATGGATCTTCATGGCGACTCAGACGTATCAATGAGAGCCAACTCCGCAGATATTGCATATCCCATATCGCTGGGCGCGGCAGACTTGGAAGCGTCTTCGACAGTGCTTTGGACGGATGTAAAAAAGATCACCACATTGTTTTATGGAACTGGTTTGGAAGAAGAAAAGTTATGGCAGGATTTTCTGCAGGATGCGAAGCGGCCTGGTTATCTCAGATATCAATCAATTTGTGAATTAGATGAAGTCAGATCCGCCATGAAGGATCAATCCGAGGAGTTCTATGGCGAGGCCGAGGGCAGTGTAGGTGATATTTCTTATACAGACAAAATGCCGGAAGGGCTGGATAAGGAGAGATACCGCTACTTTCCCAGCGACCAAAATGGTTATAGGAAAGGGATATTGCAGGATTCCACCGGTCAAATGGAGGTTTTTATCGCCCCGGGGGTATCTCTGTCTGATTCTGCGGCCAGATATCAGCTGCGCTGCCTGCCGGGGAAAGAAGGCACGGTGCTTTTGATTCATGAATTCGATAAGTAAAACATGCCGAAGCATTAATTTGCGTAAAGACAGTAAGAAAAAATAGAAATATAAAACGGAGAATTATGGATAATGTGCGGTCGATATTATGTTGATATGGATACAGAGAAGGAAATCCGGATAGTAATACGGGATCCGGAGCAGAAAATATCGCTGGAAGCCGGAGATGTTCATCCGTCAGAACAGGCGCTTGTGCTGACAGGAATAAACGCCCGGTTGACGACAGAGCGTATGCGCTGGGGATTCCCTCAGAACGGAAAAAAGGGACTCCTGATCAATGCACGGGCGGAAACAGTGTTTCAGCGGGTTACATTTCGGGATTGTGTGCGGAACCGCCGCTGTATTATCCTGGCGGGCCATTTTTATGAGTGGAATAAGAAGAAAGAGAAGGCGGTGTTTCGCCGGGAGGATTCCCCGATTCTCTATATGGCCGGAATATGGAGTTCCTTTGAGGATGGATTTGCGGAATATCTGTTAAAGAAGGCACCGGTGCTATTAACGCGGGAACAGGAATATGAGCAGATGATGTTCTTTTGATACCGGGAAGAGCAAAAAAATTTTGGTGATGATAATGAAGAACACGAAACGACTTTTCATTTTGTTTCCTATCGCTTTTATAATCATATTTGTTGGAATTATATCAATATTGGCAAATAAAAAAACAGCAGAGCTTCAATGTCCTACTCCGGAACAATTTTCCGGAATTGTTGCCGAAGCAGAGCTGTCTCAATGGATAATGGAGGATTCCGGGACAGAATTAGAAGGTGATATAGGGGCTGCATATTCTAAGGCCTGGCGTTATGAGCTTTATGATCGCGAGCAAAAGTTTCACTGTCAATTCTTATCTTATGTTTCTCAAGCCGGAACTCCTGGTATCGTTATTACTTTTTTACCGGTTGATTCCTCTGTAATTACAGAAAAGGAATATATGCAGCTTCTGAATAATGGGATACCGGAACTTTGGGTATTGTCATCGAAGCTCTGCAGTAATTCGAAGATAATATTCGATTTACAAGAGCAGATGGAGACTGCCTATGAAAAAGTAACTGCTCCGGAGCAATATATAGACAGAATCTCATATTTTAGTGAATGGGGAGCACAAAGCAGCGGTATTTATGCCACAGCCCGTATGATAAAACAGGGGGCTGATGATTGTCAAATGTGGTATCAGATAAAGCTGGCCAGTGAAGCGGAATATAATGACACAAGCAGTTGGGAGAAGCGGGAATTATCAGAGGTTCAGACGCTTAAGAAAAATAGTTCCATGGAATTATCAAAAGAAGATATGGAAAAAGGAACAGAAAAGTATTATTTTCTGAAGGGAAATCTTTCTCAAATTGAAGAAACAGAAGAGTTTGATTTTTCTTTTTCGCCTTCTTCCGTTAATCTTCCAGCCAATACATATTTCTATCAAAAAGCAATTTTGACAGATGCAAGCGGTTCTCTTTTGGTCTATATCGCACCAACCGCACTCAGCAAAAAAGAATTAGGTGGTATGCGGTTACATATTTTGCAGAAGGTTCAAAACAGGGATAAGGACGTTTGCTATATTGTAGTAAAAAGCTGCCTGACAGAATGAGCTTCATCTTCTGGAAGAACTTTCAAAACATGGAGAATGTCCTCTCCGGACTATTTGGATGACCTGCCTTCCGGGATCTGTTTTCCAGATCCCGATTGTTTTTGTAAATAAAGAATAACAGGAAAAGTTATTTTTTTATCCAGGTTTTTAATGTATCGTATTCTCCTTTTGAAAATGAATCAATTGGTAATAATAGTAATATGTTCCAAAATGACAAAACTGCTATGCCATGCTTACAAGTTATTATTTTTTTACCTTCCCAGGAAAAAGTCTTATGATTAACCTGGTAACCATCTTTTGTAATAATCAACTCATATGTGCTCCCCAATACTTTTGGAGATTTAAGTCGGCTAAGAAAGAATCTTGCTCTTGGTAGTAACCAAAAAAGATAGAAACAAACTATAATCAGCCCACAGATATCCTTATACATAAGAATGCCTGTTAGCATCCAAAACTGAAAAATCTGACTGCTGAGATAAATTATAGCGAATAGAGCAGTTATGTTTAATAATTGCACAGAAAGTAATCGGTAGGTGGCCCATATATAAAATTTCTTGTATTTTTTATCCTTATTAAAATCGGCTTGGTTGGTGATTCTTCTTAATTCCTGCACGAAACGTCCCTTCTTGAACAATTATGGTATATTGTACCAATCCACTAGCGCGGCGGCTAGCCCAA
>JAEDOC010000184.1 GCA_016302185.1 Clostridium sp. | reverse complement strand
CTGCGCATAATACTGCGCCGCCGGCTGCACCGCGGAGTGTATTGTGGGAAAGTCCCACGAATTTCCAGTCATAAACCTTATCTTCTCTTAACCGGCCTACGGAGATTCCCATGCCGTTTTCGAAGTTGACATCCAGCTTCACCTGCGGACGGTTGTCTTCTTCTAAGTACTGGATGAACTGCTTCGGTGCGCTGGGAAGCTCAAGCTCCTGCGGAAGTCCCTTGAAGTTCACCAGCTTCTCGATCAGCTGCTCCTTGGTCGGTTTCTTTCTGAATTTTACAAATACGGCTGCGGTGTGTCCGTCCAGAACCGGAACACGGATGCACTGACAGGTGATGACCGGCTCTTCTGCCTTTACAATCACGCCGTCCTTGATCTCACCCCAGAGACGAAGCGGCTCCTGCTCGCTCTTCTCTTCCTCACCGCCGATATAGGGGATAATGTTCTCTACCATCTCCGGCCAGTCCTTGAAGGTCTTACCTGCACCGGAAATTGCCTGATAGGTGGTGGCTACTACCTCGTACGGCTCAAATTCCTTCCATGCGGTTAATACCGGAGCGTAGCTCTGAATGGAGCAGTTCGGCTTCACTGCCACAAAGCCTCTGGTGGTTCCCAGACGCTTCTTCTGGAACTCGATTACCTTAAAGTGCTCCGGGTTGATCTCCGGCACTACCATCGGAACATCCGGTGTCCAGCGATGGGCGCTGTTGTTGGAAACCACCGGTGTCTCTGTCTTCGCGTATTCATCCTCGATGGCTCGGATCTCTTCCTTTGTCATATCTACTGCGCTGAATACAAAGTCAACCATGGAAGCTACCTTATCCACCTCGTTGACGTTCATCACTTCCATCTTTTTTACAAGCTCCGGCATCGGAGTCTGCATCTTCCAGCGGCCGCCCACTGCCTCTTCGTAGGTCTTGCCTGCGGATCTGGGGCTTGCTGCCAGTGCTGTTATCTCAAACCACGGATGCTCAGCCAGTAAGGTAATAAAACGCTGGCCTACCATGCCCGTTGCACCTAAAACGCCTACACGTAACTTCTTTTCCATGTTCATTGTCTTTCTCCTCATTCCCGTTCTGTTTTTCCCATGGTTATTCTTCTTCACCATCCATGGCTTTCGCTCTCTTCCGCAATGCTTGGGGGACGGAAGGGATTCCCGTATATCCTATAACAAAACAGAAAAAAAAGCAACTCTTTTCCGTTAGAAAAATACATTTGTCTTTATTACACGTACATTTGAAGTCATACTGTGATGCCGACACGGATTTATTTCTTTAAAGTGATAAAAGAGCTTCGGCCGGCTGCCGCCGGAACCGAAGCTCTGTACTGTTCTAGATATATTTTTTCGCCAGTGTCTCTAAGGCGTCCGGATTCTTCTCCATCCATTCCTCATAGGTGAGACCCTCGGCAGCCACTGCCTGTCCCAGCTCCACTAAGAAGGCCGGAATCTCTGCCTCGAAGAGAACTCCCAGCTCCCGTCCCATGGCCTCACTGCCCTGACGATCGTTACCGCCGACAAAAAGGGTAAAGCCGGACTGCGGCTTGCCATCCTTCATCTTCGCTGCGCCGCGGAAGCCTAACGCACCTATCTGGTGAGTTCCGCAGGAAGACGGACATCCGGAAATATGGATCTGCGGAAGCGCGCCATCCGGAATCTCAGCTTCCCGCACTGCCTTCACGCAGGCTGCCAGCAGACCCTGAGAATCTCTTGCGCCCACCTGGCAGATGGTTGCGCCGATACAGCTGACAGAGGTTTCAAACCGTGTTGCCGCACTGTCTTTGGTGATCTCCAGCACCTTCTTAGCCTCATCACCGGTCAGGTTGATGATATAGGCCGTCTCATCGGGAGCCAGACGCAGCTCCACTGCCTCCATCTCCTGAATCGCATCGCTTAAGGCACAGAAGGTATCCGGTGCCGGCTGTCCGCCGATGGGATGCCAAACCACCGTATAGAGGCCATCCTGCTTCTGGGCAAGCACTCTCGGACCTGCCGCTTCACTTCCGTTGCCCTTCTTCGTCACCGGATCCGCCTCCACATGGATGGTCAGATCCTCCCCGGAAGCGAAGACCTCAGCAAGCTTCTCCTGATATGCCTTCACATATTCCTCTGCACCGCCCAGAATCTCCTGCATGTAGCGGGTACGGGCCTTGGCGCGGTTCTCATAATTGCCGTAGGCACGGAAGGTCAGCCACATCGCCTTGATGTAATAGAGAATCTTCTCCGGCTCCACGGCCTCTGCCACCTTCACGCCGAAGCGCGGATTGCCGCCTAAGCCGCCGGCACTGTATACATCAAATCTTCCGTCCTCTCTGGCAGCAAAGCCTAAGTCACGGAAGGTCACATGGGTCACATTGGCCGGGGAATTGGAAAAGCCAACCTTTAATTTTCTCGGCATCTTTTCCGCCTTGATAAAGGTCATCAGATACTGGCCGGCTGCCTCCGCCCAGGGACGGACATCAAAATACTCGTCCTTCTCCACGCCGGACAGAGGGGAGCTCATCACGTTCCGCGGGAAATCTCCGCCGCCGCCCATGGTTACGATCCCGGCATCCAGCGCCTTCTCCATGATATCACAGACAGCATCCGGTCCCAGGTTATGCAGCTGGATGGTCTGACAGGTGGTAAAATGCAGCATATTTACCTGATGCTCCCGAAGCGCCCGGGCGGTAAATGCCATCTTCTCTTTGGTCACACGGCCGGCTGTCATGCGCAGACGCAGCATGCTGGCCTTGCCGCCTTTCTGTGCATAGCTTCCGTATAAGCCGGAAAAGCCCTTGTAAGCTCCCTTGTCCACCTCACCGGCATAAAACGCCTCGGTTTTCTCCTTAAACGCCGGGAGATCCTTCTTCCACTCCTGTGGGTCAATTACATACATAGCTCGTTCCTCCGTATCTTTATTTTTAATATGAGCGTTTCTTTCTACCAGGCAGCCGTTGTTCC
This sequence comes from Clostridium sp., assembly GCA_016302185.1. GTDB lineage: Bacteria > Bacillota > Clostridia > Lachnospirales > Lachnospiraceae > Otoolea. Next base: position 242 of record JAEDOC010000184.1, on the reverse strand, counting down.
CGCTGCCCTGGGCTCGGAAGCCCCGCAGTAAACACCATTTTCCAGTTTTACTATCATCTCACCGCGTCCGAATGAGATGCGATCGGGCGCATACTCAATCTCATGGCCCAGCTCGGCCAGCTTCTTCGCGGTTTCCTGTGGAAATTCCGGCTCCAGCTGAATCTTCTTTCCCCGGATCCACTGCCACCGGGGCGCATCCAGCGCCTCCTGAGGATTCAGATGAAAATCCAGCAGGTTCATCA
>JAEDOC010000183.1 GCA_016302185.1 Clostridium sp. | reverse complement strand
TACTCTGCTTTACACTGCTTGGCTCCGGTCACCGTATTATACAGAATCTGAAACACGGAAAACAGGAAAATCAGCACTACCTTGGACTGAAATCCGATCCCAAACCAGAGAATCAAAAGCGGCAGAATCGCAGTTTTGGGAATCGCCATAATTGCGGCACAAAACACATTCATGTAAGCTTCCAGCTTCGGAAACAGCGTCCAGAGCAGCCCGACCGTCACTCCCACAACCACAGCCAGAAAATATCCGGTGAATACCTCCTGAAGTGTTGTCACAAGATGAGGAACCAGCACTCCCTTTAGGTGCTGATAGCGAAAATCTTAGCCGTCAGAAGATAGGCTTCCTCTTCATCCACCACTTCAAAATTGCTCTGGTGAAGGTCTCCTGTGATTCCCCCGGTCCGGAAGGTGTACACCGGCATCAGATGCTGAACATCTCCTATATCCGTAGAACCTCCGGAATGTTCTGTGGGAGGCACGATTCTGATCTCCTGATCCGTCAGCTCACGGACCGCTTCCGTAAGCTCCTCCGGAAATGCCTGCGGCAGCTGCGGCAGATATCCCGGCATCGTCTCGATCCGGTATCCGGCACCCAATGCATAAGCGCCTGCTTTAAAAGAACGATCGGTTTTTTCCGCCGCATCGGTAAAGGCTTCCAGCGTCTTTCCCCGCACCAGCGTTTCGATTACCGCCTCATCCGGCACCACATTCACCAGATTTCCTCTCTTTGTTAAAATCGGATGTACCCGGACACTGTCCTCGTCCCGGAAGGTTTCCCGGTTCAGTGCCAGCGCCTGCAGTCCCAGAGAAGCAGCTGACAGGGCATTGACTCCCTGATCCGGACGGGCTGCCGCATGAGCTGCCTTTCCCTTGATTCGAATCACCTTGGAGACAAAGCCGTTATTGCTTCCGCAGCCCAGCTCAACTCCCCGTGCAGAAATATGGTGAGCCAGGCAGGCATCAATATCATCAAAAGCCCCCACGCGAAGTAGCTCACATTTTCCGCCGCCGTACTGAATCTTTCCCTGTTCTATCAGGGTATTTTTAAATTCCACCTCACCGTATTCCTCCGCAGGAACCGCAAAAAAGATGACCTGGCCGTCCAAGGTCTCAGCCACCTCCGGATCCGTCAGTGCCAACGCCGCTCCGATGACACCGGTGAGCTGTGCATGATGGCCGCAGCAGTGAGCGGCCTGTGTCTCAGGATTTGCATGCGCGTGATCCGGAATCCGCAGCGCATCCAGTTCTCCCAAAAGAGCCAGGGAGAAATTTTCTTTTTTCTCCGGATTTAAGTACGCCTTCACTCCGGTAATCGCCAGATTCTCCTGAACCTCACTCACCAGCGATTTCATCACCTCTTTAAATTTTTCACTGGTCCGAAATTCTTTATATCCCAGCTCCGCATGATTATAAATGTCATCCGCAAAATCCAGAATCAATTTTCTTTTTTCCTCAATCAGCTGCACAATTCTTTTTTCTATTTCATCCATTTTCCCTTCCATACTCCTTTTATTTTCCATTCCCTTTTTCTTTTATTGGAATCTTCTTTCAGGTACAAAAAAAGGAAGCATTTCGCTTCCTGCTCCATTGCTCATTTCTCATCAAAAGGTTCCATCCCTTTTTTCCAGGCGAAAAGAGTCTTCACAGGAAGTATTCTGCATACAGCAACAACACATGGACATCATATCCATGCACATACAACACAGCTCTGTTCTCATTCTCATTTCTGTCGTTCTTCCTGTAATGTTCCTCATCTTTTACATCCTCCTGATTTACATATTTTCCTACTGGAATTGTATGTATATTAGCACTGCTTTCCTGACTTGTCAATCCCTATTTTCAGATTTTTGAAAACTATTTTATTTCAAAAGAAAAGCCCGGTTCCGTCACGAACCAGGCTGTGATTCTTCCTGTAATAATTTCAAATACTCCCGATACCCGCCGGTCAGGTGACAGGCCTCATACCCTGCATCCTTTAGCAGGTGCAGAATCTCCCGGCTCATCTCCCCATACTGACAGAAAACACAGATCCTCTTGTCTTTCGGAAGCCGGTACAGATGCCTCAGATTCGAAAGCGGAAGGTTAATCGCTCCCGGAATCGTCCCGCACTGATAGACATAGCTGTCCCTGAGATCCACCAGAAGATCCCCATCGGTCCGGTTTTTCAAATACTCTTTTACATTCTGTTCTTCCTGCATAAGCCTTCCTCTCTTCTAGCGATGGCAGGCGGAAAGCACTTCATATTCTCCGCTGTTTTTTGTTACATCCGTGATCTCCGGATGACTGCCGCAGACACGGCAGTGCGGGGAGGCCTCTTTAACTTCTGTGTAGGTAAACTCCATGGAAAGTCCGTCAAAATGGAGAATCCGTCCCACAAGAAGCTCTCCCGCCCCGGTGATATATTTGATCGTCTCCAGCGCCTGAATGCTTCCCATAATTCCCGTGGCAGCCCCCACCACGCCAACCTCAGCGCAGGTAGGTGCACTTCCGGCCGGCGGCGCTTCCCCGACGATACACCGCAGACAGGGTCCCCGCCCCGGTACATAGGTCATCGCCTGTCCCTCCAGACGGACAATTCCCGCATGGGAAAAGGGTTTTCCCGCAATGACACAGGCATCATTGATGAGAAGCTTGGTCTCAAACCGATCTGTCCCATCCACAATAAAGTCGTAGGGCGCAATCAGCTCCATAATGTTGTCCGGCGTCACCCGTCCTTCGTGCATCCGCACCTCCACCTCCGGGTTCAGTGCTTTCACCGTATCTGCCGCCGATTGTACCTTCCCGGTTCCAACCCGGTCCGTACGGTGAACCACCTGACGCTGCAGATTGGAAAGCTCCACCACATCATAATCCGCAATTCCGATGGTTGCCACGCCGACCGCTGCCAGATAGAGAAGGGCTGCTGACCCCAGCGCTCCCGCCCCGATCACCAGTACCTTCGCCGAAAGCAGCTTTTTCTGCCCGGCTACTCCGATGGACGGCAGCACAAATTGTCTGGAATACCGTTACAGCTGATCCTCTGAAAAAATCATACGTTTCCTTTCCCGTCAAATAAAGTATTCTATCGTCTTCTCTTCCGTCAGCCTGGTCTTTTCATTGAAAAGAAGCACCGCTTCCCGGCCGTTATATGGTCCCAGAGCATAGGTTTCCCGTGTTTCCCGATTCAAATACCCTGCCGGCACAATCCGATTATAGGCAAAGGGATGATCCGACACCATGCGGATCCCTGTCTCCTCAAATGGCTGTTCCCAGTAATAGGGATCAAACATCAGA
>JAEDOC010000043.1 GCA_016302185.1 Clostridium sp. | reverse complement strand
GGCTTAGGTGCAACCGGAATTGGCTCCTGTAAAGCCAATTCCGCCCCGTCCTTTTTTCTATGCCACAGCCCAAGAACAGCCGAATCTTATACAATGACTTGCAGGCGGTTCTTCGCCGTCCGGCCTCGGGACTTTTTCTGCTGTGTATCGACAAAAGAAAAAATGTGACTTTTGCTTTTGAAAGATATCGACATATAAGTTATCCAGGCGCCGACTTCACTTATTATGCGCTTCTCTTTCTCAAAGGGAGGATATAAAAGCAGATATAGCGATATCTGTAGTGGCCGCATCTGTCTATTCTGCCCTACGCAAGTGATGAGGCGAATCAGAGCGGCAGGTAACGTCCTTCGTAAAATCAGTGATAATATCTTCTGTTATGTATCCGATTACCAGCGGGGAAGGAGGGGCGGACGGGAAGCAGACCACAACCGGCGATTCATTGCGCGAGATTCGACAGCCCTTAGACTATGGCAGAGAGAAAGGGTGGGGCAGAATTGGCTTTACAGGAGCCAATTCTGGCTGCACTGAGCAGGAAAATCATCCGGATTTTACTGCGAATTGCAGCAGTACCCGCCCTTTTCTCTGTCGGAGTCTTAGAGCTGTCCATCGAGCACAGAAGAATCGCCGGTTGTGGTCTGCTTCCCGTCCGCCCCTCCTTCCCTGCGTCCGGTTTCGCAACTTTTACAGAAGATGTCCCCATCTCACTACGCCGGGCGTTAGCTGACGCGACGCCCTCATTTCCTGCGCAAAATCTCTACTCCGCAGCCCCGATTCTCACCAGTGCCCGTCTTAGCCGGGCCTCGGCCAGCTGCAGATCCTTTTTGGCGACATCGGTTCTTCGCAGAAGCTCTTCGGCTTTTAATTTGGAGATTTCGGCGCGTTTTACGTCGATTTCGTCACTCCACTCCCAGGTAGTGGAAATCAGGCGGCATTCGCCGTCCATGACAGAGAGCATGCCGCCGATGCAGGCGGCGAAGCGCTCGGTGCCGTCGGCTTCCACCAGGCGGGCTTTTCCCATGCCGATGGCGGTACAATAGTTGCAGTGGTTGGCCTGAACCGCCATATCTCCGTGGATGGTCCTGCAGGAAATACTCTGTACCTCTCCGTCGTAGACAAGGCGATCCATGGAAACGATCTGAAGATGAAAGACTGCCATGGGTAGTCACTTCCTTCCTTACATATATCGGGTCTCAGCTACAGCTGTGCTCTGGCTTTCTCCAGAGCGTCATCAATGGTTCCGGCGAAGAGAAAGCAGCTCTCCGGAATGCTGTCGCATTCTCCGTCCAGAATCATCCGGAATCCGCGCAGTGTCTCTTTTAGCGGAACGTATTTTCCTTCCATACCGGTGAACTGCTCTGCGACGGAGAAGCTCTGGGACAGGAAGCGCTGCACCTTACGTGCTCTGGAGACGGTCAGCTTGTCTTCCCCGGAAAGCTCGTCCATACCCATGATGGCGATGATGTCCTGCAGCTCTTTATAACGCTGCAGAACCTTCTGGACGCCATGGGCGATGTCATAATGCTCCTGACCGACGATCTCCGGGGAGAGAATTCGGCTGGTGGAATCCAGGGGATCCACAGCCGGGTAGATCCCCTGGCTGGAGATCTCACGGGAAAGTACCGTGGTGGCATCCAGATGGGTAAAGGTGGTGGCCGGTGCCGGATCGGTCAAGTCATCGGCAGGCACGTAGACTGCCTGTACTGAGGTAATAGAGCCCTGTTTGGTGGAGGTGATACGTTCCTGCAGAGCGCCCATCTCCGTCGCCAGTGTCGGCTGATATCCGACGGCTGAGGGCATACGTCCCAACAGGGCAGATACCTCGGAACCGGCCTGAGTGAAACGGAAGATATTGTCGATGAACAGAAGTACGTCCTGCTTTCTTACATCGCGGAAGTATTCTGCCATGGTAAGTCCGGACAGGGCAACCCGCATCCGGGCTCCCGGCGGCTCGTTCATCTGGCCGTATACCAGGGCAGTTTTGCTGATAACACCGCTTTCCTTCATCTCGCCGTATAAGTCATTGCCTTCTCTGGTACGTTCGCCGACACCGGTGAAGACGGACAGGCCGCCGTGAGCGGTGGCTACATTGTGAATTAACTCCATAATCAGTACGGTTTTTCCTACGCCTGCACCGCCGAAAAGACCAATCTTACCGCCTTTTGCGTAGGGGCATATCAAGTCAACGACCTTAATGCCGGTTTCCAGGATTTCGGTGGCTGGAGTCTGCTCCTCATAGGATGGGGCAGGCCGATGGATAGACCAGCGCTCTTGAGCTTTGGGGGCGGGCATTTCATCCACCGGTTCGCCCAGAAGGTTGAAAACACGTCCCAGGCAGGCATCGCCCACAGGAACCGTGATCGGTCCACCGGTATCCACGGCATCCATGCCCCGAATCAGACCGTCGGTGGAACTCATGGCGATGCAGCGCACCATATCGTCGCCAATCTGCTGCGCCACCTCGGCCACCAGACGGCAGCCGTCTCTCTCGATTTCAATTGCATTCAGAAGTGCCGGCAGTTCCCCTTCTGCAAAACGGATATCCAGTACGGGGCCGGTCACCTGAACTATCTTTCCTATGTGTTTCTCATTCATAAATCAAAGTCTCCTTATACATCAAAGGTTTCCGGAATGGTATCTTTCCGGTCACAGCTCGTTGGCACCGGCCACGATCTCCGTGATTTCCCGGGTAATACCGGCCTGGCGGACCCGGTTATAATAAAGATCAAGCTGTTCTATTATCTTGCCGGCATTCCTGGTGGCGGCATCCATTGCGGTCCTTCTGGCTGCCAGTTCACAGGCGAGGGAATCACAGCCGGCGCTGTAGATCAGTCCGGCCAGATATTCTGGAACAATGGTATTAAACACCGTTTCGCTGTCCGGCTCATAGAGAATCAGAGGGCGGGCAGCGGCCGGCGGCTTCTCTGTTTTGAAGTCAGAAAGAGGCAAAAGCGGCCGTACGTTCGGTTTTTGGGACAGCATGGAGAGAAAGCTGGTATAGAAGAGTGTGATATGTCCAAAGTTGCCGGAACAGTACTGTCCGCACAGAAGCTTTGCGATTTCGAAGCAGTCTGAGACGGAGAGCCCGGCGGCTTCAGCGTATTCCTCTGTAATCAGCGATGTTCTTCGACGAAAATACTCAACGGATTTTTTCCCGATGGGAAGTACATCATAGTCCGCTCCATTCTTTTCTGCTTCCATTTGTACCAGCTTGAACAGGTTGGAATTATAACCTCCGGCCAGACCGCGGTCGCCGGCGATGACCACATAGCACCAGCGAGGGCTGCGGCCTTCCTTTGTATAGGGAGAGACGAAATCAGTGTTGCTGGCGGCGATCTCTGTCAGGGTGTTATGGAGTATCTGGAAATAGGGGCGTCTTGCGTCGGCCTGTTCTCTGGCTTTGCGCAGCCTGGAGGAAGCAACCAGCTCCATGGCCCGGGTAATTTGCATGGTATTTTGTATGCTTTTTCTGCGGAGCTTTACAGCTTTCATATTGGCTGCCATAGGATTCCTCCTTTTTATCCGTGAATTTTTAAAAACTGATCCGTATATTTTTTCAGTGCAGTGGCTAAGCGGTTTTCCGCCGTACTGTCCAGCGCACCGGTGCTGCGTATGGCATTCATGGCAAAGATGCCGTCGGGATCTGTATCCAGGAATGGATAGAGGCCGTTTTCATATTCCCGGACCTGTTCTGCGGGAATAGAATCCAGGGTACCGCCTGTAACAGCATAGAGAATTGCTACCTGTTTCTCCACGGGAACCGGCTGGCTGCGTCCCTGTTTTAAGACCTCCACAATGCGGGCACCCTGGGCCAGGCGGGATTTGGTATCGGCATCCAGATCGGAGCCGAATTGTGCGAAGCTCTGTAGCTCACGGTACTGGGAATACACCAGCTTTAAGGTCCCTGCTACTTTCTTCATAGCTTTGATCTGTGCATTTCCGCCAACGCGGGAAACGGAAATGCCGGGATTTATTGCCGGCATGATACCGGCATGGAACAGCTCGGTTTCCAGAAAGATCTGCCCATCTGTGATAGAGATGACGTTGGTAGGAATATAGGCTGAGACATCCCCGGCCTGGGTTTCAATGATTGGAAGTGCGGTCAGGGAACCGCCGCCCTTTTCATCAGAAAGTCTGGCTGCGCGTTCCAGCAGACGGGAATGCAGATAGAATACATCACCTGGATAGGCCTCACGTCCCGGCGGCCTGCGGATCAGCAGGGAGAGGGCGCGGTAAGCCACTGCATGCTTGCTCAAATCATCATAGATAATCAGGACATGCCGGCCACGGTTCATAAAGTATTCGCCCATGGCACAGCCGGCATAAGGGGCGATAAACTGCAGTGAACTGGATTCGGAAGCGGTGGCGGCAACGATGATGGTGTAATCCATGGCACCGGCGGCAGACAGCCCATTTACCAGACCGGCGACGGTGGAACGCTTCTGTCCGATGGCCACGTAGATGCAGATCATATCCTTGCCCTTCTGATTCAGGATGGTATCGGCGGCAATGGCGGTTTTGCCGGTCTGCCGGTCACCGATGATAAGCTCACGCTGACCGCGGCCGATGGGAATCATGGAGTCGATGGCTTTGATCCCGGTCTGCAGCGGCTCTGTTACCGGCTGCCGGTCGCAGATACCGGGAGCCGGGGATTCCACCGGACGAAATTCAGAGGTTTCAATGGGGCCTGCGCCGTCGATGGGCTGGCCGATGGCATTAACAACGCGTCCAATCATTGCTTCGCCTACCGGTACGGATACTACTTCTCCGGTGCGTTTCACCGTTTGCCCCTCGCTGATTCCCAGATCGGAGCCGAACAGTATGGCGGAAACGCTGGTCTCTTCTAAGTTCTGAGCCATTCCGAGGGTGCCGTCTTCAAATTCCAGAAGCTCGCCGGCCATGCAGTTTGCCAAACCGCTGACCCTGGCAATGCCGTCGCCGACCATCAGTACGGTTCCGGTTTCAGCCTGTGTGATGGCATTCTGGTAGTATTTGATCTGGCTGCGAATGACCCGGGAGATTTCTTCAGGTTTTATATGCATTCTGTTCACATCCTTTCTATGGTAATATCGTCAATTCGATCGCGTATATTGTCGAAGCGTTTCTTTACGGTTCCGTCAAATTCCTGACCGTCCAGCTCCACCTTAAGGCCGCCGAGAACGCGGCAGTCGACTTTCTCTGTCAGAATGACAGTTTTTTTGCTGATGTTTTCCAGGCGCTTTGTCAGGGCATCCGCCTGGGCTTTCATCAGCGGGCGGGCACTGGTAACGATGGCTTCTGCAATGTTCTGATCTTTATAATAGCGTTCCTGGAATTCGCGGCAGCATCCGTTGTATTCCCGCAGGATTCCGTTTTCACACAAAAGTTTTAAAAAATTTAAAAGGTACGGGTGAAGCTGTCCGCCAAAGGCCGTGTCCAGCAGGGAGATACGTTCGGATCTGGGAATCGATGGCTCAGACAGAAGGCGGAGATAACCGGCATTATCAAGGAAAAGCTGACGGACCATCTCTGCTTCCTTCCACAGAGCTTCTGTGAGATGTTCTGAGACGGCCAGATCATAGAGGCTGCCGCCGTACAATTTGGAGAGCTTTGTCATGATGCCTCACCTACGTTTTCGATAAATTCATCAATTAGTTTCCTGTGATCTTCCTCGTGGAGCTCCCGCTCCACCACTTTGCCGGCGATCTCCATGGCAATGCTGCCAATCTTGTTCTTGAGCCTGTTGACCGCTTTTTTCTTTTCCTGAAGAAGCTCAGCCTCCGCCCTGGATTTGAATCCGGCGGCCTGCATCTGTGCCGTGCGGATGATTTCATCACTGCGCTGTGCGGCATCCTTCTGCGCATTCTGAAGAAGCAGGGCAGCTTCTGTTTTTGCGGTAAGAAGCCTTGCTTCATAGTCCGTTTTCAGACTTTCTGCGTCCTGTTTTGCGGTGCGGGCGTCCTCCAGCTGGCGATCGGCCAGCTCCTGTCGTTTTTCCAGTACGGCGTTGACGGGTTGAAAGAGAAAACGCCGGATGAAGTAAAGCTGGATAAAAAGGTTCAGGATCTGGGCGATGAAGGTCCATGGTATGATAGTTACTAATTCCTGTGTTCCGTACATATTCCGCCTCCGGTCTCTGCCTGTCAGGACAGCAAATTCATAAAGCTTCCCGGCGCCACAAAGATTAAAAGCAGACCGGTTACAAAACCATAGATGCCGGTGGTCTCTGCGATGGCACAGCCCAGAAGCATGGTACTGGTGACGTCGCCTTTGCATTCCGGCTGGCGTCCGATGGCTTCCAGAGCTTTTGCAACTGCGTTTCCTTCCCCGATACCGGGGCCGATACCGGAGATTAAGGCACAGCCGGCGCCGATGGCGCAGCCTGCCAGTGCGATACCGCGGGCGAGTAACTGAAATTCTGTCATAATCATTTCCTCCTGAGAATAAATAGCATGTGTTTTTAAATATTATCCTTCTGCCGCGTTGGCGATATATAGGATGGTCAGAATACAGAAAATAAATGCCTGCATTACACCGGAGAACCAGTCAAAGTAGACTGACAGGATAGCGGGGATGCCGACAGCCAGGATAGGAATATGGCTTAAAAGACTGCCCAGAGCTCCGGGGAGCAGCCCCAGAAGAGAGGATGAGGCGGCGGCCAGGGCAGCGTAGATCAGTCCGTTAATCACGATGCCGGACAGGATATTGCCGAAGTGACGGCAGGCCATGCTGACCGGGGTGGCAAGCTCGGACAGGATATTAAAGGGGGTCATTATCGGAATCGGTGTGGTAAAGCCCTTTAAGTAACCGGGGAATCCTCCTGCTTTGATCTTATTTGCTGTGATCATGATGAAAACGACAACGGCCCAGGCTGCTTCCGTGGAAAGATCAGCGGTGGGACTGCGAAGGCCGATAAGACTGATGAGGTTGGAGACAACGCTGGTGGCAAACAGAGCCGCCACAAAAGGGATCAGTCTGTCAAAGCGGGTTCCTCCGGTGTTGCTGCGAACCAGCCTGGAGGCCATCTCCACCAGTGTTTCGGCAAGGGCTTGTTTTTTTGAAATGTTTTCCACTTTTAGTCCACGGGTCAGCCAGATACAAAGCCCCGTGATCAGTGCCATGACAATCCAGCTGACCACCAGTGTTTCTGTAATCAGAATGTCTCCCAGAATGGGGAGCCCGGTGGGAATCCGGAAATAAATCGCAGCACCGGAAATATCAAAATTCATAGGCGCATGTTTACTCCTTTCCAGGTTTTGTATATCAGGGTTTTCGTATCCCCAGGATACTGCCTGCTTTTATACAGATACTGGGGAAAAATAACGGCAGGATGCCGGCAGCTCCGTTAAAAAAAGGGAGACCCAGTGCAAGGACAGCCCACAGAAGCTGGCTGGCGGTGCGGAAACGGTAGCTGGCTTTCATGGCCTGATAAGCGGCGTTCTCCGTCTCTGCGGAGGTGACCTTCTGAACGGTCAGCCCCATCAGGAAAAAGTTACCTGCGGCAACGACAGCGCCCAGAATCCCGCTGAGGATTACCTTGAAGTTGAAGGGAACCATCTCCGGCCGCAGGCGGTGAAGGCTCAGAAAAACGACAAACATAAGAAGAGTAAGGATGGCGGTTCCGGCTGCGAACCGTGAGGCTTCTTTTTTGACAGCAGGCTGAATGTGCATGGTTGTGCTCCTTTCCTGATTTATTATTGACAATCATAGGAAAAAGTACACGGCGTTTATGGTAAAAAGCAACAAAAGAAATTGGAAACAGCGGAAGAAAATTACAACGAACGATTTTCACAATTATGAACAAATAAATGCCAATTTGTGGAAAATAAGGAATAGAGGCCGCTTTTATTATAGAAATACCCATAATACAGAAAAAAGAAAATGGAAAAATATGAAAATAGATTAAAAAAATGAAATATTTATTGTTTATGCAAAATAGTTGTAGTATAATTACAACAGATTGTTTTGTCTGGATACAATCATTATAGAGAAAGGAAGTGAATCCATGGAATTACAGATACACGATTTAGTATCGTCAATCCGAAAAGAAGGAATTGATGCGGCGAATGCAGAAGCGGAGGCAATCATTGCGGAAGCGAAAAAGAAGGCAGAAGTGATTGTAGCGGATGCACGGGCCGAAGCGAAGAGTGTGAAGGAGAATTCGGAGAAAGAGCTGGCTCTTCTGAAAGAGAGCGCTGTAATCAGTGCAGAGCAGGCAAAAAGAGATGCGATGCTTGCATTTAAAGCTGAGGTGACGGCTGAATTTGAACGGATCCTTTCTGCAAAGATTAAAAATAATCTTTCAGACGCTGCGCTTGGAAAGCTGATTCATGCTGTAGTGACAGATGAGGATGTAAAAAATTATGCGGTTGAAGTTTCAGAGGTGAGTGATTCTCTGAAAGCAGAGCTTGCAGAAGAGATCAGAAACGGTCTTGAGATCAGAACCGTCAAAGGTGTTCCGGCGGGATTTCGCCTGGCAGCGAAGGATGGTTCCGGTTATTTTGACTGCTCCGATGACGAGATTATGCAGATGCTGATGCCATACTTCAGAGATCTTGATTTCTAACAGGAGGTGTCTATGGCTTCCTATTATTATTTGATACCCAGCCTGCCGGACTTAAGAACGGATGGCGAGATGCCGCTGACCTATGAGGAATTCCTCGACATGTGCCGGCCAAATGTAAGCGAAGCAAAATATGAGCTTTTAAAGAATCTTACTCTTTCTTCCGATGAGGGGCCGCTGGTAAAGGAATGGGCTGTGTTTTATAAGAATCTGATGCGTGAGCTCAATTATCAGAGAAGCATGAATCTCGGAAAGCCGTATCCAACAGATTTTGAGAAGGATTCTTTGATTACACATGCAGCAGGCGCTGCGCTGTCGGCAAAGAATCCTCTGGAGGCGGAGAAGCTTTTGCTGGATTGTGAATTTGAAAATCTGGATTCACTGGTAGGTCTGCATGCCTTCGATGATGTTTATCTGTTTGGTTATGCGATAAAACTAAAATTGCTTGAGCGCCAGAGTTGTTTCGTTCAGAAAAAAGGCAAGGAGGAATTCAAACGCCTTTTTGAACAGGTGCAGCAGCGTGTATACAGCTTATAACAGGAGAGAATTGATGGAAACAGTAACAGGATATGTAACCGGTATTAATGGAAACCTGGCAAATGTCAGCTTTGATGGTTCCGTACATAAAAATGAAGTTGGTTATATTCTTGTTGACGGAAAACGCCTCAAGGGAGAGGTAATCCGAATCAACAATGGTATTGCCAGCATGCAGATCTATGAGATGTCAAACGGTATCAAGGTCGGAGATCCGGTGGAATTTACAGGCGAGCTGATGAGTGTAGAGCTTGGTCCGGGACTTTTGACCCAGGTGTTTGACGGTCTTCAGAACCCATTGCCGGATCTTGCCGAGCAGTGCGGCTTTTTCCTGGAGAGAGGTGTCTATCTGGATCCGATTCCGGATAGAGAGTGGGAATTTACCCCCTCAGTAAAGGTGGGGGATGCCGTGGAGGCCGGAGATTCCATCGGCAGTGTTCCGGAAGGATTATTTACGCATGAAATCATGGTTCCGTTCACACTGAAGGGTAGTGACTGGACCGTAAAATCAATTAAAGAAAAGGGCTCCTATCATGTAAGAGCAACGATCTGTGTGATTGAAAACAGCAAGGGCGAAGAGAAAGAGCTCAGCATGGTCATCACACAGCCGATCAAACAGGCGGTGAAGTGTTATGAAGAGAGACTTCGCCCGGATGAACCTCTGGTAACAAAGATTCGCTGTATCGATTCGTTCCTTCCCGTGGCGAAGGGCGGAACCTTCTGCGTTCCGGGACCGTTCGGAGCAGGAAAAACCGTTCTTCAGCATATGGAGGCAAAGAATGGTGAGGCGGATATCGTTATCGTAGCTGCCTGCGGAGAGCGTGCCGGTGAGGTCGTAGAAATCTTAAAGGAGTTCCCTGAACTGGAGGATCCGAAGACTGGCCGTTCTTTGATGGAACGAACGATTATTATCTGCAACACCTCTTCCATGCCGGTAGCGGCCAGAGAGGCTTCCTGCTATACCGCGGTAACACTTGCAGAGTATTACAGACAGATGGGACTGGATGTCCTTCTGCTGGCAGATTCCACCAGCCGTTGGGCACAGGCCATGCGTGAGATGTCGGGACGTCTGGAGGAGATTCCGGGAGAAGAAGCATTCCCCGCTTACCTTGAGTCCACCATTGCATCCTTCTACGAGAGAGCAGGTAAGGTCAGACTGAAGAATGGCAAGATTGCGTCGGTAACCATCGGCGGTACCGTATCACCTGCCGGCGGTAACTTTGAGGAACCTGTAACACAGGCTACCCTGAAGGTTGTGGGAGCATTCCACGGACTTTCCAGAGAGCGTTCGGATGCGCGTAAATACCCTGCGATTCATCCGATGGATTCCTGGTCAAAATACACCGGTGTTGTAGATATGGGACGTATGGAAGAGGCCCGTTCTATTTTACGGAGAGGCAATGAGATCAACCAGATGATGAAGGTTGTGGGTGAGGAAGGTACCTCGGCGGAGGACTATATTATCTATCAGAAGGGTGAGCTTCTCGATGCGGTATACCTTCAGCAGAACTCCTTCGATCCGATCGATGCCGCCTGTGCTCCGGAAAGACAGAGAGAAGAGTTCGACAAGCTTTATGATGCATTGACGAAGTCCTATCACATGGAAGACAAGAAAGAGATTCGAGGCTTCTTCAACCAGCTGAGACAGGAGTTCCTTGACTGGCATGGTACAGAGTTTGAGACACCGGAGTTCTATGAGCAGGAAAAGAAGATTTCAGAATTCTACCTGTCAAAAGCAGTAGAGTAGGAGGTCCGAAGGTGCAGAAAGTATATACAAAAATTGAATCAATCGTCGGTAACGTGGTTACTGTCAGAGCGAAGGATGTCCGGCTTGGTGACCTTGCTCTGGTGGGCGACAGTTACGCGACCGTTATTAAACTGAATAAGGATGTGGTGTCTCTCCAGGTATTTGCGGGTGCTCAGGGTGTAGGAACCAGTGATCCCGTCCGCTTCCTTGGAAGGCCGATGATGGTTTCCTTCTCAGAGCATTTGCTTGGACGTGTATTTGACGGAGCCGGAGTTCCCAGAGATCGCGGTCCGGCACTTACGGAAAACATGATCCCGATCAACGGACCGTCCTTTAACCCGGCGAAACGTATTCTTCCGAAGAATATGATCCGTACCGGTATTCCGATGATCGATATGTTCAATACCCTGGTGGAGAGCCAGAAGCTTCCGATCTTCTCGATTTCCGGAGAGCCCTACAACGAGCTGCTTTCACGTATCGCACTTCAGGCAGAGGTAGACGTGATCGTTCTCGGCGGTATGGGTCTGAAATATGATGATTACCTTACGTTCCGTGACACCCTGGAAAAGGGCGGAGCTATGAGCCACACCGTAATGTTCATTCATACGGCCGCCGATCCCATCGTAGAGTGTACTCTGGTACCGGATATGGCTCTGGCTGTTGCAGAGCAGTTCGCTCTTGCCGGAAAGAAGGTACTGGTACTGCTTACCGACATGACCAACTTTGCAGATGCACAGAAGGAAATGGCGATTACGATGGAGCAGGTACCTTCGAACCGTGGATATCCGGGAGATTTGTACAGCTGTCTTGCTTCCCGTTACGAGAAGGCGGTGGATATTGAGGGCGCAGGTTCCATCACGATCCTCGGAGTAACAACCATGCCGGGCGATGATGTTACCCATCCGGTGCCGGATAATACAGGTTATATCACAGAGGGTCAGTATTATTTAAAGAACGGACATATTGAGCCGTTCGGCTCCCTTTCCCGTCTGAAACAGAACGTAAACGGCAAGACAAGAGATGACCACCGTGCTCTCATGGACGGTATGATCCGTCTGTATTCACAGTATAAGGAAGCGCTGGAGAAGAAATCGATGGGCTTCCTGATGAGCGAATGGGACGAGAAGCTTCTGAAATACGGTGAGCTTTTCGAGACGAAATTAATGGATCTTGGTGTTAATATTCCACTGGAAGACGCACTTGACCTTGGCTGGGAGATTCTTGCGGAGTGCTTTGAACCCAATGAGACCGGTTTGAAGACAAGCCTTCTGAAGGAACGCTGGCCAAATAAGGATGGATTAAATTAATAGGAGCGGTTGATGGCTATCAAACTTACAAAAAATGAGCAGAAAGTGCAGAAAGACCGCCTGAAACAGTATCAGCGTTATCTTCCGACCCTGCAGCTGAAAAAACAGCAGCTGCAGTCGGTTATCATGAAGACAAAGGCTGAGCTGGAGCAGAAGGAAGTCGAACGTGCTCAGATGATTGGAGATCTGGATGACTGGGTTTCTGTATTCGCGGAGAATGAACTGTTCGCGGAGAGCAAAAAGCTGGATCATCTGGTATATCCGGATACCGTCATCTGTAAGAATGAGAACATCGCGGGTGTTACAATTCCTACGTTTCAGGAATTGACATTCAAAGACATTAACTACGATGTCGAAGACTATCCTTTGTGGGTTGATACTGCAATTATTAAACTCCGTGAGATTGCGCGTCTGGATGCTCTTGTATCGACTCTTCGCAAGCAGGAGGCGCTTCTTGAGAAGGAACTGCGTTCTACCTCTCAGAGAGTAAATCTGTTTGAAAAGGTCAAGATCCCGGAGGCGAAGGAAAATATCCGGGTGATCGGAGTATTCCTTGGAGATCAGCAGACAGCATCCGTGGTCCGCGGAAAAATTTCAAAGAAAAAACTATTGGAGGCGGCACAATGATAGAGAAAATGAAAATGGTCTATGTCGTGTCATCCGTCTCCAAAAAGGACGAGATGCTCGATGGACTTCGAACTCTCGGAATTCTGCATCTGTCAGAGAGAAAGAGTCCGGACCGTGCGGTGGCGGAACGCTTTACCGGTCTTTCCAAAACAGCCTCCGCACTGTTAGACTATGCGCCGGATAAGAAATCGAAGAGCAGCGAAGCGGTTCCGGTTCTTTCGGACGCCCGGTTCGAGGAGATGTATCGCGGTGTTCAGGAAGCGTTGGACAGAAAAGCAGCGCTTGCGCAGGAGCTGAGTGCTGCCAATGCAGAAATCGAACGAATCAAAGCCTGGGGTGATTTTGAACCGGGCGAATTAAAAGAATTAAAGAACGCAGGGTATGATTTCCATTTTTACCGCATGGGAAAGAAGGAATATGCGATGGCAGCGGAGGATCCGGAGATCACGATGATTTCTCTGGCTTCCGTCGATAAGATGAATACCGTTGCTGTGCTGGGAGTCCTGCCGCCTGCGATTCCGGCCTCCGAGTTTACCGTTCCTGAAAAGGGAGTCGGTGAGCTGACGAAGGAGGTTGAAAATCTTCAGCGTGAAATCAATGCGTGTGAAGATGTGTTACGGAAAGCGGCCGTGTACGGCGAAAGCTTTCAGGCTCAGATGCTGAAGGCCCAGAATGCGGAGAATTATTCTTCTGCGAGCGAGACCGCAGAAAATGACGGCGATTTCGTCTGGCTGTCCGGCTATCTTCCGGAAGAGGATCTGAACGCCTTCAAGGCTGCGGCTGAGGAGCACGGATGGGCATGGGCAGCGGATGATGTGGCAGCGGACGATGAACAGGTTCCTACCAAAGTAAAGTATGGAAAGGTATCAGGACTGATTCAGCCGGTATTTGACATGCTGGGAATCCTGCCGGGATACAGAGAATCGGATATTTCCCTCTGGTTCCTCCTGTTCTTTTCCCTGTTCTTTGCCATGATCATCGGAGATGCAGGCTATGGCTGCCTGATTCTTCTGGGAACCATTGCCTATGCGGCAAAATCAAAGAAATTTAATACCGTCGTTTATTTGTTGCTGGTACTTTCTGTTGCAACAGTCATCTGGGGAGCAATTACCGGAACCTGGTTTGGTTTTGAACAGGCCATGGATATTCCGCTTCTCAAAGCGCTGGTGATTCCCCAGTTTGCCAATTATCCGGAATACTTTGGGGTTACGGCGCTGCAGCAGCAGAACACTATCATGAAGTTTTCCTTCTCTGTCGGAGCCATTCAGATGGCGCTGGGAAGCCTGATTTCGATCCGGAAGAAGATTTCGGAAAAGAATTTAAGCTGGGTAGCAGACTTAGGATGGCTGATAGCGATTACTGCAATGTACCTGTTAACGCTTTACCTGGTGATCGGAGAGCAGATTCCTATGGTACCGGTATTTGCCCTCGTCGGTGTCGCCTTTGTCATTGTGGTTCTCTTCGGTGGCATGTCACCGGACCGCACGTTCGCAGAGGGAATCAAAGCAGGCTGTGCTGATGCATTTACCGTATTTTTAAATACCATCAGCTGCTTCGGTAATATCATGAGCTACATCCGTCTGTTTGCCGTTGGTATGGCAGGACTTGCGATTTCCCAGAGCTTTATCGGAATCGCAGAGGGCTTCCACGGACCGTTGGCGATCCTTGGCATCGTAATTCTGGTGATTGGGCATGGGCTCAACATCATCATGGCCTTCCTTTCCGTGGTGGTACATGGTGTCAGACTGAACGTGCTGGAGTTCTCCGGGCAGGCCGGTCTGGAATGGACGGGAATTGCATATGAACCATTTAAAGTAAATGACAAGATAAAAAAATAGCATGTAAAGGAGAATATTTATGAATATCGCATTTATTGGAATGGCAGCTGCACTTGGTTTATCCGCATTAGGATCTGCATTCGGTGCAGGATTTGCCGGAATGGCATCAATTGGGGCATGGAAAAAATGTTATGCAAGCGGAAAGCCGGCACCGTTCATCATGATCGCGT
>JAEDOC010000042.1 GCA_016302185.1 Clostridium sp. | reverse complement strand
GATATGAACCGGGAGTTGTCCCCGTTGCGCCAGGCGGAGGATGCTGTTCTTTTAAATACTTCAAATATGACCTTTGCAGAGGTGATCACTGCCATGGAAGAATTGATTGAGGATGCCGGTACCAGAGGCTGCTGCGGATGCTAGGGAGGAAGAGAACGGTATGGAAGTGATTGTTGCGAAGACAGCAGGCTTCTGCTTTGGCGTGAAGCGCGCGGTGGATAAGGTGTATGAGCAGCTTGCGCTGGGAAAAGCACCGATTTACACGTATGGCCCCATTATTCATAATGAAGAGGTGGTTAAGGATCTGGAGAGAAGAGGTGTCCGGGTTCTGGAGACCAAAGAAGAGCTGGAAGCTCTGCGGGAAGGCGTGGTTGTGATCCGGTCCCACGGAGTGGGCCGTGAGATTTACGAGATCCTTGAGAAGCGGGGAATCGGGATTGTAGATGCTACCTGCCCCTTTGTGAAGAAGATACACAATATTGTGAAAGAGCAGAATGAGGCCGGCCGGCGGGTCATCATCGTGGGAAATCCGAAGCATCCTGAGGTGGAAGGTATAAAAGGATGGGGAAATGACGATACTTTAGTCATTGAATCAGCCGATGAGTTCGAAAAACTGCCGATAAATGCAGGGGAAAAGCTCTGTATTGTGGCACAGACGACATTTAACTACAATAAATTTCAAGATTTAGTTGAAAAAATTTCAAAAACGTATTATGATATACTTGTTTTAAATACGATTTGCAATGCAACACAGGAGAGACAGGTAGAAGCAAGGCAGATCGCTTCGCAGGTTGATGTTATGATTGTTGTAGGAGGCAGAAACAGTTCTAACACGCAGAAGCTGTATGAGATTTGCCGGAAAGAATGTAAGGATACTTACTATATCCAGACACTGGAGGATTTCAAACCTGAACAGGCAGGTACTGTGCGCAGCGTAGGTATTACAGCCGGGGCATCGACCCCGAATCAAATTATCGAGGAGGTTCATACTAATGTCAGAATTAAGTTTTGAACAAATGTTTGAAGAATCATCAATTAAGAGATTACGTGCAGGAGAGGCTGTTACCGGTCAGGTTATCGGTGTCAAAGAGGATGAGATCATTCTGAGCATCGCTGGAAGCAAGACAGAGGGTATCATCACCAGAAGTGAGTTTACCAACGAGCCGGGTGTTGATTTAACCAAGAAGGTTGCCATCGGTGATGAGCTGGAAGTTAAAGTTCTGAAAGTGAACGACGGAGAGGGCATGGCTTCTTTATCCTACAAGAGACTTGCCGCTGATAAGGGCTTAAAGCGCCTGAAAGAAGCATTTGAGAACAAGGAAGTTTTAACTGAGAAGGTAACTCAGGTAATGGAGAAGGGTCTTGTTGTAGAGGTTGAGGGAACCAGAGTATTTATTCCTGCCAGCATGGTTTCTGATACTTATGACAAGGATTTGTCCAAATATGCAGGCCAGGAGATCGAATTCGTAGTAACCGAGTTTAATCCGAACGGCAGAAGAAGCAGAATCATCGGCGACAGAAAGCAGCTTCTGGTTGCGAAGAAAGCTGCTATGCAGAAAGAGTTATTTGAGAGAATTGCTGTTGGCCAGACCGTAGAAGGCGTTGTTAAGAACGTAACCGATTTCGGTGCATTCATCGATTTAGGCGGTGCTGACGGACTTCTTCACATCTCTGAGATGTCCTGGGGCAGAGTAGAGAACCCGAAGAAGGTATTCAAGGTTGGCGATAAGGTAACTGCTCTGATTAAAGATATCAATGGCGAGAAGATCGCATTAAGTCTTAAGTTCCCGGAGACCAATCCGTGGGCACAGGCAGCTGAGAAGTATGCCGTAGGCAATATTGTTGAGGGTAAGGTAGCACGTATGACTGACTTCGGCGCATTCGTTGAGCTGGAGCCGGGTGTAGATGCTCTTCTTCATGTATCTCAGATTTCCAGAGAGCATGTGGAGAAACCGTCTGATGTATTAAGCGCAGGTCAGATCATCAAGGCTAAGGTTGTAGATTTCAACGAGGCAGACAGAAAGATCAGCTTAAGCATGAAGGCTCTGGAAGCTCCGGCAGAGGCACCGGCTGATGTGGCTGATGTTGACATCGAAGCAGTTGCAGCTCAGGATGCGGAATAATCCTGCAGTTTTTGCGAGAGATTGATTTTAGTGGCGCAGTCAGTTTTGACTGCGCCTTCTTTCATATACCGGTATAAATGTTCAGGGAGAGGGCATACTCTAAGTACAATACGGAAAGGAGTATGCTTTTTATGGCAAAAAAAG
The DNA here is from genome assembly GCA_016302185.1 of Clostridium sp. Lineage (GTDB taxonomy): Bacteria > Bacillota > Clostridia > Lachnospirales > Lachnospiraceae > Otoolea. Next base: position 12,535 of record JAEDOC010000042.1, on the reverse strand, counting down.
GAAAAAAAGAAGAGCCCTTTGATCCGGAACATTTAAAACCGGAAGAACGGTTGAAATTTGAGATTGCCACGGAGCTTGGTCTGGCAGACAAAGTGGTAACCAGCGGATGGCGCAGTCTGACAGCGAAGGAAAGCGGACGGATCGGCGGTCTGATGACCAAACGGAGAAGAGAAATAAAAAACGGAGTATTGAAAGATCAGGGCTGATCTCCTATAATAAACGGAGATTTGAATGAAATCTCATACAGGAGAGAAAGGAGGCGCCTTATGCGGACCGGATATACGACAGGAACATGTGCGGCTGCGGCTGCCGGCGCCGCGGCCTTTTTTGTGTGCAGCGGCAGGAAGCTTTCGCATGCGGCTGTTCTTCTGCCGGATGGTTCCGAAGCACTGCTTCCTCTTACATGGGATGTGGGAGAACCTCTGCGCTGCGGTGTGTATAAGGATGCCGGCGATGATCCGGACGTGACGGATGGAACCCTGGTTTGCGCAGAGGTGAGAGATCTCTTGGAAGCTCAGAAAGAAGGGCAGGAATCCGGCTTTGCAGCGATAGCAGAGCAGCGCGCCGGTTACCGGGATGACAGGTATCCGGGTCTCTGGCTTCTGGGAGGACAGGGCATCGGTACCGTGACAAAAAAGGGACTCTCCTGTCCGGTAGGGTTTCCTGCCATTAACCCGATACCGCGGCAGATGATCCTTGCGGAAGCCGATCGGGCCAGAAAAAGGGCGGGATGCCCTGAGCGGGAGCTTATGATTACTGTTTCTATTCCGGAAGGAGAAGTGCTGGCTGCGCGGACATTTAATCCCAAGCTGGGAATTGTGGGCGGAATCTCGATCCTGGGAACCAGCGGGATTGTTCATCCTATGAGCGAAGCGGCTCTGGTAGAGACCATACGTCTGGAAATTCGCGTCCGGGCCGGAGAGGGCAGGCGGCTTCTGGCTGTGGCCCCCGGAAATTATGGGGAGCGGTTTTTGAAGGAGACCATGGGACTTTCCCTGGATTCCTTTGTTAAGTGCAGTAATTTCATCGGCGATACGTTCCGGATGATGAAGGAAGAACACATCGAGAAGGTTCTTCTGGCAGGCCATGTGGGAAAGCTGATTAAGGTTGCCGGCGGAGTGATGAACACCCATTCTCGTTTTGGGGATCGGCGGATGGAGATTCTGGAAGATTGTGCCCTCAGCGTCGGGATGCCAAAGGAACAGGCAGAACAGCTTCGGCTGATGAATACGACGGAAGAGGCAGCCGGTTATCTGGTCGAAACCGGATGGCTGCCGGCAGTGATGCAGGAGGCGGCGCGGCGCGGCAAGGAAGTGCTGGAGAAACAATTTGGCGTGAAGACGGAGATCCTTCTGTTTTCAATGGAACATGGCCTGCTGGCAGAGACGGCAGGTGCAGCGGCTCTGGTGAAGGAGCTGAAGGACACCGAGACACGGTAGGGAGGATATATGGTTTATTTTGTAGGAGCCGGATCCGGTGCGGCGGATCTGATTACAGTGAGAGGTGCCAGACTGCTGGCAGAAGCGGATCAGATCATTTATGCCGGTTCTCTGGTCAATCCAGAGCTTTTAGAATATAAAAAGGATGGCTGCGTGGTACATAACAGCGCCAAAATGACGCTGGAGGAAGTGATATCCGCGATTCAGGAAGCGGAGAAGGAGAAAAAAATGACCGTTCGCCTGCATACCGGGGATTCCAGCATCTACGGGGCGATCCGGGAACAGATGGATCTGCTGGATCGGTTGGAAATTGCCTATGAGGTATGTCCGGGTGTCAGTTCCTTCTGCGGTGCGGCGGCGGCTCTGCAGCTGGAATATACACTGCCAGGAATCTCCCAGAGCGTGATCATTACCCGTCTGGAAGGACGGACACCGGTGCCGGAACGGGAAAGGCTGGCATCCCTGGCATCCCATCAGGCGACCATGGTCATATTCCTAAGTGCCGGTATGACAGAGCGGCTGCAGCAGGAGCTTCTGACCGGCGGCTATCCGGCATCCACTCCGGCTGCTATTGTATATAAAGCAACCTGGCCGGAGGAGAAGAAGATACTCTGTACGGTGGGAACCCTGGCGGAGAGTGCCAAACGGGAAGGGATCTCGAAGACGGCGCTGATTCTGGTGGGAGAGGTGATCTCCCACAGCTTATACGAGCGGTCAAAGCTATATGATCCATCATTTACAACGGAATTCAGGAAAGGAACAAAGACCGATGCGTCTGGTACTGATTAGTTTTTCATCGCAGGGGGCGAAGACAGCGGAAAAACTGAAAAATTCGCTTGGAAGGGAGCATGAGGTGCATTGCACCTGTTCCCGTGAGCTTGATTGTCCGGTGTCAGAATTTGTCCGGGACGCCTTTGCCGGGGCAGAGGGAATTCTGTTTGTGGGGGCCGTTGGGATTGCGGTCCGGCTGATTGCCCCTTTTGTAAAGGATAAGAAGAAGGATCCAGCGGTGGTTGCAGTGGATGAGCTGGGACATTTTGCTGTTTCCCTGCTTTCCGGTCATCTGGGAGGGGCGAATGCACTTGCCCGTCAGGTGGCTGGTATTCTGGGGTCGATCCCGGTGATTACCACGGCCACGGATCTGTGCGGGGCCTTTGCTGTGGATCTGTTTGCCGGAAAGAACCGGCTTTCGCTCTCCTCAATGAAGCTGGCCAAGGAGATCTCAGCAGCAGTCCTGGAAGGGGAGAAGATCGGTTTTTTCAGTGAATTTCCTGTGGATGGTCCGGTTCCAAAGTCATTGACGCCGGGCGTGCGAAACCGAAGGAATCTTACCGTTGCTGCAAAGAGGCAGACGGATGACGCAGAGCAGCAGGGAACCCTTTTTCTGTATCCAAGAACGGCAGTGCTGGGGATGGGGTGCCGAAGGGGGACTTCTGTGGAAGAGATACGCACGGCGGCATCCCGGGCGCTTTTATCCGCCGGCCGTAGTGCAGACGATGTGCTGTCGCTGGCTTCCATTGATTTAAAGAAGGGCGAGCCGGGGCTTGTTCAGTTTTCCCGGGATCTTTCTGTTCCCTTTGAGTGCTTTTCGGCGGAGAGCCTGGCACAGGCCGGGAATGGTGCGATCGAGTTTTCCAGGTCGGAATTTGTAGCGCAGGTGACCGGTGTTGGAACGGTCTGTGAGCGGGCGGCGGTGAAGGCCGCGCAGGACTGGATGGAACAGCTGCGGATGAAAGAAGAAACGCCGGGGCTGGCGGTGCGAAAACAGATCTGCGGTTCTGTAACTGCGGCAGTGGCTCTAATCCCTGCATGGCGTATTCTGACCTTTTAAGATTCCGAAACTTCGGATCCGGGAAGAGGGACGGAAGAACAAACAGGAAGAAAAGCATAGACGGAAGGAAGACGAATACATAAATGGAAAAGAAGCTTTACGTAATAGGTATCGGTCCGGGGGCGAGAGAACAGATGACGATCCGGGCGGATCAGATCCTGAGAGAATGTGAGGTAATTGCCGGGTATACGGTTTATGCGGATCTGGTGCGGGGGTATTATCCGGATGCTGAATTTGTGACAACACCCATGCGTCAGGAGAAGGAACGGTGTCGGATGGCATTGGAAGAAGCAGCGGCGGGTCGGAAAACAGCACTGATCTGCAGCGGAGACAGCGGTGTGTACGGGATGGCAGGACTGATTCTTCAGATGGCGGCATCCTATCCGGAGGTCTCAGTGGAGGTGGTTCCCGGGGTGACTGCGGCGCTTGCCGGCGGTGCGGTGCTGGGCGCGCCTCTGGGTCATGATTTTGCGGTAATAAGCTTAAGCGATCTGCTGACACCGATGGAATTGATTGAACAGCGGCTGCGGGCAGCGGCACAGGCTGACTTCGTTCTCTGTCTGTACAATCCCGCCAGCAGGAAGCGGAAGGATTATCTCGGGCGCGCCTGCCGGATCCTTCTGGAATATAAGCCTGCAGCTACGGTGTGCGGTATGGTAAAACAGATTGGCCGGGAAGGAGAAGCCTTTGAGATCTGTACGTTGGCAGAGCTTCAGACCAAAGAGGCGGATATGTTTACCACAGTATGGATCGGAAACAGGGAAACCATCCGGGAAAAGAACCGGATGATCACGCCGAGAGGCTATAAGGGCATAGAAACTAATGAATGAGAGAACGATACTGATATTTGGAGGAACGACAGAGGGACGGCTTCTGGCGGAATTCTGCGAGAATGAGAGAATACCGGTCTGGGTCAGCGTGGTGTCCCGGTACGGAGAAGAGCTTTTGCCGGAATCTTCCTATGTACGGGTTCATCAGGGAGCAATGAATGCGGCGGAAATTGTTCAGTTCCTGAAAAAACAGGGGATTACGCTGGTGGTAGATGCGACGCATCCTTATGCGGTTCAGGCGTCCGAACAGATCGGCGCGGCCTGCCGGGCATCCGGTATCCGCCTGGTCCGCTGTCTGAGAAAGGAAGAACCGCCGGCAGAACAGGAAAACGGAATCTATACCGTGCCGGATGCACTTTCTGCGGCCGCTTTCTTACAGAAAACCACAGGTACGATTCTTCTGACCACCGGAAGCAGAGAGCTCCCGGCCTTCACTGCGCTTCCGGGCTATGAGGAGCGGCTTTACGTACGGGTGCTCCCTTCTTCTGAGGTTCTGGCACAGTGTGAAGCTCTGGGAATCCGGGGAAAGCATCTGATTGCCATGCAGGGCCCGTTTTCAGAGGAGATGAACCGGGCGTTATTACATCAGACGGGGGCCCGCTGGATGGTAACCAAGGATTCTGGCAGGGAAGGAGGAGTTGACGGGAAGCTTTCGGCAGCGGCAGCCTGCGGTGTCTCTGTTATTCTGGTAAAACGGCCGGAGGAGAGCGGAAGCTCCCTTGCAGAGGTAAAGCAGCTGTTAAAAAATACGTTGAATACAGTTTCTGAGGAACCGTCAGGCCGAATCCTTCTTGCGGGAATCGGAACCGGGGGGCTGATGCAGATGACGGGAGAAGTTCGGGAGGCGATTGAAACCAGTGATGTGATTCTGGGGGCGGATCGGATGCTGCAGGCAGCAAAGGCTGTATGTAATCCCACGAAGGCAGCAGTAAAGAAGGAATGGATTGCGCAATATCAGGAGGATCGGATTCTGGAGCGGATTGCAAAGCGAAGTCCAGGGGAGAAGATTCTGGTTCTGTATTCCGGAGATACCGGCTTCTACAGCGGCGCAGCCGGTCTGTCCCGGCGGCTTCGCAGCGAAGGGATTCCCCATGAGCTCCTGCCTGGAATCTCCAGCATCAGCTGTTTTGCGGCCCGGTTAGCAGTTCCCTGGGAGGATGCCGCTCTCCTGACTGCCCATGGCAGGGAGCTGTCTGCAGAAGAGGTGCTGCAAAGAAAAGAAAAAAAGCTGTTTCTGCTGACAGGCGGTGAGAACGGGGCCGGCTATTTCCTGAAGAAGCTTAAGCAGGCAGGCGGAGGTTCATATCAGGCGGCAGTAGGAGAAAACCTGGGCTACCCGGAGGAACGGATTTTCCGGGGAACTGTGGAGACGCTGAGTGGGGAATCCTTTGGATCCTTAAGCCTGATTTATCTGGAAAAAGAAACGGAAGGAGAATAGAGCATGAGGAAAATGGTTCCTGGGATTCTCATTGCAGCTCCCAAAAGCGGAAGCGGTAAGACCTTGATCACCTGCGGTCTTCTGGAGCTTTGGCGGCGGAGAGGCTTACGTCCGCTGGCCTGTAAATGCGGTCCGGATTATATTGATCCCATGTTTCACCGGTATGTGCTGGGCACACCGGGGATGAATCTGGATCTGTTTTTTCTGGATGCGGACCGCGCAGAGCAGCAGCTGACGGAACGAATGAGTCGGGAACAGGCGGATTTGGCCGTGGTGGAAGGCGTGATGGGATATTATGACGGCATTGGAGGAACATCCCTCAGGGCCAGTGCCTGGGAGGTGGCGGATTCCTTTTCCCTTCCGGTGCTTCTGGTTCTGGACGGAAAAGGAGCTTCGCTGTCACTGGCGGCGGAAGCTGCAGGCTTTCTCTCCTTTCAGACAGACAGCCGGATTCGCGGACTGCTGCTCAATCGCGTATCAGGGATGATGTATCAGAGGCTCAGACCCGTGCTGGAGCAGAAAACGGGTCTTCCGGTCCTGGGGTATCTTCCGGAATGCCCGGAGTGCAGGATAGAAAGCCGCCATCTGGGGCTGTTTCTGCCGGGAGAAATTGAACGGCTGCGGGAGAAAATCGGAGCGCTGGCGGATCAGATGGAGAAGACCTTTGATCTGGATGCTCTGGAACGTCTTGCCGGAATCGGTACGTTTTTGCCGGAGTATTCGAAATCAGAGTCACCGTTCTCTCTTCGCATCGGTGTAGCCAGAGATGAAGCATTTTGCTTTTATTATCAGGAAAATCTGGAGCTTTTGAAGAAGATGGGAGCGGAGCTTATTGAGTTCAGCCCGTTGCGGGATGCAGCGCTTCCGCAGCACCTGGACGGATTGCTTCTGGGCGGCGGTTATCCGGAAAACTATGCCAGGCAGCTGTCCGAAAACCGTTCCATGCTGGCTTCCATTCATGCAGCGGTTGTGGCGGGGCTTCCTTTTTTGGCGGAGTGCGGAGGTTTTCTCTATCTGCACCGGGAGCTGGAAGGAAGCGACGGGCGTTTCTATCCAATGACTGGTGTATATGACTTTCGTGCGTTTCGGACGGATCGGCTTCAGAGGTTCGGATATGTATTTCTGACTGCGCCGTCCGGAGCCACCATTCGTGGGCATGAGTTTCATTACTGGGAGAGCGAGGATCCGGGAGAGGAGTGGCTGGCGGTAAAACCGGAAGTTGACAAGGATGGGGCGGTTGTTCCGGGAAAACGGAGCTGGCGCTGTATGCACGGCACCAGGAGTCAGATGGCTGGATTTCCGCATTTATACTATCCATCGGCGCCCGGTTTTCTGTCCGGGTGGCTTGCAGAATGCAGACGGTGGAAGCAGAAAATGACAGAAGAATGGGGATGACAGGAGGTTGATGTGATGAGAGATGAGTTGTTTATCCGGGGCAGGGTTCCGATGACGAAAAGTGAGGTTCGGGCGGTTTCTGTTTCAAAGCTGGAATTACAGCCGGACAGTATTCTGTGGGATATCGGTGCGGGAACCGGTTCGGTTTCTGTGGAGGCCTCGTTTCAGTGTCCGGTCGGTCATGTGTATGCTTTTGAAAAGAATCCGGAAGCGATTTCTCTGATTGAGGAGAACCGGAATAAATTCGGGCGGGAGAACATCACGATTATTGAAGGGCAGGCGCCGGAAAGCTTCTCCTGTCTGGACAGTCCGGCTCTTATACGGGCGAGGAAGGTGACTCATGCATTTCTCGGGGGCACCTCCGGATGGCTGGATGGGATTCTGGATGTACTTCTGGAGTGTAATCCTAATGTAAGAGTGGTAATGAATGTGATTGCGCTGGAATCATTGACAGCGGTTCTGGCGTCTCTGAAAAATCGGAAGATAGAACCGGAGGTTGTATCTCTGACCGTGGCACGGAGTGAGAAAACCGGTGATTTTCATCTGATGAAGGGGCAGAATCCGGTGTATATTATTTCGTTTGGGGGAGAGCAATGAATATCTGTGCAGCACCGATGGAGGGGATTACCGGGTACATATTTCGAAATGCCCATCACAGGATATTTTCGGGAATTGATCGGTACTATATGCCGTTTTTATCACCGGGAGCGGGACAAAAGCTGAGTGCCAGAGAAAAGAATGATATTCTGCCGGACCATAACCGGGAGATTACCGTGGTGCCGCAGATTCTGACAAACCAGTCGGAATATTTTCTGTGGATGGCACAGCTCCTGGCGGAGTATGGCTATGCGGAAGTGAATCTGAATCTCGGCTGCCCGTCCGGAACAGTGACAGCTAAGGGCAAGGGTGCCGGGTTTCTTGCAGATCCCGGGGCACTGGATGCTTTTTTTGAGGAAGTCTTTGAAGGCATGGAAAAGCTTCTTCCCGGCCTTCGCCTGTCAGTGAAAACAAGACTGGGATATGCGGATCCAGAGGAGTTTTCACAGCTGGTAAGAGTTTTTAACCGTTACCCGATTTCGGAGCTTATTATTCATCCCAGGGTACGGGAAGATTATTATAAGGGAGTTCCGCGGATGGAATGCTTCCGGCAGAGTCTGCCGAAGCTGCGGATGCCGGTCTGCTATAACGGAAATCTATTTTCCGCGGCGGATATTGAACATTTCTGTAAATCCATTTCGCCGGTTCCGGGGGTAACGTCGGTCATGGTCGGGCGGGGACTGATTGCCAGTCCCTGGATGGCAGAGGAATATAAGTCCGGGCATCTGATGGAAGCTTCCCTGGCATTAGAGAAGCTTGCGGCCTTCCATGATGCTTTGCTGGAAGGTTATGGAGAAGTGATAAGCGGAGACAAAAACGTACTGTTTAAGATGAAAGAGCTATGGTATTATCTGGGCCGGCATTTTCCGGATGAAACCAGATCCTTAAAACGAATCAGGAAAGCACAGCGGATTTCGGAATACCATGCAGCGGTGAGAGAACTTCTGGTACCGGAGAAATTTTCAAAAGAAGAGAAACTCTCCTTTTTGTAGGCATTACTTGAAAAATATCGTCGTTTCGATTAGAATACTAGCAGAAAAGAGAAGGAAGAAAACGATGATGCGTGGAACAGAAGAAAAAACAACTCAGAAGATAAGAAACCTTCTGGTCGATTTTAGAGACTGGAAAGAAGATGAGCTGGAGCGGTGGCTGGAAGCACTTCTGCTTCGAATCGTACCTGCCGATGAAGCGGCCGGAGAGAAGGCGGCGTACCGTTGGAGCAAGGTGGCAAAACCCTTGCACAGTCTGGGAATTCTGGAAGAGGATATTCGCCGGATTGCAGCGATGCAGGGAAAGGGACAGCCGGACATCAGCAAAAAGGCCCTGGTACTTTTCTGTGCGGATAACGGAGTGGTAGAAGAAGGAGTGACCCAGACGGGACAGGAGGTTACCGCTGCAGTGACACGGAATTTTACCCGGGGAGAAAGCTGCTCCTGCCTGATGGCACAGAGAGCCGGTGCGGATGTCTTTCCGGTGGATATTGGTGTGGCCTGTGAGATGGATAAGCTGGGAACGGTTTATCCGTTGATCGATCGGAAGATACGGCGGGGAACCAGAAATTTTACCAAAGAACCGGCGATGAGCCGCAGGGAGGTCATCGCCGCAATCTTAACCGGTGCAGATCTGGTGCGTGTGCTGAAACGGGCCGGTTACGGAATCCTGGCGACGGGAGAGATGGGAATCGGAAATACCACTACCAGCAGTGCGGTGGCCGCGGTGCTTCTTCAGGAGGAGCCGGAGAAGGTAACCGGTAAAGGAGCCGGTTTGAGTGAGGAAGGACTGAAACGGAAGATTGCAGCGATTAAAACCGGAATTCAGCGCTGGAAGCCGAACGAGAAAGATGGCATTGATTTGCTTGCCAAGGTAGGCGGATTTGATCTGGCGGGTCTGGCCGGTGTCTTTCTGGGCTGTGCGGCCTTTCAGATGCCGGTGATAATCGACGGCCTGATCTCTGCTGCCGCGGCAGCAGCTGCGGCGGTGATTGATGGGCGTGTCCGGGATTATATGCTGGCAGCTCATGTATCGGCGGAACCGGCAGGGGAAGGGCTTCTGGCTCTGCTGGGACAGACTCCGGTTATCCGGGCAGGACTCTGCCTGGGAGAAGGAACCGGCGCCTTGATGCTGTTTCCTCTTCTGGATATGACGATGGAAATCTACAATAAGATGTGTACTTTTTCCGAGATGGAGATTGAGGAGTATCAGCCTCTATAGAACAGGAGGTCTGTGCTGCGTCAGAGAGGAGGAGCGAAATGTTTTCTTTGATTACCGGCGGAAGCGGGAGCGGAAAGTCGGAATATGCGGAAAACCTTGCCCGAGAGACCGGAGGAACGCGCCTTATCTATCTGGCGACCATGCGTGTCTGGGATGAGGAAGGAAGAAAGCGGGTGGAACGCCACCGGCGGATGAGGGCCGGTAAGGGCTTTGAGACCGTGGAACGGTATACTGATCTTGCCGGCTTCACTGACAGTCCGAAGCAGAGGAATCTGTTAAGCGGGGCGGATACCATTCTTCTGGAATGTTTGTCCAATCTGGCAGCGAATGAATTCTATGAGAAAGAAGACGGAGCGGCGGAGCGGATTCTTGCGGGGGTGAATTGTCTGCGGCAGCGCTGCGGGAATCTGATTATTGTTACCAATGAGATATTTTCGGATGGCGTGGTATATGATTCGGAGACGGAGCGCTATATAAAGCTTCTGGCGGCCTTGAACTTATGTCTGGCACAGCAGGCAGATCGGGTAACGGAGGTCGTCTATGGAATACCGCTGTTTCTGAAAGAAGCGGGAAAGGAAAACAAAGTATGAGGGATATCTTTGGCAGTTTTGTCATTGCTTTTTCCATGTATTCCCGGATCCCCATGCCGCATGTGGAATGGACCCGGGAGCGAATACGTTATGCCATGTGCTTTTTTCCGTTGATTGGAGTGGTGATCGGCGCGGCGCAGCTGGCTCTGTATTATCTGCTCTCCCCGGAGAACTCTTTCCTCGCTGCTTCTTTCCGGGAATCTGATATTAGTCTGAGAGTAATCCGAACTGTTCTGGGACTGGCACTGCCGCTTCTCATTACCGGGGGAATCCACATGGATGGGTTCCTGGATGTAACAGATGCCAGGCATTCCTACGGGAGCAGAGAAAAGAAGCTTACGATCCTTTCCGATCCCCATGTGGGTGCGTTTGCTGTCATAGGCTTTGGAGTGTACCTTCTGATCTATGGGGCCGGCTTTTTTGTACTTTCTTTTGCGCAGATCCGAATTCTGGCATTGGTCTATGTCTGGGAACGGGCGCTCAGCGGTCTTTCCGTGGTTACCTTTCCCATGGCGAAGCAGGACGGTCTGGCGGCGCAGTTTTCGAAAGCAGCCGTAAAAAAAACAGTACGGTTGGTAATGCTCTTTTATCTGTTGACCGGAGGTGTCCTTCTGTTCCGGACGGCTCCCTGGCCCGGTCTTTTCTGCATGGCTGTGATGGCAGGAACCTTTGTATCTTATTACCGACGGTCGGTTACAGAATTTGGCGGAATTACCGGGGATCTGGCCGGTCATTTTCTGCAGTGCTGTGAACGGAATGCGGTGCTTGCCCTGGCGTTCTGCGGGCTGTTTGGAATCTGAGAAGAGAGGACATGTGACATCGAGGTGTTCGAAAGATGATATTTGTGATTGGCGGAAGAAACCAGGGGAAGACAGCTCTGGCCCGTCAGCTGTGGAAAAATACAGATAATCCGAGAATAGCGGATGGAAGAATGGATTCCCTGGATGTGATTTGGCAGGCGGATCTGCTTCTTCATTATGAATCTCTGGTACGGCGGCTGATGGAGGAAATAAAAGAGGATCCGGCAGCCGTTACAAAACGGCTGCTGCAGGAGAAACCGGACGTGATCATCACAGCGGATGAGATCGGCTGTGGTGTGGTTCCTATGGGGGAATTTGAACGGGAGTACCGGGAAATGGATGGACGGCTCTGTCAGCAGATTGCTGCATCTGCACGGCAGGTATACCGGGTGATCTGCGGCATCGGGACACGGATCAAATAAGAGTGAGCAGTCCATCTCTTAAAATGATGTTTGGAGAAGAAAAACCATGAATTTACATCTGTTGGCTCTGCTGGCCGGCTGCGGTCTGGATCTTTGTCTGGGAGATCCCCATTCCCTGCCGCATCCGGTCAGAACAGTAGGAGGTCTGATTGGCCGGCTGGAGAAGGTTTTGCGCCGTTGGTTTCCTCCCTCACCGTCGGGTGAACTGGCAGCCGGCGTGCTGCTGGCTTTTTTTGTGCCTGCGATAACCGGAGGAACAGCAGCGATCCTTCTTTTTGCGGCAGCGTCAGTGCCCGGCGGCTGGCTCTGCTTTATCGTTGAAGCTGTCCTGACTTATTATCTTCTGGCGGCCCGCTCCCTGCGGGAAGAAAGCATGAAGGTGTATTCCTGCCTGAAGGCAGGAGATGTGGAAGAAGCCAGAACCAGTGTCTCCATGATTGTTGGACGGGATACGGCAATTCTGGATGCGGAAGGAATCACAAAGGCAGCGGTGGAGACGGTGGCGGAAAATTCCTCAGACGGAGTCATGGCACTTGGAGGCCCTGTTCTGGGCTGGATTTATAAAGCAGTCAACACCATGGATTCCATGGTAGGTTATCGAAACGAGAAATACCTGTATTTTGGACGTGCCGCCGCCCGGCTGGATGATCTGGTAAACTGGATTCCGTCCCGTCTGTCCGCTCTGCTGATGATAGGGGCAGCCTGGATGCTGAGAATGGATGGAAAGGGTGCCTGGCGGATCTGGCGGCGGGATCGGAGAAAGCATAAAAGTCCGAATTCAGCACAGACAGAATCCGTCTGTGCCGGTGCTCTGGGAATTCGTCTGGCAGGAGATGCCTGGTATTTCGGAACTCTCTGCAAAAAGGAATTTATTGGAGATGCAAAACGGCAGATTGAAACGGAGGACATTCGCCGGGCGAACCGGCTGATGTATGCCGCGTCGGCAGAGGCTCTGCTTCTGGCAGTGCTTTTTCGTTTCATA
>JAEDOC010000041.1 GCA_016302185.1 Clostridium sp. | reverse complement strand
CCGTCCTTTTCCTATGTCGCAGTCCTAGAACAGCCCATCGAATACAGAAGACCTGTGTGCCGTTTTTCGCCGTTCTTCCCCTGCTTCTTTTTCGCGTCCGGAGTCATTCTCCTCCAGAAGATATCTCCAACTCACTACGCCGGGCGTTAGCTGACGCGACGCCCTCATTTCCTGCGCTAACTCTCTAAAACCCCCGCAATTTGATGTAGCTCTTTATCAACTCCGCGGTTTCATCCAGATTCAGCCGCGTGGTATTGATGGGCAGATCATAATTTTTGATGTTATGCCACTCATTTCCGGTAAAGTATTTGTAGTATTCTTTTCTTTCCCGGTCGATTTTGCGGATTCGTTTTTTGGCTTTTTCCTCGTCAATACAGTCCACTTCCATGACTCTTTGAACCTTTTTTACCTTGTCCGCGTAGACGAAGATGCGAACCAGATGCTCAATCTCCTCGTACTGCTCTAAGACGTAGCCGGCAGCTCTTCCCACAAGGACACAGGGTTCTTCCTCTGCCAGCTCGCGAATGACCTGAGACTGAAATTTGAATAAGTTTTCCGGGCTGGTAACCTTACCTTCAAGCACCGGCTTGGAAAGAACATCCACTCCCCGGTTGCTGCCCAGCAAATGCAGCAGATTGTTGCCTGCCTTCTCATCGGCCATGCGGAAAAACTGCTCGCCGACCGCGCTCTTTTCCGATGCCAGCTTGATAATATCATCATCGTAGAAATGCAAGCCAAGCTCTTTTGCCAGCTTCTGCCCCACGATACGTCCGCCGCTTCCGTATTCTCTCTCAATGGTAATAATCAGATTCTTATTGCTCATCTCTATCCCTCCTGCCTTTCTCCTCTTTCCTGAGCTGTTTCATATATGCTTTCGCCTCCGGAGATACCCGGTTGGATTCCACAATCTTCTGAATCGCTTTGTGATACGTCTCTTCATCAAATATCCCGTTTTGAAGATAAGGAAGTGTCGCCTCCGGAAATTTTACATAGCAGACGGACAGCGCCCAGGCCACCGCCATCTTTACATAGTATCCCGGATGGGATACTCCGGACAAAAGTTCCAGTGTTTCTCTGATATGTGCTTCATCCACGTAATAATCCAGCAGAAGCACCACCGCAAACCGGACCTCAAATTCCTTCTCCGAATGCAGATACGGTTTTAAAAAGGCAAGGCCCTGCGCCTGATCCTTCCGAATCTTTTTGAATCCGGAACAAACCACATCACATTCCGCCCAGTTATCAATCTTCGCCATATAGGCGGGCAGCCGTTTCAAGGCAACATCCAACGGTTCCTTCAGCAGACAGAGCACCATCCCCTGCAGAAGAATCTCCTCATAGGTATCATCCGACGCCCGTTCCAGATAGCCTGCCCCATCCTCCGCTGCCAAAAGGCGGGCCAGCTTCCACAGCTTTGGAATCCGAACCCCCAGGATATGCTCCACTCCAGGCAGAAGGCGGCTGTGAAAAATCCGGTATGGTTCATCCGCCAGCATCTCCAGCTCTCTTCTCACATCCATACGCGCCGTAATCATTGCTCCATAATCCATACGCATTGCAGCCGTTGATCTATCTTCTTACAACATGCTGCTGACACAGAAAGCTCCGTACGGCCGGATGCTCATACGATATGCATTGCCAACTCCGATGGCCTTCTCAATATAAGCCACGTACTCATCCACCAGCTCGTTGGGCAGCATTACCATGATAACACCGGCAAAACCGCCGCCGTGAACACGGCAGGCACCGCACTTCTTCTCTGCCAGATAAAGCTCCGTCAATGCCAGTGCAATGCTGATTCCCTGTTCCTGTACATTTTCTGTATTATATACATTCTGCAGCCATTTCCAGGAGGAATTGCCAGACTGGGTAATTCCTTCCAGGAACGAAGCGAAATCATTTTCCTTTAAGGCTTTGACTTCCTTCTCCACCCGCTTATTTTCCTCAAAGAAATGGAGTGCTCTCATCACTCCTCGGTCTCCCGCATAGGCACGTACAGCAGCCAGATTCTCTATCACGTCACTCTCGGTCAGCTCTGCGCATACTTCTTTTCCAAAATACGCTGCCACCTTCTTCATCTCATTGGGGATCGAGGAATATTCCGCGCTTAAATCGGCATGTCCCTTTCCGGTATTTACAATTACCAGGCTGTGATCCTGAGCGCCGAAATCAAAATCAATCTTTTCTACTACCGGTTTTTCCGGGTCTTTAAAGTCAATGGTAATTAAGCCGCCCACCGCGCAGGCCATCTGATCCAACAGACCGGAGCCTTTGTTCCAGTAGTGATTTTCCGCATATTTTCCGATATGGGAATAGGCCACCACATCCATCTTCCCTTCATTGAAGAAGGTGTTCAGCATGGAACAGATCAGCATCTCATAAGCGGCAGAAGAGCTGACACCGGCTGCGCTGATCACATTACTGGTAATATAAGCATCAAAACCCCCGATCCGATAACCTCTTTCCAGAAAGCCCTTTAACAGACCCTTGGTCAAATCAACCGTTCCCGCCATCTTTGTGCTGGGAGTCAGATCGTTAATATCAATCGTAAAATTCTGATGAAAGGTTTCACTCAAGATACGGATGGTGTCCGTTCCGTTCTTAGCGGCAGCGCCCACACAGTCTAAATTGATGCTTCCCGCCAGCACCTTTCCATGGTTATGATCCGTATGATTTCCACTGATCTCCGTACGGCCCGGAGAACTGAACAGAAAGATATCCCCCGCTCCGTAAGTATTTTCAAACCCCTTTATCACATGGCGGTAGCGCTCGGTATTCTCCTCCGCTCCCGTTCCATACAGTGCTGTCATCAGCTGTTTTGCTTTCTCTGTATCAAGCACCTTCAGTGTATCCATTCCCGTCATAATCTCTTCTCCTTTTTCCCTTTTTCCTATGCCCGTGTTCTCTTGTTCACCGGCCATGCTTCTGTTATCAGTATATCATTTTGCAGCAGTCTCCTCAATACGATATTTTCCTGCGATTTATTATATTTCTTTGCTCCCTTGCCAAAAATCAATGTTTGTTAGTATACTAAAAGGACAGCAGGCAAAGGAGAGCTACCGCATCATGAACACAAAAAAACGGATCTATTCGGACGGACGTCCCTACTATTCCTTAAATGCATGGCTGAAGGACATCTTCGGCAGAAAAATATACAAGCTGGCCTTAGACGGCGGCATGACCTGCCCTAATCGGGACGGCACTCTGGGCACCGGAGGCTGTATCTTCTGCAGTCACGGCGGCTCCGGAGATTTTGCCGAGCCGAAGCACGTTTCCGTGAGCGAACAGATCGATGCGGCCAGAGCAAGAGTCCAAAGCAAGATGAGAAAGGCAGAAACGCTGCCGGAAGAACAAAACTACATTGCTTACTTCCAGTCCTATACCAACACCTACGCGCCGATCAGCTATCTGCGCCCGCTCTTCACCGAGGCAATCCTCCATCCCGGGGTCGCTGCCCTCTCCATTGGTACGCGGCCGGACTGCCTGCCTGAGGAAGTCATCGCTCTGTTAAAAGAATTAAATGCCCGTAAACCGGTCTGGGTGGAGCTGGGACTGCAGACCATCCATGAAAAAACGGCAGAACAAATCCACCGCGGTTATCCCCTCCCCGTCTTTTCCGATGCGGTCCGGCGGCTGAAAGCAGCCGGCCTTACCGTTATTGTCCATGTAATTCTGGGACTGCCCGGAGAAAACCGGGAAGAAATGCTGGAAACAGTTCGTTGGCTGTCCTCCTTTTCCCCTGCCATCGACGGAATCAAGCTGCAGCTGCTGCACGTTTTAGAAGGCACAGAATTGGCCGCCCTCTACGAGGCGGCCCCTTTTCCAGTCTTTACCATGGAAGAGTATATTGATTTGCTGTTAGACTGTATCCGCCTGCTGCCTCCGGAAATGGTCATTCACCGTATCAGCGGTGACGGACCGAAAAAGCTTCTCCTCGCTCCCCTCTGGAGCGGCAATAAACGGCTTTTTTTAAACTCGTTTTCCAAAGCGCTTCGGGAAAGCGGTGCCTATCAGGGCGAATGGTTTTCCGCCGGAGTCACAGTGCCTGCCTCATCAATACAGATTCCCTCTGACAGTGATTCTATGTTTCGATAGAACGCATTCCGCTTCTCCGGATCCAGCTCTCTGGTAAAGCCGCCTGCCGAGGTGGCCGGAACCAGAGACAGCACCGTACTGCCGTCCGTCCTCACTTCCGCCTTTACCAGCATGGTTTCCGGAATGGAGCTGCCGAAGATAAAATTACCCAGGCTGTACAGAATAGGCTTTCCCTGATAATATTCGATCCCCTGCAGCACATGGGGATGGCTTCCCACCACCAGATCCGCTCCCGCATCAATATACTGTCTGCCCTGATTTCTCTGATAAATTTCCGGCATCGTATTCCGTTCAATGCCCCAGTGGACGTAGACAGTCAGATAATCGCACTGCGTCTTTGTCTCACGGATCACTTTGCACAGTGCTTCTCCGTCATAGGCGGACAGCATGCCCGGATGATTCGCACCGGCCGCCCAACCAGCCGCCGGAAAGACACGGGAAGCTCCCAAAAATCCAAACCTCATCCCGTCGATTTCCACAATCTCCAGACGGCTGGCTTCTTCTAAGTTCTCTCCCGCTCCCACATGGAGGATTCCCGCATCATCCAGCACCTGACAGGTGTCCAGAAGCGCATCCGTTCCATAATCTAACGCATGGTTATTGGCCAGTGTCACCAGATCCGTACCGATCTCCTGCATCAGATGCACCTGTTCCGCGGGAAGACGAAAGGTAAACTGCTTATCCGCCGCCGGAGTTCCCCGGTCACTAAAGGGAAATTCCTCATTGGCCACAAAGAGATCTGCCGCAGTGATCTCCGTTCTCAGTCCCTCATCGAGCACTCCGGCAATGCCTCCTGCCTTCGCATAAGCATTTCTCACATGATCAGACAGATAGATGTCTCCCGCAAACAGAAGGGACACCGAATTTCCCGTCCGTCCATCCGTCCCTGCCGCTTTTGCTTCTGTTTCAATCCGCAGCACATTATCCTCAGTCTCCGTTTCCGGACGGCTTTCAGCCTCCGTCACGACAGTCTCTTCTCTGGACACCGTTTCATATTTCTGCGCGTTCCGCCCACAACCGGCAAGCGACAGGAATACCATTCCTGCCGCTATCACGGAAACACAGCTTTGTCTTTTCTGACGCCTTTTCTGCTTTTCTATCATTTTCACTTTCCATCATTTCGTTATAGGGTAACAACAATACCGCCGTCGCCTGCATATACCGTTGCTACACCAGCCGTATTCGTAATCACAATCTCGCGAAAGGCTGCCTTCCGGCACAGAAGATCCCGCACCTGCTCCGCCCGTGCTTCATTGTTGCAGTGGGCAATTACCAGTCGACGGGACGAGGTATCCGCCACACTGGCTACCGCCAGCTCTGCCATCCGGCTTAATGCCCGGTTGATGCCTCTGGCCTGATCCAGCTTGATAATCGTACCGCTGTCCGCCCCCATCACCGGCTTAATATTCAATGCCGTAGCGATAAAGGCCTGAAGACCCTTCAGCCGTCCGTTCTTGCGTAAAAAATCCAGCGTTTCCAGCACGAAAAAGGTCTGCATGGAATCCCGGTAGCTCTCTGCCCGGCTTACCACTTCCGCAAAGCTTAACCCCTGCTCGCACAGATCCCGGATGGTTAAAGCCACGTTCAGCTCGCCGGAAGAGGCCGAAAGAGAATCAATGACCACGATATTCTTATCCGTCCCATGCTGCTCCTCATAAAGCTCTTTTCCAACCATCGCTGAATTATAGCTGCCGCTTAAATGCTTGGAAAGCGTTACCACAAAGACATTCTCCGCCTCACACTCGTATGCTTCCTTAAAAAGCTCAGGAGACGGACAGGCAGTTTTCGGACACTCTTCACTATTTCGAACCAACTCCAGAAAATCCTTCTGATCAAAGGTCTCATCATCTCTCACATGAACATCGCCAACCTCCAGTGTCAACGGTATCATCTGAAAATGTGGATCCTTCTTCAGCTCCTCTGTCAGATCCAGACAGCTGTCCCCAATAATCTTATATGTCATAGTCTTCCTCCAGACATGCGTTACCATCTTTTTTGGTGCAAATCACGCATCACATAGTATTCATTACTATTTATTATAGTAACGGCACCATGCAAAGTCAAGTAAGTGTTAGGATTTCTTCTGTAAAAGCATAGTTCCTTTTTGGGAGCACTGCTTTATGCCAGAAAAAGATAGTACAGCATCATAGCCAGACTCAGGAGGAAAAAGGCAATGGTTCCCGGGTTGCAATACAGTGCCGACGCCACCGTTCTTCCGGTCACTCCCACCGGCCACTCTCCCGGCAGCAGTGTCGTTTCCTTCCAAAAAACCAGAAAAAGCACCAGAGCAGCTACAATCTCCGCCAGCATCACAATCAGACTTCCGAATGAAAGCAGAATCGAGAGCGGTCCGCCGGAGAGCAGAATCGCTGCCAGCGCCATGGAGCAGCTGTTGATCAGAATATGGAGAAGACAGTTATAGAGCATCCGGCCGGTTTTGACCGCCATATAACCAAGAATCACTCCAATCGCTGCCGCATACAAAAACTGAGTCAGGTTTCCATGCATCAGTCCGAACATCAGCGCTGTATAGAGAATTGCCGCCTTCTCCCCATAGGGACGCAGGCGGTTCAACAGCTTCCACCGGAAAATATATTCTTCAATGACGGGACCAAAAAAGCACACGTAGAACACCGTCAGAACATCCATCTGCTCCAGCATCCCATTCACCGGATTCATGCCGAAGCTCTCCCGCCCGGTCAGGGAGGCAAAGAAGAAATTCACCAGATTTCCGGCCAGATTAAACAGAGTTCCAAACCCCTGTGCCAGCACAAAAAAGAGGAGAAATTTGCGGATACGCATTTTTTTCCTCTCTGTTCGAAGCTCAGGAGCTTTCGCAAGTATCGTATTCATCAAAGGCAGAATCAGGGCATAGCAAACCAGCTCTGCCCCGCCGCCGTAAAACCAGTCCGGGAACGGCAGATACAGCTGCATCAGGATCCCCAGCACCAGCGTCAGGCCTGACAGCAGCGCCAGGGACCAGCCCAGAATCGAGCCGGTCCGGCGCACCTGATTCCGGTATTCTGCTGCGGCCGGAACCTCCCGCATCTCTTTTGCATTCTCTTCCATATAAGCAAAATTATCTTCCCATATGTTTACTTCGCTGCCAACAGTGCCAGCTCGTTGCTTCTGGCAATGAACTTCGTCATCCGCTCCGGGCTTAAGGAGCCGTGGCTTAACAGAGCCAGATCATAGAGCTGCTCGCAAATCTTCGGTGTGTTCTCGCCCTCGCCGTTCTCCAGAACGTATTTTACCAGCGCGTTGTTGGCATTCAGTACCAGAACCAGACCGTCACCGCCGAACATAGACGGATCCATGCCGTACATATTGTACATCTTCATCATATCCTGCATCCGGCGGGTCTCCTCGGATAAGGTAATCATGGAGGACAGCGCTTCATTCTTCAGCTTCTCCACCTTCACCTGCAGCTTCTCATCGCCCAGAACCTTCTTAAACAGGGCTGTCAGCGTCTCCTCGTCCTTCTTTAAAGCTTCCTTATCTTCCTCTGCCACCTCTTCCTTCAGAGTATCATTGACATCAGCGTCAATACGGAGGAATTTCAGATTCTCATGCTTCTGCTCCTCATGAGAGATAAACGGATTATCAATGTTATGTGGCAGAATTACCGCATCCTGACCGGACTCTTTAAACATGTTGATGTACTGGCTCTGCTCCTTTTCATCGGTTACATAGAAGATCTTGTTCTCATGATTCTCTTCCTTCGCCTTCTCCATGCAGTCCTTTAAGGTAAGGTACTTGCCTTCCAGGTTCTTGAAGATGATATAATCATCCATCTTATCCGCAAATTTGGCATCCTTTAAGCAGCCGAACTTGATAAACGGAGCGATATCATCCCAGTATTTCTCGTAGGTCTCCCTATCGGTCTTGCACATGCCGGACAGCTTGTCCGCCACCTTCTTGGTAATATAATCGGAAATCTTCTTCACGAAGCCGTCATTCTGCAGCGCACTTCTGGACACATTCAGCGGCAGATCCGGGCAGTCGATGACACCCTTTAACAGCATCAGGAACTCCGGAATCACTTCCTTAATATTATCTGCGATAAATACCTGATTATTGTACAGCTTGATGGTTCCCTCGATGCTCTCGTACTCCATATTGATCTTCGGGAAATACAGGATACCCTTTAAGTTGAACGGATAATCCATATTTAAGTGAATCCAGAACAGCGGCTCCTTGTAATCCATGAAGACCTTGCGGTAGAATTCCTTGTATTCCTCCTCGGTGCACTCGTTGGGATGCTTATTCCAAAGAGGATTCACATCATTTAATGCCACCGGACGCTT
Organism: Clostridium sp.; assembly: GCA_016302185.1. Classification (GTDB taxonomy): domain Bacteria; phylum Bacillota; class Clostridia; order Lachnospirales; family Lachnospiraceae; genus Otoolea. The sequence continues at coordinate 6,424 of JAEDOC010000041.1, read as the reverse complement.
TAAAATCTTATATTTTTCCTTTGCCGGAGAAATCTCCACAACCTCTTTGGTTCCGTCCTCTTTCTCCTTCTCCTCGGTCTTTGCTTCCTCGACGATGGTCTCAATTACCTTATCCTTGTCGGTCAGCTGATCCTTCTCGATGGTCTCGTACTGCGGCTCTGCGGTGGCATTGGTTAAGAAAATCGGAACCGGCATAAAGGCACAGTACTTCTCAATTACCTCGCGGGCACGGTACTCATTGGAGAATTCGGTGCTGTCTTCATTTAAGAACAGGGTGATCTTTGTTCCGTGGCCGGTCTTGTCTCCCTCATCCATGGAGAACTCGGTACCGCCGTCGGACTCCCAGTGCACCGGAGCCGCATCCTTCTGATAGGACAGAGTATCGATGGTTACCCGATCCGCCACCATAAAGGCGGAATAGAAGCCCAGTCCGAAATGACCGATGATCTGATCTTCATTGGCCTTATCCTTATATTTCTCCAGGAAATCCTGAGCGCCGGAGAAAGCGATCTGGTTAATATACTCCTCCACTTCCGCTGCGGTCATACCGATACCGTTATCTTCTACGGTGATGGTTTTGTCTTCCTGATTGACCGTTACCTGAATCTTGTACTCCTCGTCCTCCTGCTGCTCATACTCGCCCATCAGCGCCAGCTTCTTCAGCTTGGTGATAGCATCACAGCCATTGGAAATCAGCTCACGATAAAAAATATCATGATCCGAATAAAGCCATTTTTTAATAATCGGGAAAATATTCTCGCTGTTGATTGATAAACTTCCTGTTTTTGCTGCCATGGTAAAACACTCCTTTTATAAAAATACATCTATTGTCTTGTTTGCCGCTTTTTTCTGCGTAATACCTATTTTAATACGTAGGAATCTGGATGTCAATAGAAAATTAGCACTCATTTGTAGTGAGTGCTAATAAAATTTTTATAAACTTTGGTTTTTCCATAGTTAAGAATTGCGTGTGAGACTTCCTTGCGATAAAATAAGAAAAAGAACTCCCGTCAGCAGAAGCAAAGAAAAGGAAGCCTCGGGAAGAAAGATAGGGGAATCGACATGGTAGCATTGCAAATCAGTGATCTCAGACAATTTACAAAACAGCTGTTTCTTGGGGAAACCTTTGATCGGTTTCTGGTGAAGGAGGCAACCATCGTTACCTTCAACACCTTTACCATCGACGGCACGGTCCGCCACGGCTACTATTCCGAGGAAGAGCTGGAGGCCGGCCGGATTGAACAATATTCCGCCTGGAAGATGCTGCGGCCATTCTGTTTTTCTTTAATCAGGGGAAACAAGCTTCCGGAAAGCTTCTCCATCATTCTGAAGCTGTCACCGGAGGATACCGGAAATTTTCTGAAAAAGCGCTGTTCCTCCTATGCCCCGGAGGCTGTCGGAGGACTATACCTCAATCTGCGCTATGAAGAACAGGTATTACACTGCGTCACCGGTGTTGCCCTCAACCAGTTTCTTCTGGATAAGACACTGGAGCGGGAGTGGGATGACGCAGTCCGTACCTTTTTAAAGCGGGCAGAGCTTCCCTTTGAAGAACATTGACTGGCTCCTAATGCGCCAGCACATAGCTGGCAAAGAGAGCGGGAATCGCCTTGTTTTCTGTCCAGATGGACGGATACTCAGAGAAGCTCACCGGGCACTCGGAGCGGCCAACCTCGATGGTAATTCCGGGGATCGCCTGCGCCGAGCGCTGCAGCCAGTCTTTAAACCCGCCCTTTCCTTTGCTTCCCATCACGGTATATCCGGTGGCAGCAGACGCCGTCTGTGCCATCTCATAAGATTCCGCCGCTTTCCGGTTGCCTTCCGTATCCCAGTAGATAATACTTCCCATGGCATGATAGCTGATGGTGGCCGAGAATGGATTCTGCAATGTCACATTTTTTAACACCTGTGTCTCCGGCTCCGATTCCGGTGTCATTCCCCGATAACCGATATAGGACGCATGCTGGCGTTCCGGATTTAAGAGATCCCAGTCCGCATCAAAATTGTAATTCAGATCTACACCTCTGGCATTGCTCTTCCATCGTTTTAGGTATTCTCCATATTCCAGCGTATTTCTTCCCTCCGCCGTATCCATCTGATATGCCGCCTGCAGGGTCTTCTTTAATTCTTCCGACTGTACTCCCGCCTCGCCCTTCTGGCTGATGGACACCCCATCCGGATTGACCATAGGGATAAAATGAATTGCCACCTGATCCAGCAGCTGTGACAGTGGCTGATCCTGATAAGTTCCTGACGCGTAACCGGCCAGAAGAGATTCGATCTGCTGCATCATCAGCGGAGTTACGATATACTCCCGCCCATGGATTGCCCCCTGAATCAGCAGCTTCTTCTCCGCCGCCGGATTCCCCACAATGGCATCATAGATGGCTCTGCCGTCCGCCGACTGGCCCACCGCCTGCAGCGTCATCGTTCCCGGATAACGGGATGCCAGAGCAAATAAATCCTGTACCATCTGATCATATCCATAATCTGCCGATGGCTTTACCACCGGATTTGTGATTTTCTGATTATAATACGAATGATCCACAGCTGCGTGACTGCCGCCGGCCGGCCCCGGCTTCGTCGTTTCCTGCCCCAGCTCCTGTGCCGGGCCCGCAAAGGCCGGCGTCTGTGCCAAAGTACCAAACAACGCCAGTGTCAGGCAGCCTGCCGCTGCGATTTTATAGAATTTACCATATAATTTCATTCAAACATTCCTTTACCATATTCATTTTTCGTTTTTCCGTGACCGGTTTATTATAAAAGTTCAGAAAATAAAAGTCAACGGACTGTCAAAAACTGAAAGAAAAACGAAAGGAATCCGGTTGCAGTTCATATATATTTTTCTTATACTGTTACTTAGAACAAATCGAGGAGGAAAAAGAACAATCATGAATGATTTAGAGGAACTGATATCCCTGTTAAACGCCGGTGTCTCTCCCTATCACACCGTCCGCTACTGCCGGGAGTATTTCAAAGAAAATGGATTTACAGAACTGAATCCGGGCGAACGCTGGAAGCTGGTGCCCGGCGGAAGATATGTGGTAAATCTCTACGACACAACTCTGGTTGGGCTTGTGATCGGAGAAAAGGTATCCTGTCCCACAGCTGCAGCACCGGAAGCTGCTGCCAATGTGCCGCCGATTCGTATCACCGCCGCCCACACCGACTGGCCCTGCCTGATGGTCAAACCATCCCCGGAGGTCACATCCGGCCCCTACGCCAAACTGAATGTCTCCGTTTATGGCGGTCCTATCTTAAATACCTGGTTGGATCGTCCGCTTTCGCTGGCGGGAAAAGTCTGCCTGCGCAGCAGTAATCCCTTCCATCCCGAAGTGCGTTTCATCGATTTTGGGCGTCCGCTGCTGACGATTCCCAATCTGGCCATCCATTTCAATCGCGAAGTCAACAAAGGTCTGGAGCTGAACCCGCAGATCGATATGCAGCCTATTCTGGCCATTCTGGATGAAACCTTGAATAAAGACTCCTTCTTCCTGGATCTTCTGGCCGGTGAGCTTCACTGCAGAAAAGAAGAGATTCTGGATTACCAGTGCTATCTCTACAATTGTGATCCGCCGCAGTTTCTGGGAATTCAGAAGGAAATGCTCTCCTCTCCAAGACTGGACAACCTGACCTCCGTACAGGCCTGCGTAAATGGCATGATTCACAGCAGCTTTCCCGAAGGCATCTGTGTCTGCGCCCTCTACGACAATGAGGAGATCGGAAGCAGCACCAAACAGGGGGCCGCTTCTCCTCTGCTGGAACACCTTCTGGAGAAAGCCTACGGAAGTCTCGGCTATGATCGGTGCGAATTCTTAAGCGCCTTATTTCACGGATTTCTTCTGTCTCTGGATGTGGCTCATGCCCTTCATCCCAACAAAGGGGACAAATATGATCCGGTAGACCGTATCGCTTTAAACGGAGGTGTAGCCATCAAGACGGCAGTCTCCCAGTCCTATGCCACCGATGCTTCCTACATCAGCGTCATTGAAGAGCTCTGCCGCAGATATGAGATTCCCTTCGGCAAATTTGCCAACCGTTCTGACATGCGGGGCGGCTCTACGCTGGGAAGCATCTCCTCCTGTCTCCTGACCATGCCCGCCGTGGATATCGGCGCACCGATTCTGGCCATGCACTCCGCAAGAGAGCTGATGGGAACAAAGGATCAGTGGGCGTTAGCAGAGCTGACGAGAAAATTCTACTCCACCTTCAGCATACGGTAGCCCACACCGATATGCGTCTGAATATACTGGGGAGAATCCGGCTCCTTCTCCAGTTTTTTCCGCAGTGTTGCCATAAAGACACGCAGAGAGGCAATGTCATTTTCCCAGCTTCTCCCCCAGATATTCTGCGTAATATAGGTGTGTGTCAGCACCTTTCCCACATTTTTGGACAGAAGGCATAACAGCTTAAACTCGATGGGAGTCAGATGCAGCTCCTGATCCTTCATATACGCACATCCGGCTGCATAATCCACACGGAGATTTCCATTGGTAAAGACGGAACTGGCTGCCAGCCGTTCTGAATTCATGAAGGCCAGCCGGCGCTGGGTCACACGCAGCCTTGCCAGAAGCTCCTCCACAGAAAACGGCTTTGTCAGATAATCATCTGCGCCCGCATCCAGTGCCTCGATTTTATCGGTATCCTCACTTCTGGCGCTGATAACGATAATCGGCACATTGGACCAGGAACGAATCTGCCGGATCACCTGAACTCCATCCATATCCGGCAGTCCCAGATCCATCAGAATAATATCCGGATTATGAGAGGATGCCTCCAGCATCGCCGTTTCTCCGTTCCCGGCCATCAGATATCGGTAATCATTGGTCCGTAAGGTGGTTGTAATCAGATTGCGTACCGGCGGATCGTCCTCCACCACCAAAATTAATGTTCGATTCATTTTCTATGCCTCCTCCGCTTCTATCCTACCGTAATCTTTTCCCGCGGCAGCCTGGACATGGTTATCTTCGTACCGGACAAGGCCGCAAAGATCAGAGTCAATCCACCTACCCGGCCAAAAAACATCAGCAAAATTAAGATCATCCGCGACAGGGTTCCCAGTCCCGGGGTCAGTCCTAACGACAGTCCCACGGTTCCGATGGCAGAAGCCGTTTCAAACAGACAGGGAAGTGCCGGCAGTCCTTCCGTAATGCTCATTACCAGACCTCCGATAAAAAACAGCATAATATACATCAGAAATATGGTGGCAGCATTTTTTACCACATCATTTTCAATTCTCCTGCCAAAAAAATGGGCATTTTCTTTTCTGCTGAAGGTAGCCGCCGATGACGCAATCAAAACAGCAATGGTGGTCGTCTTCATACCTCCGGCGGTTGATCCGGGCGAACCGCCAATCAACATCAGTGATATTGTCAGGAATTGCCCCGGCTCACTCAGCGCCGTCAAATCCACTGTATTAAAGCCCGCCGTCCGCGGAGTCACTGACTGAAAAGCGGAAGCCAGAAGCCGCTCCCCCACCGGAAGACCGCCAAATTCATACACATAGAAATAGACTGCCGGGAAAATCAGCAGTATCGCCGTGGTACAGAGGATTACCTTGCTCTGCATCTTATAATGATGGAGATGCCATCCGTTGGAACGGATATCATCCCAGGTCAGAAAACCGATACCTCCTGTCACAATCAACGCCATAATGGTAAGGTTAATTACCGGATGAAACGCATAGGTTGTAAGGGAGGAAAACTGCGCCCGGGTTCCCATCAGATCGAAGCCTGCATTGCAGAAGGCTGATATCGAATGAAACAGTGCCAGCCACAGGCCGCGCAGGCCAAAATCCCGACAGAAGACCGGTGCCATCAGAGCAGCTCCCAAAAGCTCAATGCACAACGTTACCTTAATAATGAAACTGGTCAGGCGGACAATCCCTCCCACCTTCGGAGCAGAAATTGCCTCCTGCATCGTACTTCTCTGCATTAAGGATATCTTTCTGCCGGAAATCATCGCAATGGATGCCGCCACGGTAATGACTCCCATTCCTCCGATTTGAATCAGAAGCAGCAGAATCACCTGTCCAAAGGTCGACCAGTAGGTTGCCGTATCGTGAACTACCAATCCTGTCACGCAGACTGCCGATGTCGAAGTAAACAATGCATCCAAAAACGGAGTAAACACCCCTTCCCGGCTTGAAAACGGCAGCATCAGAAGAAAGGTTCCCAAAAGGATCACTCCGGAAAATCCCAGAATAATAATTTGAAACGATGTCAGTTTTCTGTGTCTGTAAATCAACGCGTCCATGAACAAAGACTCCTTTATCCCTCTTTATCTTTTCTTAATCATAGGTAAAATCAGATAAAGAGGGTAAAAGAGTATTTGTTTTTGTATTAAGACCGTCTAAAGATCTAGCGCAGGAAATGAGGGCGTCGCGTCAGCTAACGCCCGGCGTAGTGGAGTGGCGATATCTTTC
>JAEDOC010000182.1 GCA_016302185.1 Clostridium sp. | reverse complement strand
AGACCGGCCATCATAATTACTGTAATCTCATTCGCCGGCTTTAACGCAATCTCTGTTGTCTCCGAGCCCATCAGCTTGACCAGCTCTTCATTGACAATCTTTATTACCATCTGTCCGGGATTCAGCCCATTCAGCACATCCGTGCCGACCGCCCGTTCCTGTACAGAACTGATAAACTGTTTTACTACCTTGAAGCTTACATCGGCTTCCAGAAGAGCCATCTTGACTTCCTTCAGTCCGGCCTTCACATCCGCCTCGGATAAGCGTCCTTTTCCCGTCAGGTTTTTAAAAACATTCTGCAGTTTGTCTGCCAAGCTCTCAAAAGCCATTAAAAACCTCCGTTTCCGCATGGAATCTGCTATTCCAGTTCAATAATGTCATTGGATATCTCACCGATCCGGGCAATCAGCTCCCGATCCTGTGTCCGATCGAACTCCTCCGTCAGACGGTGAATCTCCTCCACCATCTTCTTGGTCTTCAAAAACTTCTCCACCAGACCCAGCTTCTCCTCATATCCATTCAGAATCCTGTCACAGCGCTTAATCATATCGTGTACGCCCTGACGGCTGATTCCCTGCTCTCTGGCAATCTCGCTGAGGGACATATCATTTATCACTACGTCTTCATAGATTGCTTTCTGGTGGTCCGTCAGAAGCTCACCATAAAAATCATACAGAAGACCCTGTTCTACAATCTTTTCCATTCCACTCACTTCAATCACCTGAGCTATCATACACCATCCGCCATATGGTGTCAAGTGTTTTTTCTTTACACCCTGAAAATTTTTTCAGTTTTAACCCGCAGAGACAGAGCCTTCTTCCTTCGGAAGCTTCCGGCAGGCCCGGCTGTAGCAGATCATGTGGGCCAGAGCCGTTACGGTCCAGCTGATGGGATAGGACAGATACAGAATCACAAGACTCCGTTTCCAGGCAAAAATGGTAAAGATCCAGAGCACCCGCAGGCCGCAGGCACCGGTTAAGGAAACCAGGGTCGGCATCATGGAATAGCCCATCCCGCGCATACTTCCCACCATGGTATCCATAATCCCGCAGAGGAAATACGTCAGGCAGATGATTCTCAGGCGAAGAAATCCATAGGAAATCACCTCCGCATCGGAAGAATAGATGCCCAGAAGGCTCTTTCCTCCTGCCACAACGCCAAAGCCCAGAAGCATCCCGACCGCGATCACCGTTCCCTGACACATCAGAAGTATTTTCGGAATCCGGGAATATTTCGCGGCACCCATATTCTGGCTGGTAAAGCTTAAGTTCGTCTGATACAGTGCATTCATGGAGGTGTAGACGAAGCCCTCAATATTCTGGGACGCCGTATTTCCTGCCATGACCACCGAACCAAAGGAGTTGACCGAAGACTGAATCAGAACATTGGACAGGGAAAATATGGTTCCCTGAATGCCTGCCGGCAGTCCTACCTGAAGAATCTGTTTCAGCTTGCTCCCGGTAATCTTAAGTTCAGAAAGGTGAAGCTTCAGTGCTCCCTCAGAGCACATCAGGCATCGAAGAACAAGTCCTGCGGAAATACACTGGGAAAGTACGGTAGCCAGCGCCACACCGGCCACGTCCATGTGAAGCTGAATCACAAAGAAAAGATTCAGGATGACGTTGACCACACCGGCTGTTGTCAGGAAATACAGCGGCCGTCTGGTATCTCCTACTGCGCGCAGAACCGCACTTCCGAAATTATAGGCCATCAGAGCAGGCATTCCGGCAAAAAAGATCTTCATATAGATCACGGATTTATCTATGACATCTTCTGGTGTGCCCATCAGCGTCAGCCAGAACCGTGCCGTGAAAAATCCCAGAAGGACCAGTCCGGCTCCGCTGACCAGACTGACCGTAATCGCCGTATGAATGGTTTCACTGATATCCTTCTCCCTTTTTGCACCGTAATATCTGGCCACCATCACATTCGCTCCGATGGACAGACCGATAAAAAGATTGATTAACAGGTTGATCAGCGCTGTGGTAGATCCCACCGCCGCCAGAGACTGACTTCCCGCAAAACGACCGACCACAATCACATCAGCCGCGTTAAAAAGCAGCTGAAGCACGCCGGAAAGCATCAGCGGAAAGGAATAGGCAAGGACCTTGCCAAGAATCGGTCCGCTGCACATATCCATCTCATATGATTTCTTCATTGGTACTGTTGATTCCTTTCTCATCCTTTACTCTTCCCGAAGCTCTTCCAGCATCTGTGCCGGATTGTCCGCAGCTTCGCAATTCTCTATATCCTTTCTCAGCAAATCACACACGGCTGACGCAAAGACTGCCGCGCTTTTCCAGAGGACGGACTCATCCACATCGAAGCAGACCGTATGCTGCGGTGACTCCATATGGGTAACCGAACGCATATAGACGGCCTGTCCGCCCTGCTTCTGCACCCGATCCATCATAAACCCGATATCCTCACTGCCAAAGTTGCGCGGATTATGATTCGTGCTGACCTTCAGATATGGAAGATGCTTCTCTGCCAGCCCGGCAATCCGCTCCACCAGCTCGGGACTGCTGGTCTGGGACGGGGCCTGTCCCCGCAGCTCCATCCTGCAGCTGCAGCCTTCCATCAGCGCCGCGCCTTCGCAGACCTCACCAGCCCGTTTCGCCATAAAATCATTGATTTCCGTTGTCTCCCCGCGAACCTCCATCGACAGCATGGCAAAATCCGCAATTACGTTGGAAGCACTTCCTCCCTGCATCACACCCACATTCACCCGGCTCATTCCGCCGCTGTGCCGGGATATGCCGACAAGTCCAACCACCGCATGGGCAGCAGCCAGAATAGCATTTCTTCCCTGTTCCGGAACTCCACCGGCGTGGGCGGATTTTCCCTGAAAATAGACATTATATTTGGAGGTAGCCAGCGAACCAAAGCTTCCCGGGGTAAAATCGCCATCATCCTCTCTGTCATCCGGCGCCACATGGGTACCGAGAAAATAATCCACTCCGTCCAGATGACCTGCAGCAACGATGGAGGCTGCGCCTCTGGTGCCCTCCTCCGCAGGCTGGAAAATCAGCTTCACCGTTCCGCTCCATTCCTCCTTCAGCTGCGCCAGAATCCGAGCGGTTCCCAGACCGATGGCGGCATGACAGTCATGCCCGCAGGCATGCATCATCCCCGGTGTTTCGGAAGCAAAGCCTTCCCGGCAGGGACGATGCGTTTCTTCTGCGGACTCCGTCATCGGCAGGGCGTCGATATCAAACCGCAATGCCACTACAGGTCCCTCATCGGATGCTCCGCCCTTTCCGTGAAGAATCCCGATTACTCCTGTAAAGCCGTCTGCCAGATCATCGGTCAGAAACCCGGCGTATTCCTTCCCCTCTGCCTCAGCCTGTACTTTCTTAA
>JAEDOC010000181.1 GCA_016302185.1 Clostridium sp. | reverse complement strand
GGCAGGGCTGGCGGCTTTTTGCGAGAAGAATTTTATTGAACAATCGGTTATCTATGTGAAAAAAGAGCGGGAAGCGCTGGAAGCAGGGCTTCGCAGTCTTTCCTTTACCGTATATCCGTCGAAAGCCAATTATCTTCTGTTCCGGAAACGGGCGGAGGATTCTGTGGATTATGCGGCGGCCTGTCTGGCAGAGGGAATCCTTATCCGACGCTGTGACAGCTTTCCGGGGCTGGATGATTCCTACTACCGGGTGGCAGTGCGCCGGAGAGAAGAAAATGAGATTCTGCTGGCATGCTTAAAGGCAGCGGGAGAGAGAACGGAGGGATCAGCGTGGCAAAAACAATTATGATTCAGGGAACCATGTCCAATGCGGGCAAGAGCCTGCTGGCAGCCGGACTCTGCCGGATCTTTGCGCAGGACGGCTATCGGGTGGCGCCCTTTAAGTCTCAGAATATGGCTTTGAATTCCTATATTACCAGGGAAGGTCTGGAGATGGGGCGGGCGCAGGTAGTACAGGCGCAGGCGGCAGGCATTGAACCGTCGGCAGATATGAATCCCATTCTGTTAAAGCCTTCCAGCGATGTGGGATCTCAGGTGATTGTGCATGGAATCCCGGTGGGAACCATGCCTGCCAGAGAGTATTTTGCATACAAAAAATCCTTGATCCCGGCGATCATGGAATCCTTTTACCGTCTGGAAAAGCAGTACGATATCGTTGTGATCGAGGGGGCCGGAAGCCCTGCGGAAATTAATTTAAAGCAGGATGATATTGTCAATATGGGAATGGCAGAGCTGGCGAAGGCACCGGTTCTGCTGGCCGGAGATATCGACAGGGGCGGAGTGTTCGCCCAGTTGTATGGAACCGTAATGCTTTTGACTCCCCGGGAGCGGTCGATGGTGAAGGGCCTGATCATCAATAAATTCCGGGGAGATAAGACGATTCTGGATCCGGGCGTGGAGATGATTGAGAAGCTGTGCGGAATTCCGGTTGCCGGGGTGGTGCCCTATATGAAGGTGGATATTGAGGATGAGGACAGCTTAAGCAGCCGGCTGACAGCTAAAAAAGGAGAAGAGGACAACTCCGGAAAAAGCCTTCTGAATCTGACGGTGATTCGTTTTCCGCGGCTGTCGAACTTTACGGATTTTCAGGTATTTGAGGGAAGAAAGGGCGTCTCTCTCCGCTATGTGGATCGTCTGTCAGACTTTGGACGGCCGGATATGATATTCCTGCCTGGAACGAAAAATACGATGGAGGATCTTCTCTGGTTCCGTCAGAGCGGCCTGGAGGCGGCGGTGCTCAAGGCGGCATCTTCCGGGATTCCTGTCTGGGGTATCTGCGGCGGATACCAGATGATGGGGAATCTTCTGGTGGATTCAGAGGGGTGGGAAAATGGAATAAAAGGGGTTCAGCTTCCCGGAATGGGGCTTCTTCCGGCGGTTACTTCCTTTACGGAGGAAAAGACAAGAACCCGGGTGACGGGGCAGTTCGGATCGCTGGAAGGCTTCTATTCCTGTTTTTCCGGCTTTCCGGTGGAAGGATATGAGATTCACATGGGAAAAACAGAGGTGGATGACGGAAGCCAGCTGCTGACACTGAAAGAATATCAGAAAACGGCTGCTGGAGACGCTGCGGGGAAAAGCGGTGTGAAAGCGGACGGAATCTGCCGCGGAATACTGGGCGGAACCTATGTCCACGGAATCTTTGATGCACCGGGCATTGCGGAAGCACTTCTGCAGGCACTTCTGGAAAAAAAGGGACTCTCTGCGGTTCAGCGGGAGACGGGAAGCTTTGATTATGCCGCCTATCGCGAGCAGCAGTATGATATTCTGGCAGAGCAGCTGAGAGCCAATCTGGACATGAAGACAATCTACCGGATTCTGGAGCAGGGGCTTACTTAAATCGTCGGTTTGGGAAAAGGAGGAAAGACAGTGCAACAGGAAAACAGGACAGAGATTTTGAAGATTCTGCCGTCGGAGATAGAAAAAAAGAGTTTTGAAATTATCACTGAGGAGCTGGGCGGACGTCAGTTTCCCAAAGAGGAGGAGCCGATCATCAAGAGGGTAATTCATACCACTGCAGATTTTGAGTATGCGGATCAGCTGGTGTTTTCTCCCGGTGCGGTGCAGGCTGCGCTGGAAGCTCTGCGGGAGGGAGCCGTCATCGTGACAGATACGAATATGGGGATGGCCGGTATCAATAAGAAATCCCTTGCGTCCATCGGTGGCCAGGTTGTCTGCTTTATGGCGGATGAGGATGTGGCCCGGGCGGCCAGAGAGAAGGGGTGTACCCGTGCTGCCGCCAGTATGGAGAAGGCGGCCGGATTACGGCGGGACTGTATCTTTGCCATCGGTAATGCACCAACAGCCCTGGTCCGCCTCTATGAGCTCATCGAAGAGGGAAGGCTTCATCCGAAGCTGATCATCGCGGCTCCGGTGGGGTTTGTCAATGTGGTTCCTGCCAAGGAGCTGATTCTCACCTTGAAGGATATTCCTACGATTGTAGCCAGAGGACGAAAGGGCGGAAGCAATGTGGCAGCCGCTATCTGCAATGCGCTGATTTATCAGGTGAACCGGGTATAGACAAAAGAAGAGATAGAGAGATAGGAACAGGAGTTCCGGAGAACGGAGCTCCTGTTCCCTGCAGAAATTAGCAGAATCCGTTTCCGCCGCCGCAGAAGCAGCACAGAATCAGGATCCAGATCAGCCATTCACAGCCGCCGCCGAACCCACAGCTGTTTCCGCAGTTATGTTCGAAGCATCCGCCGCCAAAGCCGCCGCCGCAGCAGCACAGGATTAAAATCAGGAAGAGAATATTGCATCCGCTTCCGCCGCCGCATCCGGTGTTTTCACATCCACATCCGCAGTTTGTTGCTGCTAAATCACTCATAGTAAAATCCTCCGAGATTTTATTTACACTCCATCATATGCCCGGCGGCTTGCTCAAGTTTCCTGTTTTTCGAATTAATTCCATGGAACACGGATTGCATGGAAGGAAAAGTTGTGTATAATAGGTGTATCGCCCGCTATTCTCGGCGATTTGGGAAAAAGGAGAAAAAGGATGGAAAAATTATATTATCAGATCCCCTATGTGAAGGAATTTGAGGCACAGGTGCTTTCCTGCAGCGAGGGGAAAAAAGGATATGAGATAGTTCTGAATCGGACCGCATTTTATCCGGAAGGAGGCGGACAGCCCTCCGACACCGGAAGCCTGGGCGGTGTCCGGGTGCTGGATGTCCGGGAGCAGGGGGAGCAAATTATCCACCTGTGCGAATCCGCTCTGGAGGTTGGCAGCACCGTGGCGGGAGCCATCGACTGGCAGCGGCGCTTTGACCATATGCAGCAGCACTCCGGCGAGCATATTGT
>JAEDOC010000180.1 GCA_016302185.1 Clostridium sp. | reverse complement strand
GTTACTTTACTGCCTCAAATGCGGCATCCAGAGCGGCAATCAGATCCTCCGCCTTCTCAATACCGACAGACAGACGAATGGTGTTGGGCTTAATGCCCTGCTCCAGCAATTCTTCTTCTGTGCACTGGCTGTGTGTTGTGGTTGCCGGATGGATAACCAGTGATTTTACATCTGCCACATTGGCCAGAAGGGAGAAAATCGCCAGGTTATCGATAAACTTCTGAGCTGTAGCCGCGTCTCCCTTAATTTCAAAGGTAAAGATGGAGCCACCGCCATTGGGCAGATATTTCTTATACAGTTCATGGGTGGGCTCGCTTTCCAGAGACGGATGATGTACCGCTTCCACCTGAGGATGTCTGGAAAGATAATCCACGATTTTCAGTGCGTTGCTTACATGGCGCTCTACCCGGAGAGACAGGGTCTCCAGTCCCTGCAAAAACAGGAACGCATGGAACGGGGAAAGGGTCGCGCCCGTATCACGCAGGATGACTGCGCGGATATAGGTAACAAATGCTGCCGGCCCTGCCGCCTCCGCGAAGGACACGCCGTGATAACTGGGATTGGGTTCTGAGATCCAGGGATATTTCCCGGAAGCCTTCCAGTCGAAGTTTCCGCTGTCAATAATTACGCCGCCGATGGCTGTACCATGACCACCGATAAACTTGGTTGCGGAATGAACCACAATATCTGCGCCGTATTCAATGGGACGGATCAGATATGGTGTGGCAAACGTGGAGTCCACCACCAGAGGAATGTTATGGCTGTGAGCCAGCTTTGCCAGGGCTTCCAGATCCACCAGATTGGAATTGGGATTGCCCAGCGTCTCCACATAGATCGCCTTGGTATTTTCCTGGATCGCTGCTTCAAAAGCGCCCTCCTCTTCCGGATCCACAAAAGTGGCAGTAATGCCGTTTGTCAGTGGAAGAGTATGAGCCAGCAGGTTATAGGTACCGCCGTAAATCGTCTTGGATGCCACAATATGCTCTCCTGATTTTGCCAGCGCCTGAATCGTATAAGAAATGGCTGCTGCTCCGGATGCTACCGCCAGTGCCGCTACGCCTCCTTCCAGAGAAGCAATTCTCTGTTCAAACACATCCTCGGTGGGATTGGTCAGTCTTCCGTAGATATTTCCTGCATCTCTCAGGCCGAAACGATCGGCGGCATGCTGTGAATTATGGAATACATAGGAAGTGGTGGCATAGATCGGCACTGCTCTTGCATCTGTTGCCGGATCTGCCTGTTCCTGTCCGATGTGTAACTGCCTTGTCTCAAATCCCCAGTTCTTAGAATCTTTTATATCTGCCATTTTCTTTTCCTCCATGTTTTTTTAGCCTGTTTTGCTGGCTCTGTTTTTCATAATTTATCTGACACTTACTTCTTTTCCGGTTACTGTTCACAGCAACCTTTTCTGTCTGTCATTTTCTATGATTTATTTTCTGAATTTGTTACTGTTCACGTTGTTCACAGTAACATGCTTCGCAATGCACAGAAACTGCATTTTATCTATCCCGTAAAACATGACCTCTTTCCGATACACATTCGGTTTCTGCTTAGTAAGACTGCATATTGCTTCATCTTTCTTTCCTCCTGTTCGTCGCTGAATTCATACTAACACGATAGGATTGATTTGTCTAATATGAGAAAAAGATGTCTGGCTATAGTTTTTTGCTATAACCAGACATCTTTTTAATATGTCTGCTTTGTTTCACAAAATACTGCGTATGCTCTGCAGTCTTTTAAAAACAGTTCATGAATCCGATTGTCTTCATCCAGCTCCGGGTGAAAGGACAGTCCATATTGTACCCCGCAGCGGACTGCCACAATTTTACCGTCTACTCTTGCCAGAACCTCCACACCATCCGCCGCGGTCTCAATATACGGTGCCCGGATAAAGGTCATGGGCACCTGACCGATTCCCTTCAGCTCTGCCAGTGTATGAAAACTTCCAAGCTGCCTTCCATAAGCATTTCTTCTGACCGTAACCGGAAGTGTGGCAAAGTAAACGTGCTCATCATTGGTCAGCCTTTCTGCCAGAAGGATCAGACCGGCACAGGTAGCCAGGACCGGCATTCCCTGTTCCATCTTTTCCTTCAGAAAATCAAACATATCCAGCTCCCGCAGAAGCTTTCCCTGCACAGTACTTTCTCCTCCCGGCAGCACAAGCCCGTCAAACTCTGTCTCCAGATTTTCCTTTTTCCGCAGCTCAATACATTCCGCGCCAAGATCTTCCAGCTTTTTCCGATGCTCCGCGAAGGCTCCCTGCACCGCAAGGATCCCGATTTTCATATTATTTGCCCCTTTCTGCCATCAGAAGCTGAATTTCCTGTTCATTGATTCCCACCATTGCTTCTCCCAGATCCTCAGACAGTTCTGCCAGCAGCTTACTGTCCTGATAGTTAGTCACTGCCTTCACAATAGCCGCTGCACGCTTCTTCGGATCACCTGACTTGAAAATGCCGGAGCCTACAAATACGCCTTCTGCGCCCAGCTGCATCATCAGCGCCGCATCTGCCGGAGTTGCCACGCCTCCTGCCGCAAAATTCACCACCGGAAGCCGTTTATTATCATGAACAGACAGCAGCAGATCATAGGGCACCTGAAGCCGCTTCGCTTCTTCAAACAGTTCATCCTCCCGCATGGATACCACCTTTGCGATTTCCTGATTCATTTTGCGCATATGACGTACTGCCTGTACCACATCGCCGGTTCCCGGCTCTCCTTTGGTACGGATCATAGATGCGCCTTCATTGATTCTGCGCAGCGCTTCTCCCAGATCCCTGGCACCGCATACAAAGGGTACCTTAAATTTTCTCTTATCAATATGATAAACATCATCTGCCGGTGAAAGAACCTCACTCTCATCAATATAATCGATCTCGATCGCTTCCAGAATCTGTGCTTCTACGAAATGGCCGATTCTGCATTTCGCCATGACCGGAATAGATACCGCCTGCTGAATCCCTTTGATCATTTTGGGGTCGCTCATTCTGGACACACCGCCTGCCGCCCGGATATCAGCCGGTATCCGTTCCAGCGCCATTACCGCACAGGCACCTGCCTCTTCTGCTATTTTCGCCTGTTCAGGGGTCGTTACATCCATGATCACACCACCCTTTAACATCTGTGCCAGCTGCTTATTTAACTGATATCTTTCTGAACTCATATTCCTGTTCTCCTCTCCTTTTTCATGTTTCCTGATAATCAGCCAATTGCGAAACCTGTAGAACTGCCTTCCGAAGGGCTGTATATCTCCCACTGTACAGCATCGAAAACGACATCTCAGAAAAATGCTCATTTTCGAGTTCAAGAACGCCTCTGGCGTTCTTGCCGCGGCGTGATCGAATGCGAAGCATTCTTCCACTGATCACGCCTGCGATCCGCCGG
>JAEDOC010000040.1 GCA_016302185.1 Clostridium sp. | reverse complement strand
GAAGGTTAGGTTGAAAAGGATAGGAAACAGAGGGAAGAGATTCCAGGAAACGAAAGAACGGATGAAGAATTTCAATATGTGGTTTTGAGGGTATATGCCTTCAGTATTCCTCGATAGCTCAGTCGGTAGAGCACGCGGCTGTTAACCGCGCTGTCGTAGGTTCGAGTCCTACTCGGGGAGTTTTTCGTATATTTGAACCCGTGCAACATATAATATAATAAGGCCCCATGGTCAAGCGGTTAAGACATCGCCCTTTCACGGCGGTAACACGAGTTCGAATCTCGTTGGGGTCACTATGGCGACATAGCCAAGCGGTAAGGCGTGGGTCTGCAACACCCTGATCACCAGTTCGAATCTGGTTGTCGCCTCTGAGGAATCACAGAAATGTGGTTCCTTTTTTTGGTAAAATTTTATGAAAAAACAGTCATCCACCGAAACGATGTAGCGTTACAATCAGGTGAATGACTGTTTGAGGTAAAGGAGTTATAATCCAGTTCAAGTGCATTTTAGTATCCGTATGCCAAGGCTCCTTCGTCAACAGCAAAGTCCTGACCGGTAATATATTTGGCCCCGTCACTGAGTAGGAATTTTGCCATTTCACCTAGATCTTTTGTGTTTCCAAAAGCGTGTACCGGCATTCTGGCGAGAATAGCAGCTTTTCGTTCTGGTGTCATAACTTGTTTATTCATTTCACTTGGAAACCATCCTGGAGCAATACTATTAACGCAGATGTTATCATTTGCCCATTCCACTGCAAGTCCCCGTGTCAGACCACAGACTGCAGATTTGCTGGTACAGTATGGAACGACCTCGCTAAAACCAAGGTGGGCTGCCATGCTGCTGATATTTATGATCCGGCCTTTATAGGGGCTGTTTTTTAAATAGGGATAACAGATTTGGCTTAATGCAAAAAGGCTTGTGACGTTAACCTCCATAATATGGCCAAAATCCTCCATTGGAAATTTTTCTGCCCGGCATTTTTTCGTAATGCCGGCATTGTTGATTAAAAAATCCAATCCGGATCTTTCAGCAATCGAGTTGACCAGATCTTCCATGCAATTATAATCAGTAACATCTCCTTTTACGTGGGTAACTCCTGGAACAGATGGTGCAAGTCCTTCTTTTTCTTTTCCGGTACGGCTGATAACAAAAACTCTGGCACCGTTTTCTGCCAGAACATTGGCGATAGCATAGCCAATTCCGCTGCTTCCGCCAGTAACTATACCAGTACGTCCTTCCAATTCTTTCATTCTGTTTTTGCTCCTTTCACTATGGCTTTTGTTGTTCTGCTTAAAGTTTTTTGCATCGATAGCTTTTACAGTTTTTTGAAATAAGATCCCAGTCCAGTTCTGCACCGACACCGGGAGTATCCGGCACATAGATATAACCGTCGCGAATGGGCAAATTACCTTTCATGGGGAGACGGTATTGCTCCTCCGGAACAAAATATTCAAAATATTTGCAATTTCGTATACTGCAGCTTACATGTACGTTGGCCAGATCCATGTAGTTCATGGTAGTGGTGTGAATCTCACAGTTTAATCCAAAACTGTCTGCTGTATGCGCAATTTTTAATGTACCGGTAATTCCGTCTTTCCAGCTTACATCGGCGTGAACGATATCAGCGGCATGCTGGGCAATAAATGGCTCTTCGAACCATTCATAATTTAACCGTTCCAATTGTCTTGCAACACGGATAGCCTCATCCAGGGTATATTCCCCTTTAATTCAAGTAAAGGAGAGGGAAAAACATGAAAAAACAGACTATGAAAGCATTATCGGCGATTACAGGCGCAGAAAGTGTGACCCTCTTGGCAATTCCGTTTTTTGTCTGCGCAGGCGTCCTGATGAATTACACGGGTGTCACGAAAAGAATCATGGACTTCTGCGCAGTTCTGATAGGATGGATGTATTGCAAATGTTTCCATTGGAAAACTGTTTATTGCCGGCTTTGGACCTGGTATCCTGCTCTGTGCGACAATGATGTTTATGGTGTCGAAAATTTCAAAGCACAGAGGCTATCTGCCTTTACGGAAAGAAAAGATGAACAGCGAGATGTTTTGGACATCATTTAAACCGGCGATTCTTCCCTTGTGTCTTCCGATTATTATTATCGGTGGAGTTCGTTTTGGGATGTTTACCGCAACGGAAGCCGGAGCTGTAGCGATTATTTATGCGATGATCCTTGGCTTGTGGTATCATGAACTGGGGCCGAAGGAGATTCGGGATGGACTACGGGAAACCTTGATGACTACTTCATCCATTATGTTGATTGTAGCCGCAGCATCTACCTTTTCCTGGGTGCTTACGAAGGAAAGGATCCCGCAGATGTTCACAGAATGGATGATTTCCGTTATCAGCAATAAATGGGTATTTTTAGTGGCAGTGGATATTTTCCTGATTTTTGTGGGAATGTTTGTGGAGGGAAATGCCAGCATGATCGTATTGGTTCCGTTATTTGCTCCGGCGGCTGCAGCCTATGGAATTGATTCGATTCCTCTTGGAGAATACTGTCTGTTAATCAGAAGGTTTCTTCGGGAGGAATTTTTTTCGGTGTGCGAATGTCAGGAAAATAGGATTCTGATTAAAAATATAAAAAAACCTACGTATTTACTTGCAATATGTGTTATACTGAAAATGGATTATAATGCGCAGGAGGAACTATGGAGTTACAGTTTAAGGAAATTACAGCAGAGAGACTCGGCGAGATGATGCCGTTTTATAATATGCGTCATAATCAGACTTGTGACAGTGTATTTCTGGAAAGCTTTATCTGGAAAGAGTTTTATCAGGTTCGTTATGCAATCTGGGAGGGAAAGGCTCTTTTGTGGCTGATGGAGAATAAAGGAAAATGTTTTTCTGCCATGCCGCTTTGCCGTGAGGAGGATTTGCCGGACGCATTTCATGCCATAGAGCAGTATTTTAATGAAGAACTGGGATATCCGCTGGTAATCAATCTGGCAGATGAATATGCTGTGGATTATCTGAAGCTTTCACCGGAACAATATCTGGTGGAGGAGCAGGTGGATGCCAAGGATTATTTATATGATGGAGAGGCGATGCGGACGCTGGCGGGGAAGAAGCTTCATAAGAAGAAGAACCGTGTCAATGCCTTTAAGAGAGCGTATGAGGGGCGGTATGAGTACCGTCGCCTCTGCTGTTCTGACAGCCAGGAGGTATGGCAGTTTCTGGACAAGTGGAGAGAGCAGAAGGGTGAGGAAGCGGAGGAACATCTGGATTATGAGGTTCGGGGCATCCATGATATCCTGAAAAACTGCTCAGAGCTTTATGTCCGGATGGGCGGTGTCTATATTGACGGGGCGCTGGAGGCATTTACCATCGGAAGCTATAATCCGGTGGAAAATATGGCTGTGATTCATATTGAAAAAGCAAATCCGGAGATTAACGGCTTGTATCAGTATATTAATCAGCAGTTTCTGCTGGAGGAATTTCCGGAGGTGCAGTGGGTCAACCGGGAAGACGATATGGGACTGGAAGGTTTAAGAAAGGCAAAGCAGTCCTATATGCCGGCGGATTATGCCAGAAAATATCTGGTAGAGCAGCTTCTGGACGGAAAAAGAGGATATCACTGGGCAGAAGAGATAGAGAACGGAATTGGCGGAGCTCATCTGGACTACCTGGAAGACGCAGAAAAAGCAGAGACGATTTCTCTGTGGAAAAAATGTTTTGATGAGGATTCGGATTCCTTTGTGGAATATTATTATAGAGAAAAAACAAAGGATAACCGTATTCTGGTGAAGAAGGATCATGGGCTGCTGCTTTCCATGGTACAGTATAACCCGTATGAGATTCGTATGCAGGATCAGGACTGGAAACTGGATTATCTGGTGGGGGTGGCTACCGACCCGGCGCACCGGCGGGAAGGCCATTTTAGGGATATGTTTTACAGGATGCTGGCGGATGAAGCGGGAGAGGGAAAACCGATTACCTATCTGGTTCCGGTAAATCCGGAGGTTTATGCGCCTATGGATTTTACATTTATCGGAAATGTTCCGCAGTATGAGCTGAAGGAAGCATTTTCAGGACTGTGCAGAAGAACCTGTCAGGACCTTCCGGAAGACTGTGAATTGGCGGCTGCCTATATGGAACGGTGGATTTCCGCACGCTATGAGATGTACACCCGACGGGACAGCGCTTATGTGAGCCGTCTGGTGAAGGAACTGGCCTCGGAGAACGGGACACTGGAGTTTTTGTATGACGGTGAGCGTCTGGTGGGATTACAGGCAATCTGGGGATGGAATACCAGAGAGCAGCGTCTGCTCTATGCGGAGGACGAGTATACCGTGAAAACGGGAGAAAAGCCCTGGAATATGGCCCGCCTTGCCAGTCTGCCGGCACTGTTGTCAGCCTTTGGGCGGAAGGCGGATTCCGGAGAATGGAACCTTCTTCTGGAGATGGAAGATCCGATTCTTTCGGAAAACTGCGGAACATTCCTCTGGAGTATGGGAACGGAACCGGTGGAGGATGATTTCGAGGAGGATGCTGTGGAGCTGCAGCTTCCGTGTTTGAAGACATCTCCGGCAGAGCTGGTAAGCTTTCTGTTCGGTTACCGCGACGCGGAGGAGATCTGGCCGGAGGCGTCCGGCGAGGTAAAAAAACTGCTGGCTGAGGTGCGGACTGTACAGGGTGTATTACTGGATGAGATCGTATAAGAAACCGTAGAAAAAAGATCAGATTAAATATGGGAGGAATGAAGGATGACAGAGATTGAAACCTTGAAAAAATGGATTCGAGAGAGCAATTACATTGTGTTTTTCGGTGGTGCCGGTGTTTCCACGGAGAGCAATATTCCGGATTTCCGAAGCACCGATGGTTTATATCATCAGAAATATGATTATCCGCCGGAGACGATTTTGAGTCACAGCTTCTATGCACGCCGGACGGAGGAATTTTACCGGTTTTATCGGGACAAGATGCTGTTTCCGAATGCGAAGCCAAACCGTGCTCATCTGGCTCTGGCGAAGCTGGAACAGGAAGGAAAACTGAAGGCCGTGGTTACCCAGAATATTGATGGTCTTCATCAGGCGGCAGGAAGCAAGGAGGTACTGGAGCTTCACGGTTCTGTGCTTCGCAATTATTGTACCCGCTGCGGCAGATTTTATGGGCTGGATGCAATTCTGAATTCCAAAGGAGTGCCGGAATGCGACTGCGGCGGTGTGATTAAGCCGGATGTGGTACTGTATGAAGAGGGACTGGATGACAGTGTGATTCGCCGTTCCGTGGAGCATATCCAGAGAGCAGATATGCTGATTATCGGCGGAACTTCGCTGACGGTTTATCCGGCGGCGGGGCTGATTGATTATTACGGGGGAAATAAGCTGGTATTAATCAATAAGTCGGTCACCTCCAGAGATAATCAGGCGGATCTGGTGATTTGCGACAGTATTGGAAAGGTTCTGGGAGAAGCAGCGGATCTGGGGGAATGATACCGGCTGCCGGAACGGTGTGCCGGGAGAGAATAACAGGATATAAGGGGAACAAAAAAGATGATATATGAGGTAGGCGATGTTGTCAAATTAAAGAAGCCGCATCCTTGCGGAAGTCATGAGTGGGAGATCCTGCGCGTTGGTGCGGATTTCCGCCTGAAGTGTACCGGCTGCGGACATCAGGTCATGATGGCGAGGCCGCTGGTGGAGAAGAGCACCCGGGGGTTAAAAAAGAAGTCAGAGGAAGGCTGAGGGAAGCTCTCAAGAATGAAAAAAAGAGAAAAAGTGCTTGCAAAGAGCTGCAGTTTCTGGTATTATTGTAATTCGGTAATATATTAACATATTCCTTACTCCCTGCTGGAGTCAGGGGGTCAAAAGACCACAAGGAGGTAAAGAAAGCATGAACAAGTATGAGTTAGCAGTTGTTCTTAGCGCAAAACTCGAGGACGAAGAGAGAGCCGCAGCAATGGAGAAAGTGACAGGTTATATCACACGTTTTGGCGGCACAGTAACAGACATTGATGAGTGGGGTAAGAAGAGATTAGCTTACGAGATTCAGAAGATGAAAGAGGGATTCTACTACTTCGTACACTTCGAGTCTGATTCCGTATGCCCGAACGAAGTGGAAGCACACGTTCGTATTATGGAGCCGGTAATCAGATATTTATGCGTAAGACAGGATGCATAATTAGAGAAAGAGTGATCGTATGAATAAAGTAATTCTAATGGGTAGATTGACCAGAGACCCGGAAGTAAGATACTCCCAGGGAGAGCGTGCTATGGCGATTGCCAGATATACACTGGCAGTGGACAGAAGAGGCCGCAGAGGCGGTAACGACGACTCTCAGACAGCAGATTTTATTCCGTGCGTTGCTTTTGACAGAGCGGGAGAGTTTGCTGAAAAGTATTTCCACCAGGGAACCAAGATTGTGGTAACCGGCAGAATTCAGACTGGCAGCTATACCAATAGAGACGGTCAGAAGGTATATACAACAGAAGTTATCGTAGAGGATCAGGAATTTGCAGAGAGCAAGAACGCTTCCGGCAACGGCAATTATGGCGGTGGAAGCTTCGACGGCGGTTATCGTCCGGTAGAGCGTCCGGCTCCGTCCAGCGCAATCGGCGATGGATTCATGAATATTCCTGACGGAGTAGAAGACGAAGGCCTTCCTTTTAACTAAAGTATAGTGAAAAGCGGGAATCGGTCCCCCGAAAAGGACAGGCTGTGGACAGCAGTGAGACTGCTGATTTTGTAAAGGAGGAAACACCAATGGCATTCAATAAAGGCGATAGAGCAGACGCTTCCAAGATGAGAAGAGGCGGAATCCGCAGAAGAAAAAAAGTTTGTGTATTCTGTGGCGAGAAGAACGGAGTTATCGATTACAAGGATACGAACAAGTTAAAGAGATACGTATCTGAGAGAGGTAAAATCCTTCCGAGAAGAATCACAGGCAACTGTGCAAAGCATCAGAGAGCTCTTACTGTAGCGATCAAGAGAGCAAGACATCTGGCAATGATGCCGTATACCTGCGATTAATTTGCAGTATTTATATTGGTAGGAAAAAGACAGGGGACAGGATCCGAGAGAGGATCTGTCTCCTGTCTTTTTTTGCATAAAAAATGCGATTGCAGATGGTGCTGCAAAGCTCCGTCTTTTCTGATACAATGATCTGGGAAAATCTATAGAATTGACACAATCGGATAGGTTATGAACCTATCTCTTTTCAATAGAAATCTCTATAATGATAACAAAGGGGAAGATTGTATGCTGCGAATGGAGATTGCGCTTTTCATGGTTCTGGCATTTGTTGCCTGTGTATATTTTTCTGCCGGGCGGAAGAGCACGCCGCTGCACAGGACGTTTTCTGTTTTATTGGTCGTAGCACTGATCCATCTGGTGCTGGACGGCGTAACGATTTACACAGTAAATCATCTGGAGACTGTACCGAGGTTTTTGAACGATGCGGTTCACAGACTGTTTCTGGGAAGCATGGTGCTGGTGATCTATCTGTTTTATCAGTATATTGCCATTCTGGTGGAGGAGGAGACCGGAAAGCCCCGACGGCTGGACCGGTCTGCCAGAATCTTTCTGGCTGTGGCGGAGCTGGGCAATTTCCTGCTGCCGATCTCCTACACGGTGACCCCGGAGGGAAACTATTCCTCCGGACCGTATATGCTGGTGCCCTATTGGGGTGTCGCCTTCTATCTGCTGTTGTGTGCCGGGCTTTTGACCGTAAACTGGAGGCAGATCGATCAGAAAAAGAAGCTTGCCATCGGTTCAGCGCTGCTGATTGAGGTTACCGTCTGCGCCATGCAGTGGTTGAATCATACCTGGCTCATCAGCGGCATGGGTATTACTTTGATGACACTGTCGTTCTATCTGACTTTGGAAAATCCGGATATTCTCCGGGCCGAACTGACGGAGCAGAAGATGTCGATGCTGTACTTAAAGAGTCAGGTAAATCCCCATTTCCTTTACAACACACTCGATACCATCCGTATTCAGGCCCAGCTGAACGGGGACAAAGAGGTTGCCGATCTGCTCATGCGCCTGGTGGACTTCTTCCGACTCAGTGTGAAGGTGGACAGGCCTATGGTGGCGCTGGACGACGAGCTGGAGCTGCTGGAGGCCTACATGGAGCTGATGTGCTACCGTTACCCGGAGCTGCAGTGCGAATACGACATTGACCCCGATCTGGGCGGCATACAGGTGCCCAACTTCATTCTGCAGCCCATTGTGGAAAACAGCTTGCTCCATGGGCTGAAAAACAAGGGCTACCGGGGCGAGGTGCGCATCTTAGCCCGAAAAACGTCAGAGAGCAGGCTGGAGATCCTGGTCAGTGATACCGGCAGCGGTTTTGCAGAAGGGAAGAAAGCAGCCATTGACCAGATGCTTCTGACGTATTCCAAACAGCCGGCGAAACTGGAAGGCAACAGTATAGGCATTTTGAATGTGCAGAAGCGGATTAAGCTGCTTTGCGGCCGGGAATACGGCCTTTTCTACACGGAAAACCCAACAGGCGGCGTGACGGCTCATCTGCTGCTGCCCATGAAGGAGGATACCCAAGGATAAATCTGCGAGATACTTTGATATGGAGAAAACAAATATACGGAGGTGTATTATACCAATCTCCCGGTTTATCAAGTTTGACAATTCAGGCAAAAATCTGTATATTGTAATTGACGGATAGAAGCTTTTCCAATATGTCAGGAGGAGAAGGGTATGTTAAATGATTACAGAAGCAAGATAGTAACTCCGGCGGAAGCGGCCGCGAAAGCGGTTCGTTCCGGAGACTGGGTGGATTATGGTTTTGGCGGCGGCTTTCCGGAGCTGATGGATAAGGCGCTGGCGGCGCGCAAGGAAGAATTAAAGGATGTGAAGATCCGGGGCGGGCTGGTGATTCGTCCGCGGATTGAGGCGGTGGAGTGCGATCCCGAACGGGAGACCTTTCATTATTACAGCTGGCATATCGGTGATTATGAGCGGAAGCTGCAGAGCCGCGGTTTATGCGAGTTTCTGCCGATGATTCTCCGTTCCCTGCCGGATCTGTATCGCCGCTATATCCATGTGGATGTGGCGTTTGTACCGGTTTCTATGCCGGATGAGAATGGCTACTGCGGTCTGGGGATATCAAACTATGCCTGGAGAACGATTTTTGAGAATGCCAGAACCGTAGTGTTTGAGATTAATGAGCATTATCCGCGGCTTCAAGGTGTGGACGGTTCTCACCGGGTACATCTTTCGGAAGCGGATTATATCGTAGAGGGTGAGCACGAGCCGCTTCCGCAGCGTTCCTATCGGGATCCTTCTCCGGTCGATATTGCAATTGCGAAAAATGTAATGGCAGAGATTCCGGATGGTGCAACGCTGTCCCTGGGTGTCGGCGGTGTGCCGTTTACGGTAGCAAAGATGCTGGCAGAGTCAGATTTAAAAGATCTGGGCTGCCATACCGGAACCATCAGCGATGCCTTCCTGTTTATGCATAGGGCTGGAAAGCTGACCAATGCCCGCAAGGAGATCTGCAGGGGCTATTCCACCTGGAATCTGGCCATGGGTTCTCAGGAATTGTATGACTGGATTGAGGCTGAACCGGAGCTGTTCTATCCCGCAGATGTCGATTTTGTGCATTCTCCGGAGCGGATGGGGAAAATAAAGAATTTTATTGCCATCATGGGCGGTGTTCAGGTTGATTTAATGGGTCAGGAAAATGCGGAATCCGGCGGAAAACGCCAGCTTTCCGGAACCGGCGGACAGCTTGATTTCCTGGAAGGCGCATTTAAGTCGGAAGGTGGAAAGGGATTTATCTGTTTAAATTCTGCCCGTAAGGCGAAGGATGGTTCTCTGGTATCGAATATTGTGCCGTTTATTCCGGCAGGAAGCACGGTTTCTGCCGCCAGAGGCCTGATTCATTATGTGGCGACGGAATATGGCGTGGCGAAGCTGTCCGGACTGTCTCTGCGGGAGCGTGCCGAAGCGATGATTCAGATTGCGCATCCGCAGTTCAGGGAAGAGCTTGCGCAGTATGCGAAGGAAACCTTCCGGTAAACAGATTTTCCAATTTCTGCGTAAAATAGCAGGAAAACCGGTTGTTTTGCGCAGAAAAGTCCTTTACAAAAGCGCTTTACTATGGTAACATGGTAGCATACAAAAACGGCGGCCGCTCTATTTTTACAATACACAGCCGTCGGTTTCATTTGAGGAGGAGAATTATTATGAAAAAGAAAATGTTATGCGCAGTTCTGACAGCAGCTGCCGTATTATCTATGACAGCCTGCGGCAGCAAACCGGCAGAGACCGCAGCGCCGGCAGAAACCAAGGCAGCAGAAGAGACCAAGGCGGAAGCAGAAGCAGAAACAGAAGCGGCAGCAGAGACGGAAGCAGCTGTTGAGGGAACCCTGATCGTTGGTTTTGACCAGGATTTCCCGCCGATGGGTTTTGTGGGAGATGACGGAAGCTATACGGGATTTGATCTGGATCTGGCACAGGAGGTTGCAAAACGGCTGAATCTGGACTATAAGCCGCAGCCGATCGCCTGGGATTCCAAGGATATGGAGCTGGAGTCCGGCAACGTGGATTGTATCTGGAACGGCTTTACCATGAATGGCCGTGAGGATGACTATACCTGGAGCGAGCCGTACATGGAGAATACACAGGTATTTGTTGTGGCAGCGGATTCCGGCATTTCTACCCTGGCAGATTTGGCAGGTAAGATTGTTGAGGTTCAGACCGATTCTTCCGCAGAGGCAGCACTGAAGGAGGATCCGGAATTAAGCAGCAGCTTTGGACAGCTTCTGGTTACTGCAGATTATAATACCGCATTTATGGATCTGGAGCAGGGAGCTGTGGATGCCATCGCAATGGATGTTATCGTAGCTGGTTATCAGATTAAGCAGAGAAATGCTGATTTCGTGATTCTGGATGAGACTCTGGCAGCAGAGGAGTACGGCATTGGTTTCAAGAAGGGCAATACAGAGCTTCGTGATAAGGTACAGGGTGCTCTGGAAGAGATGGCAGCAGACGGTACGTTAACGAAGATCTCTGAGGAGTGGTTCGGAGAAGATGTTACTACAATCGGTAAATAAAACAAATACTATCAGCCGGTGGTGTCCCCACCGGCTGTTGAAAGCAGGGAAATAGGTTATGGGGAAGATGACAATCCAGCAGATGCTCATGCAGCTTATGGGGGGAATGGGAACCAGCATCCAGATATTTATGGTGACGCTGGTTTTTTCACTGCCGCTTGGTCTGATTGTGGCTTTTGGACGTATGTCCAAGAATAAGCTGGTTCAGACAATCGTGAAGGTTTATATATCAATTATGAGAGGTACACCGCTGATGCTGCAGCTGATGGTAGTGTACTTCGGGCCGTATTATCTGTTCGGCTTAAAGCTTGGCAGCGGCTATCGTCTCTGGGCTGTCTTTATCGGATTTGTGATTAATTATGCAGCCTATTTTGCGGAGATCTACCGGAGCGGAATCCAGTCTATGCCGGTGGGGCAGTATGAGGCTGCGGAGATTTTAGGTTACAACAAATTTCAGACCTTTTTTAAAATTATCCTTCCGCAGGTAATCAAGCGGATTCTGCCGTCCATCACCAACGAGGTAATTACGCTGGTAAAGGATACGTCTCTGGCGTTTACGTTAAGTGTGATGGAGATGTTCTCCATGGCAAAGGCTCTGGCGGCGTCACAGACCAATATGATGCCGTTTGTGGCAGCAGGTGTATTTTACTATGTATTTAACCTGGTAGTGGCCATGTTCATGGAATGGATTGAGAAAAAAATGGATTATTACCGTTAACGGCAGGAGGATTGTGGATTATGAAGTTATTGGAACTGAATCATGTGGAAAAGTCCTTCGGCGATCTGTCGGTACTGAAGGATATTTCCATGAGTGTGGGAGAGGGAGAGATCGTTTCCATCATTGGTCCTTCCGGCTCCGGAAAATCAACCTTGCTTCGCTGTGCCACCATGCTGGAAACCATGGACAGCGGTGAAGTGGTCTATCTGGGGAAGAAGGCAGTCTGGACCGGCGCGGACGGTAAGCTTGCCTATGCGGAGAAAAATGAGATGAAGGAAATCAAGAGCCAGTATGGTCTGGTGTTCCAGAATTTTAATCTGTTTCCCCATTTTTCTGTGATGAAGAATATTACCGATGCCCCAATTCATGTACAGAAGCGGGACAAGGATACCGTATATAAGGAAGCCAGAGCACTGCTTGCCAAGATGGGCCTGGAGGATAAGGAAGATGCGTATCCTTACCAGTTGTCCGGCGGTCAGCAGCAGCGTGTGGCCATTGCCCGGGCGCTGGCGCTGAATCCGAAGATCCTCTTCTTCGATGAGCCGACCTCGGCGCTTGACCCGGAGCTGACCGGTGAAGTGTTAAAGGTCATTCGTTCCCTGGCCGACCTGGACATTGCCATGGTGATTGTGACTCACGAGATGGCTTTTGCCCGGGATATCTCGGATCGGGTGATTTTCATGGCAGATGGCCTGATTGTGGAAGAGGGAACACCGGAGCAGGTGTTTGCTTCTGACAATGAGAGAACTCAGAATTTCCTTGGTCGGTATGGGGAGATGCTGAGCAGGTAAGAAATCTTTTCTTGGATACGGACAAGGTGGTCCCGGAAAATCAGAGAATGGTTTTTCGGGACTTTTTGTTTGCTTTTTTTCGTGTATGTGTTATAGTAAAAATATCGGAAACTGGGAAGACAATGAGGCACCCTTTGGCGGTGCTTTTTTTATTGGATTGGAAGCTTCGGGAGTATGGTTTCCATTTTTAGAACAGGAGGAAGTATGGAGTCCAGAGTTGCGGTTATTGGGATTGTAGTGGAGAAGGAAGGAAATGTGGAGGAATTGAATAAGGTCCTTCACAATTACAGCAGCTATATTGTGGGACGGATGGGAATTCCCTATCAGAAACGCAATGTAAGTATTATCAGTGTGGTCATCGATGCACCGGGAGATGTGATCAGTGCCCTGTCCGGGAAGCTGGGAATGTTAAAGGGCATCAGCTCCAAGGCAGTATACTCCAAGCTGCCGCCGGAAGCCGGGGAAGAGGGATAAGCCGATATGAGAACCATGATGGATTTGCTGGATAAGCTGGAGAAGGAGCACAGCCTGACCGTGAAGGAATGGCGGGCACTGATTGAAGGCAGGACACCGGAGCTGGCGGAGGAAGTGTTTTCCAGGGCCAGAGCGGTGCGGGAGCGGGAATATGGAAAAAAGATCTATGTCCGCGGTCTGATCGAGTGCAGCAATTATTGTAAAAATGACTGCTACTACTGCGGGATTCGCAGAAGCAATCGGAATGCGGTCCGGTACCGTTTAAGCCGGGAGGAGATTCTGGACTGCTGTGCATCCGGGTAT
Organism: Clostridium sp.; assembly: GCA_016302185.1. Lineage (GTDB taxonomy): Bacteria > Bacillota > Clostridia > Lachnospirales > Lachnospiraceae > Otoolea. The sequence goes on along the minus strand of JAEDOC010000040.1, from coordinate 2,051 downwards.
CAGCTGGGATTCCGTACGTTTGTGCTGCAGGGCGGCGAGGATCCGGCGATGACCGATGACTGGGTGACGGAGACAGTGGCAGAGATTCGCCGCACCTATTCGGATTGTGCCATTACGCTGTCGCTGGGCGAAAAGGAGCATGAAAGCTATCAGCGGTTTTATGATGCGGGAGCGGATCGGTATCTGCTGCGCCATGAGACGGCAGATGTCTGCCATTATGGGAAGCTGCATCCGGCAGAGCTTTCCTTTCAGCATCGTATGGGATGCCTGGAGGATTTGAAAAGGATTGGTTATCAGACCGGTTGTGGTTTTATGGTAGGTTCTCCCCATCAGACCGGCGAATATCTGGCGAAGGATATGAAATTTATCGAGGAATTTCAACCGCAGATGGTGGGAATCGGCCCATTTATTCCGCAGCATGATACCCCTTTTAAGGATGAAGAGGCGGGCTCTCTGGGGCTGACCGTATATCTTCTGGGACTTTTGCGGCTTCTGCTGCCGCGGGTGCTGCTTCCTGCCACGACGGCATTGGGCACCATTCACCCCAAAGGCCGGGAGATGGGGATTCTGGCCGGTGCCAATGTCATCATGCCGAATCTGTCGCCCAAGGAGGTCCGCAGTAAATATCTGCTGTATGATAATAAGATTTCCACCGGAGATGAAGCGGCGGAGAGTCTCAAACATTTAAAGGAAAGTATGGCGGCTATCGGCTATCAGGTCGTTGTGGATCGGGGAGATTACAAAACAGAATAATTCTGCTCAGAGAGATAGAAGGAGGAACTGAATATGGGAATGAATCAGACACCATCGGGAGAACGGGTTCATATTGGTTTTTTCGGACGGAGAAATGCAGGAAAATCAAGCCTTGTCAATGCAGTGACCGGGCAGGAGCTGGCGATTGTGTCAGAGGTACGGGGAACGACCACGGATCCGGTATATAAGGCCATGGAGCTTTTGCCGCTGGGGCCGGTGGTTATCATCGATACACCCGGAATTGATGATGAAGGCGAGCTGGGACAGAAACGAGTGGGAAAGAGCCGCCAGGTCTTAAATAAGACGGATATTGCGATTCTGGTGGTGGATGGACCGGAAGGCAAAGGCGCCTGGGAAGAGGAGATGATTGGCCTTTTTGAGAAAAAGGAGATCCCTTACCTGGTAGTATATAATAAATCTGATTTGACAGAGGAAGGGCCGGAACGAGAGAATCCTTATGAAATCTGTGTCAGCGCAAAAACCGGGGCAGGTATTTTTGAGTTAAAGGAGCGGATGGCACATCTGCTGCGTCCGGACGGCGACGGAAAAACGCTGGTGGGCGATCTGATTGAACCGGGCGATCTGGTGATTCTGGTGGTTCCCATCGACAAGGCGGCACCCAAAGGACGTCTGATCCTGCCGCAGCAGCGGGTGATCCGGGATGTACTGGATCACGGCGCCAACGCCTGTGTCTGTTTGGAGAGTGAGCTGGCGCATATGCTGTCTGTCCTGAAGGAAAAACCGAAGCTGGTGATTACCGACAGCCAGGTTTTTCCTCTGGTGGCGAAGGTAACACCGCCGGAGATTTCGATGACCTCCTTTTCCATTCTGTTTGCCCGGTATAAGGGGAATTTAGCCCAGGCCTGCAGGGGGGCGTTTGCTCTGGACGGGATTCAGGACGGAGATAAGATTTTGATTTCCGAGGGCTGTACGCATCATCGTCAGTGCGGTGATATCGGTACGGAGAAGCTGCCCCGATGGATTCGGGAATATACGGGGAAGGAACCGGATTTTTCCTTTACCTCGGGAACGGAATTTCCGGAGGATTTGTCACAGTATCGTCTGGTGGTTCACTGCGGCGGCTGTATGCTGAATGAGCGGGAGATGCGGTTCCGCCTGCGTTCGGCGGCAGATCAGGGAATCCCCATGACGAATTACGGGATTCTGATTGCCTATATGAAGGGAATTTTAAAGAGAAGTATTGCGATGCTGAACATAGAATAGTTCAGGGAATAATTCAGAAAGAAAAAAGCTGCGCGGGAAAGGATCCTGACGGAGCTTTTGTATTGCCGCTGCGG
>JAEDOC010000179.1 GCA_016302185.1 Clostridium sp. | reverse complement strand
CGGCTGCCCTGGCCAGCGCCTCATGGGCGTTATAGCTGATTGCGCCATAGCTCATGGCTCCAAACAGGATCGGCATGTTCAGCTTTAGCTGGGGCGTGGTTTCTGTATTGATGGTACCGTCCGGATTTCGCTTGATCTTGCTGGCCTTTTTGCCCAGATAGGTTCTGGTCTCCATCGGCTCCCGCAGCGGATCGATGGGCGGATTTGTGACCTGCGATGCGTTGATCAGAAGGTGATCCCAGTAATTCGGGTAATTGTTGGGGGTTCCCATGCCGGAAAGAAGCATGCCCCCACTCTCTGCCTGGCGGTAGATCTCTGTCATGGCCCTGGCCGGCCAGTTACAGCTCTCCTTAAATGTGACATTATTTTTTACAATCTTCAGCGCTCCGGTCGGACAGACACAAAACAGCGCTGGCAATTGATACAATTAATATCGTCATTGGTCATCGCCTTTTTCGCTTCATCATAATGATGGACCTCATTGGCACACTGGCGCTCACAGAGGCGTCAGCGGATGCACTTAGAGTCATTGCGGATGACTTCAAAGGCCGGTATTTCGTAGTTAATTTTCATTACAGCTCTACCCCCTCGTTCAGTGTTACAATCAGCGGTTCATCCGTAATATTGGGATGCTTTCTTGTGGGGATTTTCGACAGGTTTACCAGATCGAAATGGCGATCCAGAAAACGTTCACAGTTTTCCTTGGCATTGACATCCTCATAAAATACATGAAAGGCATAACTGTCCTTATTCTCCGGATAGATACCGTAGCCGGCAAAGCCGCCTCCCAGACCATTGCTTCGATCGTGCATCAGTGCAATGGAATCAATCACATCCCGTCCGCTGATCCGCCGACCGTCTTTACAAAATATGCCGGATATAGCACATCCCGCAGGGATACGTACCTGACCTTCTGCCTGGCCATCTGCAACCATATGCATTCCTCCTTTGTCTTTTCTTTTAGGGGTAAAAAAACAAAGGCGTTTATGAAAAAAGTCTGGCTCAGGAAGGAAACAGCCATCTCTTTCATAAACGCCTTTGTTTATGTGGGTGCCATTATATATCCGACAAAAGAGTCTTGTCAAGTAAAATTACAGAAAAATTTTTTAAAAATTGTATTTATTTTAATAATACGGGCTGTATTCTGTCTATGTTTTCAAAATACCAGGATGTTCTTTCCGTTCTTTCATCATTTTCAACAAAAAAACTGCTGTGACAAAAGGAAATCGGATTTCCTCTGCCGCAGCAGTCTTTCTTCTTTCATTTTACTTATTTCGCAGGTCCCTCTGCCGGGCCCTCAGTCATGCCTTCCGTCTCTTCAGAATTCTCAGACTCTTCCCCTCCTGTCATGGAACTGATGTCCGGCAACTGAAACTCTGAGCCGGCAGCAAAATTGCCGCTGATAAACCAGGTATCCTCCTCATCCTGTGTACTTTCCGGTACAATACTGAAGGATAAAGCATAGGTCTTCCAAAGACCGCCATAGGAATTCACATCGGATTTCTCAATGGAAAAATCCTGAACCGCAACCGTATCATTAAATCCCTTAATCAAATCATCGGCATAGCTTCGGATCTCCTTATCCGGGAAATCATCCGCAACCACCCACATCAACATAATCTGTTTCTTGTTCGGTTCCAGATAAAAATGAAAATCACGGCTGTAAGGATATGCCTTTTCGTCATTGAAGATCTCCTCCGCCTCCAGACTTACCTGGGACCAGTCAATCTCCACATTCTCCTGCACCTCAAACTCCGGATTGCCAACCCGGGTTTCCTCCGTCACATTTACAATATTACTCTTTGTACATCCGCTCAGCAGCATCATGCACACCAGTAACGCAAAAAATTTTCTCATCAAAGTATACCTCCTTGCACTGCACGGATATTATATACGATAATCTTTGGTTTTTGTAGTGTTTTAAAAAAAATTCAAAAAATCTTCATAATTTCACCCAAACAGTAAGACGGCGGGAAACCGGAAGGAAAAACAGGCATCAAGCCCGCTTGTAAGCCTGTTTTTGCTGCCGGTTTCCCATCGGATGACCATCCGATGCTTCTTGCATGGCCCCTGCCATGCAAGAAGATACGCCGTCCGGCCTGCCACAGATAACCTTATTTATGGTGCATCTCTTCGCGCAGCCGCTCAAAGTCCTCCTGGGAAACTCCCATTTCCTCCAGACGCTGCTTTCTGCGGAGCTTCCGCTCCTCCATCTTCCTTCTCTCTTCTTCTCTCTGCTTCTTCACATACCAGAAACCGGCACCTGCCGCCGCAGCAATCACCAGAAAAAGTATTGTCAGAAGTGCTGTCTTGCCGGAAATCCGGATGGGCACTTCGGAGGATCCGCGCTTCGCTCCGGAAGCTGCATCCGCACCCGTGGCTGGCTTTTCTTCTGCAGAATCCGTTTCAGAAGCCTCTTTCGCACTCTCTTCCACACCGGCGGCTGCCGCTGCGGCCTCTTCTTCTGCCTTTGATGCACTAATCAGATATGCTTCTCCCACCTTCCGATCGTTAAAAGTATACGAAAGGAGTGCTGCCGCCCCCGCCGGATGATCTTCCGGGAGCTCTGTGGTCACTGTTTTTTCCGCATCAGAAAATACGGCATCCTTGGGAATCGTAATCACCGCACCTTCATCTATGGACAGATCCGAAGGTTCATAGCTGACCCCTCCCAACTCCACCGGTGTATCGCCAGAGGTATAGCCGGTCTCATTTTCCGCAATCTTCACATTCTGAAACCGCAGAAAGCCGAAATCCATCAGGGAAATCGTATCCGAATAATGGGTAAACTGCGTACTCTTCATCGTAACCGCAATCTGTCTGCGTCCATCCTTCTCTGCATACGTCATCAGAGTCTGCCCGGCCACTGAAGTATAGCCTGTTTTTCCTGTGACTGTATACGGATAATAATACTCCTTGCTCTCATCCATCATCTGGTGTTCCATCCGGATCGTAACTCCGTCCGGATTGTTGGCTGTCGGCGGCAGACGGTAACTGGTTGCTGACGCAAGCTCAAGAAGCACCGGATTCTCATAAGCCGCCCGGCCAATCAACGCCATATCATAAACAGAGGTCAGCTGAGACTCGTCATTCAGTCCCGACGGATTGGCAAAATGACTTTCCCGGCAGCCCAGCTCCTGTGCCTTTTCATTCATCATCTCCACGAAGCCGTCCCGGGTGCCGGCCACATGCTCTGCCAGGGCATTGGCCGCCTGATTGGAAGAGGTCAGAAGCATAAAAGAAAGGGCATCCTTTACCGTCATCTGATCTCCCTCTTCAATGGCATTCTTGTTGCCGCTGCCGTCCTCCACGTTGTAGACGGCATCATGGGAAAACGTAATCGTATCCTCTAAATCACTGTTTTCCACCACCACCAGAGCTGTCAGCACCTTGGTAATGCTGGCCGGTGCCTTCTGTTCATGCAGATTCTGTCCGAACA
>JAEDOC010000178.1 GCA_016302185.1 Clostridium sp. | reverse complement strand
AGGTAGCACTGGATCCGGAAGCCCCCACTTCTATAAGTGGGGGTAAAGTTCACCTCCTTCTTCTTCAAGACATTCCGCGAGCAATTCCGCCGCGGTTTTTTTGTTGTCATTTTCCATAGCAAGTTGTCCTCTTTATCTTTCAGAATAGTTCGGGAAAGGTCCCATGGCATTATAGAAAAGCTGCTGGGAAATGTCAATAGTATGTGCACGGGCTATCCCGGAAGTTTATCATAAGCGCTTCGGCGAACGGCTTTGTCGAAGCACATTCACCTTAGCGCCAGCTATCGGCCCATGAACTGTAACCGTCCATATTGCTTGGTTGACAGCACTGGCGCTATGGTGGTAAGATATCGCTTGTGTGGGCAACGCTGCTCTGATAATCACACACCTCTCCGTGGTGAGCACCAGTCCCTTCGGTAATTACTTTTCTTTCATTCGTTTCTCCAATGCATCAATCACAGTCTGGAGAACCTTGATCCGGGCATAGTATTTGCTGTTTCCTTCTACAATAATCCATGGAGCGTAGGTGGTGGAGGTGCGGATCAGCATTTCGTCAACGGCCATTTCGTACTGATCCCATTTCTCACGATTGCGCCAGTCTTCATCAGTGATTTTCCACTGCTTTTCCGGATTTTCCATTCGTTCACGGAATCGGCGTTCCTGCTCATCCTTATCAATCTGCATCCAGAACTTCAGGATAATAGCGCCGGAATGAGCCAGCTGAGCCTCCATATCATTGATTTCCTTGTAAGCCCGCTTCCACTCCTCGGTGGTGCAGAAGCCCTCAATCCGTTCTACCATAACACGTCCGTACCAGGTCCGGTCAAAGATAGCGATGTGGCCGGTTTTGGGCATATTCTGCCAGAAACGCCAGAGATAATGGTGAGCCTTTTCAATGTCATTGGGAGCGGCAGTGGGATTTACCTGATAGCCCCGGGGATCCAGTGCCTGAGTCAGACGTTTGATGGCGCCGCCCTTTCCGCCTGCATCCCATCCTTCGAAGGCCAGTATCACGGGAATCTGTCTGCGGTAGAGCTCGCTGTGAAGGAAGGAAAGCCGATCCTGAAGTGTCTTGAGTTTTTCCCTGTACTCCTCCCTGGTATAGGACAGGGACAGATCCACATGACTGAGGATAGAAGACTGGAAGGGGACGGCCGGTGCGCAGGCAGCAGGCTGTGAAGCTGTCGATAAAGCGGCTTCCTTCTGCTGTTTAATCTGAAGAATCCGGTCCTCAAGACGTTTGATGACAGTGGAGATAATCTTGACTGTTGCGTACTCCTTATCGATTGCTTCAATAATAGTCCAGGGAGCAAAGTCCGTATCCGTTTTCTGCAGCATTTCCTCTACCATGATCCGGTACTCGTCAAAATGCTTATGGCGCTTCTTATCAGACTCGGTGACACGCCACGCGGTCTCTTTGGAAGCCAGAAGCGTGTCCATTCTCTTTTTCTGTTCCTTTTTTGTGATATCCAGGAAGAATTTGATCATCACATTGCCGCCGTCGGAAAGCTGCTCCTCGAAATTAATGATTTCCTGATAGGCATCCGGAATCTGTTCTTTTGGCGTTACATGTTCGAAGCGGTCTACCAGCACACGGCGGTACCAGCTTCGGTCAAAAATGGCAATTCTTCCCTTTTCCGGTGTTTTGGTCCAGAAACGCCATAAAAACGGACGGCGCTTTTCATCATCAGATTCTCCGTTGATGGCGTAAACTGAAAATCCGCGCGGATCCATGGGCGCAATCAGTTGACTGATCAGGGTTCCCTTTCCGGAAGCGCTGAAGCCCTCAAAAACAATGATGACCGGAATCTTCATTGACCGGCATTCACGCTGCAGGGCAGAAAGCCGGACGGATAAAAGCTCCATTTTCTCTTTAAACTCTTTCTTGTCCATTTTCTTGGTAAGGTCAATTTTTTCCAGCATAATGATCCCTCCTTTTGTCGAAAAAAAGATTTGGTTTGTATTATTTTTTTCGATACAATTCAGTAAATAACTGATATATATCTATATAATAGCAGATATAAGGATCATCTGCAAGAATTATCGTAACCAATCATCATCACAGGGTGACGATCTGGTTCAATTTTCAATTGCAACTGCGGGTATCTTCTGATACAATGTAGAAATAGATATGTGGTATTCTGGTATCTGCAGGATTATGAGAGTGAAATAAACGCGTAAAAAGAAATCAGGAAAGGGTGACATATGCAGTATCGCAAGGATAGAAAAGGAAATGATATTTCGCTTCTGGGATTTGGCTGTATGCGGTTTGAGGGAGGCGGAACGGGAGAATATTTTCAAAAGGCAAATGATCAGGTAATGGAGGCGATCCGCCAGGGCATCAATTATTTTGACACGGCGTATGTGTATAAAAATAATGAAAAGGTGCTGGGACGCATTCTTGCCCGGAATCATTGCCGGGATAAGGTTTATATTGCAACGAAGCTGCCTCAGTATATGGTCCGCTCGGTTGCGCAGGCACAAAAGATCTTCCATCAGGAGCTTGAGCTTTTGCAGACCGATCACGTGGATTATTATCTGATGCATATGCTAAATGACGAGGCATCGTGGCAGCGGCTTAAGGCGATGGGAATCGAGCAGTGGATCCGGGAGAAATTAGACAGTGGGCAAATCCGCAATATCGGCTTTTCCTATCATGGTAATACGGAGAACTTCAAAGCAGTCGTGGACGCATATGACTGGGATTTCTGTCAGATCCAGTATAACTATCTGGATGAGCATATCCAGGCGGGAAGAAAAGGGCTGGAATATGCATCACAAAAAGGACTTCCTGTCATTATTATGGAACCGCTGCGCGGAGGTCGTCTTGTGGGGATGCTGCCTCAGACAGCGAAAAAGCGCATTGAGAAATCCGGTGTGAATGAGTCGGCAGCGTCACTTGCGCTCAGATGGCTGTACGATCAGCCGCAGGTGACTTGCGTGCTGTCTGGTATGAATTCGATGGAGATGGTACAGGAGAATATAAAAACAGCATCCGATGCATATCCGGGATGTCTGACGGATACAGAGCGAGAACTGATCGAGGAAATTAAAAACGATATCCAAAATAGTGTAAAAGTCGGCTGTACCGGCTGTAATTACTGTTGTCCATGTCCGAAGGGCGTGGATATACCCGCTGTTTTCCAATGCTATAATCAGCTTGGAGAAGACCGTCATGCCAGATGGCGCTATATGCAGATGACCGTTTTCCGCAGGGAAACCACGAATGCTTCCAAATGCATAGGCTGCGGCGCCTGCGCGAAAAAATGTCCGCAGCATCTGGAGATACCGGGACTTTTAAAAGATGCCGCAGAGGAACTGGAGAATCCGTTTTTTAAGCTCGTCAACTGGGCGGTGCATTTTTTCCGTTTTTACTGATAAATTTTCGTTGATGGTCAGAGGACTGTGAAACAGGTTCGGTATTATCACATTAACGTAAA
>JAEDOC010000039.1 GCA_016302185.1 Clostridium sp. | reverse complement strand
CTGCGCCGGCGGCAATTGTCCCTGTGCCATAATCAGCCAGCCCCAGTCCCTCCAGCGTCTGCACATGAAAATGTTCCCGCAGGATTTTCCGGCAGGAATCATCAGAAAAGAACCTATTCTCCAGAGCAGAAATCACGGCATGCAGCCGGTTTTTCAAATCCTCCAGATCGATTCCGGACATATAGAATGCTTCATTACAGATAATCTCCGAGGGAGCAAACTTATAGATTTCGTCAATCAGACTGCGCTCCGACTTCACCTCCGTAACCAGATAGTCTCCGGTACTGACGTCCACCGTAGAGATGCCGAATACGCCGTCAATATAGACTATGCCCATCAGATAATTATTCCTGGATTCTTCCAGAACCTGACTGTTCGTCAGAGTTCCCGGCGTAACCACACGGATAACCTCCCGTTTAACCAGACCCTTGGCCTGTTTCGGGTCTTCCATCTGTTCCGCGATCGCCACCTTATAGCCCTTCTGAACCAGCCGGCTTAAATATCCTTCCACTGCGTGATAAGGAACGCCACACATAGGTGCGCGTTCCTCCATTCCACAATCTTTTCCTGTTAATGTAATCTCAAGTTCCCGGGATGCGGTCAGCGCATCCTCAAAGAACATCTCATAGAAGTCACCAAGCCTGTAAAACAGAATACAGTCCGGGTACTGTTTTTTCGTCTCCAGGTAATGGCTCATCATTGGTGAAATTGCCACGTTTTACCTCACTTCTTGCCTAGTTGAATTTTGGATCGGTCGGATCCCAGGTCTGATCGCCCGGAATCGGGATTAACTCCGGCTTGTCAAACGGAGAAGCCACACTGGAATCCTCGTAGATTTCCACGGCAGTTCCCAGCTTACAATTATCATAGATCCACTTGGAATTACCGCAGTTTAAGCGGACACAGCCCAGAGAACGGCTGACGCCCAGTCCGTTGTAGCCCTCCGTCAGCAGTGTGTCTTCCTTGGTATCCGAGTAGGTAATGGAGTGAAGCAGGAAGCCCTGGGTGATACGGGTCGCATACTGAGTATACGTGTCATTGACCATCAGTCTCCAGCGATATTTCTCCGGCGTATAGAAGGTTCCGATCGGAGTATCATCACCAACCGAGGTCAGCATCGCTTTGACCGGGATAATGTAGCCGTTATTGCCGTCCTTGGCATATACGGTCAGGCAGTTTAATGCCTTATTCACCTTCAGAAGATAGCTGCTCTGCTTTCCGATGATGGAATCCACATCCTGCACCAGACGACCGCAGCTGTCAAAGTAATATTTCAGTCCATCAATATAGTGCCAGCCGGTTACGGCATATCCGTCCACAAAATAGTACCGGGTGAAATCATCCGATACCCAGCCATTGTAGACACTGCCATCCGGATTCACCAGAGTGGTCATTCCTTCTGTTACATTCATGTAGCTGGTATACTGGGATTTATAGCGGGGTGCCGCACTTACCGGCGGATTGCCTCCCTTGGGAACCAGAATCACTTCCACCGATTTTAATTTCTCACCGATGTCTACGGTACCTGCCAGCTCGCCGTTCTTCGCATAGCCCATCTTACCCTGACCGGTGGAAGTTACACTGTAGTACACATCATAAAGCTTCTCTGCCTCTCCGGTCAGTTTGATCCGAACTGCCTCAACCACATTGCCTTCCCCCGGCACACCACTGGAGGTACCGTTGCTGAACCACCAGAGAAAACCGCCGGCAGAATTGTATACACTGTAGGCGATACCGCCGATGCCCTCGTAATTATTTAATTTCATGGAAAGTGTGGTAACATTGCCCATGGAATCGTACTGGTAATTTACTGTTGCGTGAACCGCTGTATTGACAGCTCCGCTCTCTGCAGCAGCCTGTTCTCCTCCTTCTGTCTGCGTCTCACCTGCCGGAAGCTCTTCTCCGGATACAGCCTCAGAGGTCTGTTGATTCTGTGTCTGCTGTCCCTGCATCTGCTCCTTTAAAGCGATATCGTCTGCCGGTCCGGCATAAACAATCGTTGCATTTCCCGTAAGCATGGCTGTGGTTAAAAGAACCGCCAGCTTCTTATACTGATGTCTCATTCCTCTAACTTCCTCCTTATTGTTCGCTTAATGTACCCATATAGTAAAATCCTCTGGATTCCTCCAAAGATACCTTTACGATCTTTCCAATCAGTTCTTTTCCTCCCGGAAAATGAACTACTGTATTATTCGATAAGCGTCCGGTCAGATAGCCTTCTTCATGATCATCTACTTCCTCTGCCAGAACCTCCTGCACTGTATGGATATCCTTTCCGCAGACCTCCGTGGAAATCTTCTGCACTTCCTTCAGCAGGCGATCGAATCGATCCTTCACCACATCCTCCGGAACCTGATCCTCCATGGCAGCCGCCGGAGTGCCTGTCCGCCTGGAATAAATGAATGTAAAAGCACTGTCATACCGCACCCTGCGCACCACATCCAGTGTTTCCTGGAAATCCTCCTCCGTCTCTCCCGGAAATCCGACAATAATATCCGTTGTCAGGGATATGTCAGGAATCGCAGACTTGATCTTCTCAGCCAGTGCCAGGTACTGTTCCTTGGTATAACGACGGTTCATTTCCTTTAGGATCCGGCTGCTTCCCGACTGCAGCGGCAGATGGAGATGGCGGCAGATCTTCTTCGAATCCCGCATCACCTCAATCAGCTCATCGGAAAGATCCTTGGGATGAGAAGTCATAAAACGGATTCGCTGCAGCCCTTCGATCTGCTCTACCCGGCGCAGCAGCTGGGCAAAGCTGATGGGATTCTTCAGATTCTTTCCGTAGGAATTCACATTCTGTCCCAGAAGCATCACTTCTACCACGCCGGTCTTTACCAGTCCCTCAATCTCACGGATAATATCCTCCGGTTCGCGGCTTCTCTCCCGCCCTCTCACATAGGGAACGATACAGTAGCTGCAGAAGTTGTTACAGCCGAACATGATATTCACACCCGATTTAAATGGATATTTGCGCTCACTGGGCAGATCCTCCACGATTCGATCCGTATCCTTCCAGATATCCACAACCATCTTCTTCTGACGGAGACGAGTATCCAGAAGCTCCGCCAGCTTATAGATGTTGTGTGTTCCAAAAATAATATCAACAAACCGATAGCTCTGTTTTAGTTTCGCCACGACCTCCGGCTCCTGCATCATACAGCCGCAGAGTGCGATGATCATATGCGGATTTTTCTTTTTTAAACTATTTAAATATCCCAGACGGCCATAGACACGCAGGTTGGCATTTTCCCTGACCGTGCAGGTGTTATACAGGACAAAATCAGAATCCTCTCCGGTTCCCTCCACAAACCCTGCCTCCAGCAGAATTCCCATCAGTTTTTCCGAGTCATGGGCATTCATCTGGCAGCCAAAGGTTGCGATATAACAGGTCAGCGGCCGTCCCAGCGCTTCGCCGGTCTCTTTCACCCACTGACGGCATCTGGCCATAAAAAACTGCTGGCGTTCCGGTTCCTGCTCCGGTGCAGTCTCCAAAAGAGCAGTTCTGTCATACACAAAAGATGTCATTGGAATAAAACTCCTTACAAGCTAGATTCAGAGGAAAAGAAAAAGGAAAGCCTCTTATCTTTTCATACATTAGATAATCTTACTATAAGGATAAAAAATGATCAAGAGCATTTCCTTTACGAATTTATCGGTTTCTTACATTTTTACCCCGATGCATTCAATTCCTCCGCCCGAATAATCCCTGACGGCGTAACAATCGCATGCATGGGAATATCATAGGGATCTGCTGCACAATCCTTCAAAAGCTGAAAGTCATAGCAGATGGCAATTCTTGGATGCAGCGGTTCTTTCGCAAAAAAACGGTCATAGTAGCCGGCTCCGTAGCCAATCCTGTGGAAGGTTTCCGAAAAAGCAACACCGGGGACAATCACAGGCGCCTGTTCCTCACAGGCAGGAGGGCAGTTCGGACCTGGCTCCGGAATTCCGTAGGCGCCCGGGTGTAATTCTTCCGGCGAATTACACACATAAAATGCCATGGTTTTCCCACAGACTCTGGGAAGTGCGACCCGAATTCCCAGCGAACGCAGCCAGCTAATCAGTGCTTCTGTTCCCGCCTCACCGCGTACACTGACGTAGCAGTAAACAAGTGCTTTCTCTCCCGGGAAGCTCAGGCCTTTTATCCGGTCCAGAATCGCAGCATCCCAGCGTTCCCTCTGTTCCGGTAAAATCCGTTTTCTCTCATTCAGGATCTTTGTGCGCAGCTCAGCTTTTGATATCACTGACATTTCCATATTTTTTTCCCAGATCTGTAATGGTTCCGTCTTTTTCCCGGATAGAAATACTATTTAATGTACCTCTCATATTTTTCCGGATCGCCTCAATATATTCTTTGCGCAGAGCTGCCTGCTCAGCCTTTTCTTCTTCCGTCAGACCAACGGACTGACTTTTGTGATACAGTTCATTAATTCTGTCAATTTTTGTATTATCCATAAGTTCCTACTTCCTTTCTTCCTTAGTCCCAGGCCGGACGATACAGGGAGGCGATCGCCTCTGCCACCTTCATTCCGTCCATTGCAGCCGATGTGATGCCGCCGGCATATCCGGCTCCCTCCCCGCAGGGATAAATCCCGCCGATCCGACTCTCCATGGAAGAATCTCTGGGAATCCGCAAAGGTGATGAGGTACGGCTCTCCACACCGGCCAGAATCGCATCCGTACGGTCAAACCCGGCAATTACCGTTCCAAAATGATCGATTCCCTCCACCAGAGAATCACAAAGCACCCCGGGCAGTACCTCACGAAGATTTCCAAAAGCAAAGCCGCCCTCAAAGGATGGTTCCACTTCTCCGAATTGCTCTGATCTCCGGTTTGCCTTAAAATCTCCGTACAGCTGAATCGGTATCTTTCCGTTTCCTGCCTGAAACGCAGCTTTCTCCAGGCCGCGCTGAAAGGCTACTCCGCCCAGTGCCGTCTGATCCGGAAAATCCTCCGGTGTCACAGTCACGATCAGGGCACTGTTGGCATTCACTCCCGCACGGTCGTGATTACTCATTCCGTTGACCGCAAGACGCCCCGCTTCGGAAGAAGCGTTGACTACAAAGCCGCCGGGACACATGCAGAAGGAATAAACCCCTCGTCCCAGACTGGTCTGATGCGTCAGCTTATAGCTGGCAGCTCCCAGTCTTCCCGGATCCTCCATTCCGTACTGAGATAGATTAATCTGTCTCTGCGGATGCTGAATCCGAAGCCCCACAGCAAAAGCCTTCGGAGTCAGATCAAGCGGTTTCCCGGCCAGCATCTCAAAGGTATCCCTGGCACTGTGGCCAATGGCCAGAACTACGGTTTCTGCCTCAATCCGTTCCGTCATCCGCTCCCCGGCAAAAGCTCCGGTTCCGGAAACCGTCACCGCACAGACCTTTCCGCCACAGGTCTCAAAATTCTCGAACCTTGTGCCAAAACGGATCTCTCCGCCCAGCCGCAGGATCTCTTCCCGGATATTTTTTACAACCCGACTTAATACATCCGTCCCCACATGTGGCTTACTGACGTAAGTGATGGCCGGATCCGCACCGGCTTCCGCCAGAATCTCCAGCACCTTTTTATTCCGTCCGGAGGGATCCTTTACCAGCGTATTCAGTTTTCCGTCTGAGAAGGTGCCGGCACCGCCCTCCCCAAATTGGACATTGGAATCCGGACGAAGCGTCCCTTCCTTCCAGAATTCCTGTACATGTCTGGTCCGTTCCTCTACCCGCTCTCCGCGCTCTAGAATCAGTGGGCAGAAACCGGCTCTTGCCAGCATCAGTCCGCAGAACATACCGGCAGGGCCAAAGCCCACAATCACAGGACGGTGACGCAGCGGCTGTTCTCCCATCGGTGGGAAACGGTATGCTTCCTCCTTCCGGATCGCCACATTGACATCCCTGGCTTTTTTAACGACGGCGGCTTCTTTTCCGGAAACCGCAGCATCCAGTGAATAAATATAGCAAAGCTCGTTTTTCTTCCTGGCATCCAGAGACTGGCGAACCGGCGTCAGTGCTTTCAGCTGTTCCTGCGGAATCCGAAGTGTTTTGGCTGCTTTCTTATATAAATCCTGTTCTGTATGACTGACCGGAAGTTTTAACTGATTTATTCGTATCATTCCATCGTCCCCGCGTGTGTTCCGGCGATGGCACCGGTACTCCACGCCCACTGCAGATTGTATCCGCCGCAGATACCATCCACATCCAATAGTTCACCTATCAGATAAAGGCCTTTCCATTTTTTTGATTCCAGTGAGAAGGGATCCACCTCCCGCACATCCACGCCTCCGCAGCAGATCTGCGCCTGTTCAAAGGAATTGGATCCGATAATCTCTGTGCGAAACTCCTTGACACAGACAGTCAATGCCCGGATCTCCGCGTCTGTCAACGACTTTACCGGTCGATCGGTGCGCAGATTGGAACGCTTTAAAAACAGCAGCGCCAGCTTCTTATGTATCCATCCGGTAAAAAGCTCCTCCAAGGTCCTCTCACCGCCCCGTTCCCGGCGATCCCGCAGATGCGCTGCCACCTGCTTTCGACTAAGCTCCGGGCAGAAATCAATCACGGCAGAAACCTTTTTCCCCTCATCCAGCGCACGGACTGCATACCGGCTCACCTGAAATACAGGGATTCCGGAGATCCCGTAATCTGTCAGCTGCAGCTCACCGCTGTCGGATGATAAAAGATCACCATCCGACCAGAGTGTCACACGCCCGTCCGTCCGTACACCTGTTATCTGTTTAAAAAAAGATTCCCGGCATTTCAGCTGAACCAGAGCCGGAAGTGGTTTCACAATCCGATGTCCAAGAGCAGCGGCCAGCTCATATCCGCTTCCGTCCGATCCGGTGCCCGGAGCCGCTTTGGAACCGGCCGCCAGAATCAGGCAGTCACCCTGAAAAACGCCCTTACCGGTTTCCACCCGGTAACACTGCTTTTCTTCTTCCCTGTTCTTTCCGAAAGGCGGCAGAATCCGGTGGATCTCACATTCTGTCACCACCCTGACCTTCTGCTCCTTTAACTCTGTGCGCAGCACATCCAGAATCGCACTGGCCTGTCCCGACCAGGGATAGAGATATCCGTTCCGATCCTTTATCACTACTCCCAGACTCTCAAAAAATTCCAGCGTCCGCTCCACCGGAAACTGACGGATCACCTTCATGGGAAAGCCGGAGACGCTGCTGCGGTAACAGGATGCGTCCATCTTTCGGTTAGAAAGATTGCATTTTCCGTTCCCAGTGGATAGAATCTTCTTTCCCACTCTGTCCTTATGCTCCAGAAGAACCACCTCTGCTCCCTGTCGGGCCGCAAAGATGGCAGCGGTCATACCGGAAGCTCCGGCACCAACGATTATAACCTGTTTCTTTTTCATAAAAACTCCCAAATGTAGATTTCCTGCCCGGACAGCCTTCCCATCTTTCCGGCAACGTCAGCTGGTATAGGATTCCAGATAGCTTAAAATCTCTGCCATCGTGGAAAACCAGAGCCCGTCCATCAGTTTCTCCTGCTCCTCCACCGGAAACTCCGACAGCGGCATATGCGTATCCAGACAGATATTGTTCCGATCCCGGACAAACACAAATAAGAAGCCGTCCTCCGCCGTCAGGCAGTAAGGCTTCTCCTCCTCTTTGCGTTCCACCCGGGACTGATTCAGCACCATATTATCCTCCGGCACCGTTTCCGTCTCCTGAAGCTGTCCCGGAACCGGTTCCGCATGTCTCGGATTCTTCCACCAGAGCCAGACCCCGGCCACCAGAGCGGCAGACAGAAACGCAGCCAGCAAAAAAAAGCAGATTTCAGATTTCTTCATGGAATTACCTCCTAAGTAATCCTAGTATCTGCTTTTTTCTTCCATTCTAAACGTATTACATCAGATGCAGCTTCCGGCACAAGCCAAGAAGTCTGGTTCCTCCCGGCATGGATTTCAGCTCAGAGGCCTCGATTCCATGAAGCCGGATTAATAAGACCCCATATACCATGACGGCAACCATCACAGAAACGAGAGTCCCCATCAGATTACTGTGAATTACCAGCATCACGCCGCGGTAAGCCAGATAAGCCGAGATTCCCATCAGCGCAGACGCCACGGCAGGAATCACAAAGGTCTTTACCATCTCCTGGCGGTAACGGATCGCCCGGCGGATTGCCACGGCATTCAGCAGGCAGATAAACAGGGCAAACAGGATATTGGAAAATACCATGCTGTAGATTCCCATCCTGCAGAACATCAGCATCACATACAGCAGGATCACGTGGAGAACCAGCGCAATCAGAGCATTCCGCACCGGCACGTTCATCCGGTTGATTCCCTGCAGAATCGCATTTGTCACTGTAGAAAGAGACAGGAAAACAACTGCCGCCGATCCGGTAATCAGCATCCGAATCGCTTCCGTATTCTCACCGCCGCGGAATAACAAATTGGTCACCGGTGCCGCCAGCACGGTCAGACCAACCGCAGAAGGGATTGCAATCATCATAGCAAAACGAATTGCCAGACCTGTCTTGGCCCGTACCGATGCCATATCCTCCCTCGCCATGGCACCCGAAAGAGACGGAATCAGAGAGGAGGCCAGCGAATTTGCAATGGCCAGCGGGACGTGAACCAAAAGCATATATTTGTTATTATAAACACCCCAGAGAACCAGGAATTCCTTTCCCTGCCCCAGGGACTCCATACCATGAGCCATAATTCCGTTATCAATCACTCCGTTGATATTATAAACGGAGGAGCTGACAATCACAGGCACTACCGTCCAAAACAGAATCCTTGAAATCTGTCCGTAAGATTCCACAGCTCCGCTCCTGTCCTTGCGAATCCGTTTTTTCAGGGTTGGACGGAACAGAAAGAATAAAAGCAGCATAAACAAAAAGGCCGCAAATGCACCGCTTCCGGTTCCGATCGTACCACCTGCTGCACCGAATGCCTCCGGATAGCCGGTAGTCTCATACACCTTATTGGAATCCAGTCCCACCTTAAAAAGAACTCCTGCAGCCACCACGCTGATTACTGCATTGACAATCTGCTCAAAGATTTGAGAGAGCGCGGTGGGAACCATGGTTCCGTGGCCCTGGAAAAATCCGCGGAGCACTCCTAAGTATGCCATGATCCAGATGGTCGGTGCCAGTGTCCGGAGAGCATAGCTGCACAACGGCGCATTGAAAACCGTTCCCGCAAAGAAATCTGCAAAATTCCAGGTAATAAAGCAGGCCAGTCCTCCGGCAATTGTCGCATAAACTAAAGCCGCACAAAGCACCCGGGACATATTCCGGTACTGCCCGCGGGCAATTCTGGCCGCCACCATCTTGGAAACCGCCAGCGGCAGGCTGTAGGAAGAGAGAATCAGCATAATATTATACACATTAAATGCCGTGGAATAATATCCCATACCCTCGTCTCCGATAATATTAGTCATCGGAATCCGGTACAGCATGCCAATCAGACGGACGATAATTCCAGCCACCGCCAGAATACTTCCCTGCACCACAAAATTAGCTTCTTTTTTCTTCGCAGCCGGTACAGGAACAGAAGCTGCTCCTGTACCGGGTTTACGTCTACTGCGTCGTGTCTCCATAATATTCCGCCTTATCCATCCGGTCAGTCTGCAGGATGCATACCCAGGTTTTTCCCGGATTCAGCAGGATCTCCTGACCGTTTTTATCATAATAATGGGTTACCCCAAGAGCACCGTCCTTCTCCCAGGTTACCACCTCACCCCTGCCATTGGTAAAATAATACCCGGCATTGGGCGTATGTACATTAATGTCCAGATATTCTGACGGCTCATAATACTTCCAGTGGCAATACTGAAACAGGATGTTTTTCACCGCGATCTGCCCCTGATCTCCCTTATGAGGAGCACCGTACTGGAACCGGTAATAGAGTCCGTCCTCCGGATTGTACTCGAACCAGGGATTGTTCATGACATAGCCAGGCCGCACATAGGAAGCGGCAAAGCCATCCTCCAGAACCACGGGACAATCCTCCTTTGCAAAATGATAGTGTCCCTCATAGGTTTTTGGATACTCGCGGGAAATTCCCATATCCTCAATAGCCGCATTGATCTTCTTTCCACTGGTATAGGCATTATGCGGAGATTTCCGATCGTTCGTCCGATAGAACGCAGACGCGCCCCGACCCTCAATTCCGTTGATATGCTCCATCTGGGCCAGATAGGGAAGAGCGAAAGAGCTCTGACCGAAATGGGCATAGACAGCCTCAAATTCCCGGGAAAAATACGTATAATACGTACGGCAGCTTCTCACGGAACCAATCCGCTCCAGATCATCATAATCCTCGATGATCGCCATATACCGGTTCATTCCTCCCTCCACCGGTGCCTCATACACCACATCAGCATCGTTAATTCCGTAATTTGGCAGCGCTGCCTTATCATTGCTCATCATAATCGCCAGCGGCCTGCGGTTTGCAATCTCTACCGGAGTCATCAGCCCGGTCAAATAGCTGGGAATCATCCCGTCCTTCTCGATCCTCTCCTGTTCCTGAGGATTTACCTCCGTTTTCTCTTCTTCGGCCTCAGTCTCCTCCTCAATCGATATTACCGGCAGTTCCTTCTGCGTTTCTTCTGCGGTCTTTACCGGTGCATCTGCCTTTTCATATCCGGAACAGGCGCAAAGACCGGTTCCCAGTGTCAGCGCAGCAAACAAAGCTGCCAGTGCTCGTCCCCGTTTTTTCATCTTGTGTATCCTTTCAGCTTGAGAATCTCCTCCTGTTTCTGTTCCATTAACAGACGCTCTTCCTCTTCCATATGGTCATAACCGAAGAGATGCAGCATGCTGTGCGCCACCAGAAAAGCCAGCTCCCGTGTCTGGGAATGACCGTACTTCTCTGCCTGCTCCTCCACCTTATCTACAGAGATCACGATATCTCCCAGCAACAATTCGCCCGTCTCCGGATTAAAATAATCCTCAGACTGCTCCTCCAGCCGTTCAAAGTCTCCAGGCACATCATAATCTCCCATGGGGAAGGACAGAACATCCGTTTCCCGATCGATATTCCGAAACTCCAGATTAATCCTGTGAATCTCCTCATTGTCTGTCAGAAGAACATTTACCTCCGCCTCATAGGGGCATCCTTCATAATCCATCGCTGCGTTTACCACATCTTCAATGATCTCTTCATAGGGAAGTGCAAGCTTCTTTTCCGCTTCATACTCAATATTGATTGTCATCTGTAGATTCTCCCCCTTCTTTCGTCTTTCCGATCCCGATCATCTCTCCGTTCCTCCCGATGATCTTCCCTGTGATCCTTCGTACGCTTCGACTCCCTGGCCTCATAAGCATCATAGGCCTCCACAATCTTCTGTACCAGCGGATGACGGACCACATCGGTACTGGTCAGCATACAGAAGCCGATATCATCAATCTTCTTTAACACCTTCATGGCGGTATCCAGACCTGACACCGCACCGGAAGGAAGGTCCTTCTGGGACTGGTCTCCGGTGATGATTACCTTGGAGCCAAAACCAATTCGGGTCAGGAACATCTTCATCTGCGCCGGTGTCGTATTCTGAGCCTCATCCAGAATAATAAAGGCATTGTCCAAGGTCCTTCCTCTCATGTAGGCCAGAGGCGCCACCTCAATTAAGCCCTTCTCCGAATTATGCAGATAACTCTCTGCTCCCATAATCTGATACAATGCATCATAAAGAGGGCGAAGATAAGGATCAATCTTACTCTGCAGATCGCCGGGAAGAAAGCCCAGCTTCTCTCCCGCCTCGATGGCCGGACGGGTCAGAATAATCCGGTTCACTTCCCCGCTCTTAAAAGCGGCAATAGCCATCGCCATGGCCAGATACGTTTTTCCGGTACCGGCCGGACCGACCCCGAATACAATCATCTTCTTCCGAATCAGATCCACATATTGCTTCTGTCCCATGGTTTTCGGCTTAATGGGCTTTCCGTTAATGGTACGGCAGATAATATCCTTGTCAATCTCCAGAATCTGATCCGACTGTTCCGTAAAAGAAAGCGAAAGGGCATAATCCACATTCTGTTCCGTGATGTGATTTCCCCGCTTCGAAAGCTCCAGAAGATTATTAAGTACAACCTTCGCCTGACGGATGGCCTGCTCCGGGCCGATAATCTTTAAAGCATCATCCCGCGTAATCATCGTTACATGGAGAGTGCGCTCTATCTTCTTTAAATAGATGTCAAACTGACCGCACACATTCTGTACATGCTCCATGGGGATATCAATCATTGTCTCAATTATGCTCATTCGCTGTTTGTTCTCCTTGCTGTGTCTTTCCCTGAATTGCTTCCTCTGTCTTCAGATCTACCACAAATCTGCAGACAGAACCGTTAACTAATATTTTAACATTATTTTCAATAATGTGTACCCCCTTTTCCATTAAATTTTCCATTACCTGTGATTGATAGGCAGAAGCCAGTACGGAAAGCTCCTGCTCCGAATAATATGCTTCGCAGGTGCTCACCTCCTCAGAATCAATAAATCCAAAGGTCACCGGCAGAACAAAGTCTCCCAGAAGCTCTGCCTGACGATAGGTTGTCACCGTATTCCATTCTGTATTCTTACGACCAGGAAGCATCCAGAGAAAATGAACCGGCCCCGCAGACACAGACAGCCCGCTGCGTTTTCTTCCGGTTGGATTCTCCACCCGGTGCCAGCGGGACATCACCTTCTTCTCCGTTCGCGTGCGGATTCCCAGAATATCTGCATCCGCAGTCACCTCATGAACGGCAATCTCCGTACCGGAATCATCCGTAATCGGGATCCGTCCAGTCACCAGCACCTGCCCTTTTTTCACGGTATCTCCAGGCTTCACCAGCGGAATACCACTCCGAACCACGACCCGGGTGATTACCGCGTCCGCCTCAGCCACAAGATCACAGGGAATCATCTCCTGCTTCGGCACTTCCATAAGCACCTCATTTTCCTTAATGTGAACATACAGTCTCGTCCCGCTAACCCGGGCAGATACCCAGGTAATCCCGTTATACTCCTCCCGCAGTGCCGTCTCCAGCTCTTCACAGGAAATCTTCCATTTCAGAATTCCGCAGTGAATCCCCATCCGGTCCAGAGAATGTTCCAGCTGGCTGTCCGTAACCGCTTGATTCCCCTGATACTCAATATCCCAGAGGAAGAGTGACAGCCCGAACAGAAGGCCAAAAAAGGCCAGAACCCCGGCAGCCCACAAGCCTCTGGTGCGGTTGCGGTGCAGAATAAAGGGAAGGCCGACCCGCTTTTTCACAAACAGCCTGACACCGGATTTTCTGGCATAGGGACGGCAGTGCAGAAATGATTGCAGATCCATACAGAAAAGACATCCGTCCTTCTCCTGTCTTACCTGCCACAGCTCCAGACCGGCGGAGCAGCACAAATTCAGAAACCGTTCCGGAGAAAGTCCGATCATACGCAGGAATACGTATCCGCGAAGGTAATGATACCATTCTCTCATTCTTTCCTCCCGATTAGATCGAATCAAATTCCACAGACCGGATCAGACCGGTGATTTTCAGCTGCTCCCTGTCATAATAATCAATGGTAAGGGAAGTTCCGTTGACCGTCAGGCGGGAATGTTTTCCCTTCAATTTCAGCATGGTATCCGAAAAAAAGAGAATGCTTCTGTAATTTTCCACCACAGCCGATGTGCTGCCGGTAAGGTACAGAAGCATCTCTCCGAGAAAGACGTCTTCCGGCAGGTGAAGGGATGAAACAACCTCTTTTCTCTGTCTGCGAAACAACACGCATCCCGCCTTCCTCGTCTTTCTGAATATTATATGATTGTAAGTGTTTTCTAATCACTCTCTTTTTCTGACTGACTGCTGCCGTCCGAAGCAAAGCCCGCATGGAAGAAGAATTCCAGCAGCCGCGGTACACAGTACAAAAGCGGAAGAACATACCGCAGTGATGTCACCGGCCCCAAAAGAAGGGTTCCCCAGTAACCGAGAAGCAGAGACAGCGGCGCCAGAAGCCGGAAGCTCCGCTTCCATACCAGCCAGAAGAAAACGGTAAGCATAAGCCAGAAGGGGAAAGCCTGGTTCAGTACAAAGGACAGAACGGGCACAGAGTCAAATACCGGGGTCAGCACCAGCTCCCGAAGTTTCTCCTCCAGCGCCGGAAAGTGAGTGTTACGCCGGACATTCAGGATGTTATATTCCGGCTCCAGGAACGCACCGTCAAACAGGATATAGCTGATCCAGTACTGGGACTCGCCCGGGTACCAGTATCCCCAGTTGCCCATGCAGAAAGAATCAAAATACAGGTCTGCATTCTTTCTGCCCACAGATGCCCAGACAGAGACAAACCTTCCCGGATCCTCTTTTAAAACCTCCGTCCGGAAGCCGGCCTTGACCGGATCCGCGTTTACCCGAACATAGGACTCCAGGGCAGTTTTATCAATCACTGTCTCGATATACTCCTTCTCCTCCTCGGTCAGCCGTTCCGGCTCCTCTGTCCAGACCCGGGCCAGCTGCTGCATGGGAACACAGAGCATCTCTCTGGAATCTCCTTTGCCGATTCCCATCGCACCGGGAATCGGACCGGACAGACAGAACCAGACTGCCGTCACCGCCAGAGAGCCAAGAAGGAACCGGACAGGACAGCCTTCCGCTCGCTCTCTCCGGCACCATAGCCCCACAAACGCAAAGACAGCAAAAAACCAGTAGACATAGATTCCCTGATTCCGAAACAGGCAAAAGAAAAGAACCAGGACGAAAAACAGAACCGTCAGCTTCCGGTTTTGAAAGAAGCTCTCCGGTAATGCCATCAGATCGAATGCCAGATCAAAGACCAGAACAAAAAAGGCACCAAAGACAACATCCTTCGTGGTCACAAAGGAAAATACGGTCAGATACGGATTCAGCACCAGATACAGCCAGGAAACCAGAAGAAGCAGCCGCGGAGCGCCTCTCCTTCTCATTCGCCAGAGAAGAATGGAAAACACTGCTGCCAGAAAAACCGCCTGAGACAGGGCATACATGGCCATCCCCGCCTGAAAGCTTCCAAACAGTATCTGTCCCGCTTTAAAACAGAGGTACAGATAGAGGGTATGAATCAGCGGATGGTGTGTGGTCAGAGGATGAACTCCGAAAGCCTGCATGATCTGAACGGACGCATCATAGGAATAAATTCCGGGGTAAACCGCCA
The DNA here is from genome assembly GCA_016302185.1 of Clostridium sp. Taxonomy (GTDB): domain Bacteria; phylum Bacillota; class Clostridia; order Lachnospirales; family Lachnospiraceae; genus Otoolea. Next base: position 280 of record JAEDOC010000039.1, on the reverse strand, counting down.
GAAATACCGGAACATAAACCGCCATGGTCAGAAAAAAGAACAGACAAAAATTCCGTCCGAACCCGTTCTCTTTCTCTTCGTTTCCCGGAGTGCCATCCTTTGTCCTGTCCATGATCCGGTAAAAGGCACTGACCAGCGCCGTAAATACGGAAGCAGCCGCCAGGAAAGCCACAAGTGAACGCAGTACGGAGATGGTAATGATTTCATTTCGGCTGTAACGGATCCCCAGAAGCATCATCAGCCCCATCAGTGCCCCGCACGCTGCCGAGCAGGCAATTCT
>JAEDOC010000038.1 GCA_016302185.1 Clostridium sp. | reverse complement strand
TCAGTGATGTGGACTGCTGTGCCACCCGGCTGCGATGCACCGTACAGGATGCGTCCCTGGTGGAGGAAGAGGTCTTAAAAAACACCGGTGCTTCCGGTGTGATTCGAAGCGGAAACGGAGTCCAGATTGTGTATGGGCCGAAGGTTACACTCATGAAGGCAGAGCTGGAGGAGTATCTGGAGAACCCGGAGCATGCCGGTGCCGCGGAACATGACGAAAGCGAGGAGCTTGACGGAAGGTCGGAGCGGGAAGAAAAAGAGGCAGTCGTGATATCCAGCCCGGTGGACGGACTGGCTGCGGAGCTTTCTTCTGTGCCGGATAAGGCATTCGCCGGCGGAATGATGGGAGACGGCGCTGTGGTTACTCCGACGGATCCCTTTGTGCGGGCGCCGGAGGATGGAGTGGTGCTCTTCTTATTTGATACAAAGCATGCTATCGCATTTCAGACGGATACCGGAATCAGCCTGCTGATTCATATCGGAATTGAGACAGTCCGCCTGAAGGGGGTCGGATTTGAAGCAATGGTGAAAAAGGGACAGAAGGTAAAGAAAGGAGATCCGCTTCTGAAGCTTAATCTGGAATACCTGGAACAGAATGCCTTGTCCATGATGTCCCCGGTGCTCTGTACCGGGCTGGCTGCGAATCAGACCATCCGTCTGTTGAAAACGGGAGAGATTAAGGCGGGAGAGCCGTTATTTGTAATTGAGACGAAGAAATAACAGACTGGGCGCAAAACCGGTACAGATACAGGTACAGAGGAGCTGGCGCATATGGAGATCGTTGCTGCCATTGTTCATCAGCTGACCCGGAACTTAACCCCGGAACAGATCGTGGAGTCAGGCTTTGGTCCGTATTATATTGATCATACGACAGGTATCTGGCCGCAGGCTGCAGGAGGCGTTCCGTTCAATGCCTGTGAATTTCAGTCCAAGGGAGACCCGATTACGGATCTGTATGAAGATATGGCTGCCGAGCAAAAAGCCAGATCCACTTATGATAATATCCTGCGTGTAGTAAAGGATCCGGATGTCTGCGATCCGATCCGGTATTTAAGAGAACGGGAGATTGTACACTTCCAGAGGTTCGGAGAGGGCCTGCGCAACCTGCAGGATCGACTGGATCGCTGTAATTTTTATGCGTTCAATCCATCCTTTGATAAACCTAAGATGTAGAGGAACTGATACCAATGAAAAAAGAGAGAATATGCAAGGCGGAAAACAGAAATCAAACACGGAAGACGGCAGTGCTGCAGAGGCCCTATCCTTCGATCTGTCAGGAGTCAGCAGCCTCCTATGGAGGAAATCAGCAGTGGTTTCCCGCCAAAACAGTGCAGAACTATGGATGTGGGCTGATCGGTGCGGCAGATCTTCTGCTGTATCTGACCGGAGAACATTCGGAATATCTATTCTCAATGGAAGATTACCTGAATTGGATCCGAAAGCTTCGATGGTATTTCCCGCTGATACCCGGCTTTGGGATGCCGGGTTGGTTTCTTTCTGCCGGATTAAATCTTTATTTCCGATTTCACCGGCTTCCCTTCCGGGCAGCCTGGGGAACCGGCCGGCGGATTCTGGAAGAGGAGATTGTTCGGATGCTGCAGGCCGATCTCCCGGTGATTCTTTCCGTCGGAGCGCCGTTCCCATTCTTCTGGAAAAAAGCAGGGGTGACGCTTTACCGAAGAGCAGAGGACGAAAGTCTTGTTCCGGTCTGCCGCATTCGTGCCCATTACGTAACGGTGACAGCAACCCGGGAAGAAACCCTTGTGGTTTCTTCCTGGGGCTGTCGGTACGAGATCAAAAAAGAAGAATATGAGGATTATGTTCGCAGCTGTAGTAACCGGCTGTTTTCCAGTATCTGCCGGATAACTCGCCGGGGGCGCTCAGCAACCGGATTTTTCGGCAGAAAAGGATAATGTATTTCCGTCGCTCTGCAGCGAGATGCTTCCGGATTCATCGGTGCGATAGACGGTAATATTCCGTTCCTTCAAACGTTGCAGTACACAAGCCGCGGGATGGCCGTAGGAATTGTCCTTTCCGCAGCTGATGATGGCATAGGACGGCTGTACCCGATCAAGAAAAGCGTCTCCGGAAGAGGTGGGAGAACCATGATGACCGACACAGAGGACATCACTCTTCAGGTTCGGCCAGCTTGCCACAAGCTCCGCTTCACTTTCTGCCTCTGCGTCTCCGGTCAGGAGAACCGAGGTATCTCCGTAGACAAGACGGATCACGATGGAATAGTTATTCACGTCGGTATAGCTGCCGGACAGGGGTCCAAGCACTTCAAAGTATCCCTGCCCCAGAGGATAGCGGCTGCCGGGAGACGGTGTTGTGATTCCAAGATCCAATTCCTCTGCCCGGGAAATCAGAGAATTGTACACTCTGGTATCTGTGGTGTAATCCGGTCCCATTACCTTGCCAACCTCAAAGACGTGGAGTGCACCGACCAGACCGTTGATATGATCGGAATCGTAATGGGAGGCAATCACATAATCCAGCCGCTCCACTCCTCGTTCCTTCAGGAAGGAAACTACATAGGAAGATGCACTGCGATCCCCGCCGTCATAGAGAAGATAGGATCCATCTGCCTCCACGAGAACAGAAAGCCCCTGTCCAACATCCAGAAAATCCACCTGAAAGGAACCGGAATCCGGAACCAAAGTGTCATGATCTGCCATGGACTCCATGGCGGCAGTACTACCGGCGGAAGGAAGCTGCGCGGGAGCGGAGATCGAAGGAAACTCCGGGAGATCAATATCCAAATGAGAAGAGACTCGTCCGGCAGCCTGTGGTCCCCAGAGTCTCAGGACAATCAGAACAAGAAAAAGAGATAATAGCCGTCCCAGCTTTTTGCGAAGGACGGTTTTCCTGCGTCTGGAGGCGGCTTTCCCGCGTCTGGACATGTTTTTTCTGCGCCTGGAATGTTTTTTTGTGTTTTTTGAAGTCATGTCATACCCCCGAAGTCATATTATGTCAATTAATGTGCAGAGGGTATTATACAATACGTCGGGAGAAAAATCAAACTATTTCGAACATAAGTTCTTTTTTTGAATATTTTTTCGTTTTTATGATCTTTTCATGGGAAAATGCAAAAGATGGTGGTATAATTAGAATCACATTAAGATTGCATAAAGATTTCGTTAAGATTACATAAATATTTTTATGTATCAAATGAAAGACCATGGAGGAACATATGGACATAATTATTATTGGCTGCGGCAAGGTAGGAACAACCCTGGCAGAACAGCTTGTGAAGGAAGAACACAACGTGGTGATGGTGGATACTTCGCAGGAAAGGGTGCAGCGTGTTTCGGAGGATATCGACGCGATTAAGCTGGTGGGTAATGGTGCCAGTATTGCGATCCAGAAGGAGGCCGGTATCGAGACGGCGGATCTTCTGATTGCGGTAACCGGTTCGGATGAGTTAAATCTGTTATGCTGCCTGATTGCAAGAAAAGCCGGTCATTGTCATACGATTGCCCGTGTACGGAATCCGGTGTATAACCGGGAAATCAATTTTATCAAAGAACAACTGGGGATTTCCATGATTATTAACCCGGAGATGGCGGCGGCGACGGAGATTGCACGGATCTTACGTTTCCCGTCTGCCATTAAGATTGATACCTTTGCCAAGGGAAGAGTGGAGCTTTTAAAGTTCAAGATTAAACCGGAATTTCATTTAAATGGTCTGTCAGTCATGGATGTGGACAGCCAGTTTCGTTGTGATGTTCTGTTTGTCGGCGTAGAGAGGGGCAAAGAGGTATTTATTCCCGATGGTCAGTTTATTCTGAAGGACGGAGATCTGGTAACGATTATTGCTGCAGCGAAGAATTCAGCGGAGTTTTTCCGTCGGATTGGAATTCAGACCAATCAGGTGCGCAATACCCTGATTGTCGGCGGAGGAACCATTGCATACTATCTTGCCAGGATGCTGGATGCGATGCAGATTAAGGTCAAGATTATAGAGAAGAGCAAAGAACGCTGTGAGCATCTGGTGGAGCTCCTGGAGAATACGATGATTATCAACGGAGACGGTACCGATCGGACCCTTCTGGTGGAGGAAGGGCTGTCTTCGGCAGAGGCTTTTGTAACATTGACCAATATGGATGAGGAAAATGTATTCCTTGCTCTGTTTGCAAAGGAGAATTCCAATGCCAAGCTGGTGACCAAGGTTAACCGGATTGCATTTGATGAGTTGATCAGCCGTATGGATCTGGGCAGTCTGATTTATCCCAAATATATTACCGCAGATTATATCCTGCAGTATGTCCGCGCGATGCAGAATTCCATTGGAAGCAATGTAGAAACACTGTATCACATTCTGGACGGAGGAGCGGAAGCCTTGGAATTCATTATTAAAGAAGACTCTGAGGTGACAAATGTGCCTCTGATGAACATCAATTTAAAGAAGAATCTTCTGATCAGCTGTATCAATCGTGACGGTGTAATTCATATTCCGAGAGGACAGGATTGTATTCTGAAAGGTGACACGGTTATCGTGGTAACCAGCCAGAAAGGGCTTCATGACATCAGAGACATTTTGAAAAAGTAAGGAGCAGAAGCATGAATTATTCCATCGTAGTATATATCTTGGGGTGGATTCTGAATTTTGAGGCAGCATTCATGGCTTTGCCCTGCGTAGTTTCTATCCTGTACCAGGAGAGGGACGGTGTGTCCTTTCTCATTACCATGGCGGTGTGCCTTGCAATCGGAATTCCTCTTGTGATCAGAAAACCGAAAAATCAGATTTTTCTGGCGGCGGATGGTTTTGTAGCGGTTTCTTTAAGCTGGATCATTTTAAGTATTATGGGCGCAGTGCCCTTCGTTATCAGCGGATATATTCCGAATCCGGTCGACGCAGTATTTGAGGTGGTTTCCGGCTTTACCACAACAGGAGCCAGTATATTAAATGATGTGGAAGCACTGCCGAAATGCCTTCTGTTCTGGCGTAGTTTTACTCACTGGATAGGAGGAATGGGTGTCCTTGTCTTTATCCTCTGCCTGCTTCCGATGACCGGAGGCTCTCACATGAATTTAATGAAGGCAGAGAGCCCGGGCCCCAGTGTCAGCCGCCTGGTTCCGAAGGTTCAGTCCACTGCCAAGATTTTATACGGAATCTATCTGGGACTGACACTGACAGAGATGGTAATTCTGCTGCTCAGCGGAATGCCGGCGTTCGATTCCATTACTTTGACCTTTGGTACGGCAGGTACCGGAGGCTTTGGTGTGAAAAATACCAGTATTGCGGATTATACCACATTCCAGCAGGGTGTGATCACCGTATTTATGATTTTGTTTGGAGTAAACTTCAATGTTTATTTCCTGCTTTTGATGAAAAAATTCAGACAGGCTTTTCAATGTGAAGAAGTGCGGTATTACCTGCTGATTATCGCGGTGGCTGTCGGTGTGATTACGTGGAATACGGCCTATTTATATCCCAGTGTGGGACAGGCCTTCCATCATACGGCTTTTCAGGTGGCCTCGATCATCACAACCACCGGTTATGCAACCACAGACTTTGATCTCTGGCCGGAGCTTTCCAGAACAATTATGGTAATGCTGATGTTTGTGGGCGCCTGCGCGGGAAGTACCGGCGGCGGAATTAAGGTATCGCGTTTTGTGGTGCTGGCAAAGACCGTGCGCAAGGAATTGCTGATTGCACTTCATCCCAGAGCGGTGGATAAAGTAAAGATGGACGGCAAGGTGGTGGAGCATGAGGTGGTTCGTTCCATTAATGTATTTATTGTAGCATACGTTTTCCTGTTCGCTGTCTCTGTTTTGCTGATCTCACTGGACGGTTATGATCTGACTACCAATTTCACTTCCGTTGCTGCGACGATCAACAATATCGGTCCCGGATTGAATCGGGTCGGCCCCACCTGCAATTTTAGTCTGTTCAGTAATTTTTCCAAGCTGATTCTGATTCTTGACATGCTGGCAGGCCGTCTGGAGATTTTTCCGCTGCTCGTCCTGTTTTACCGGGAGACATGGAAAAAGTTCTAGTATTTTTCTATGGAATCGGTTACAATGTCCCTGATAGGAACAGATGCGAAAGTGTTCCGGGAAAGGATAGGTTACCTATGGATTTTCTCTTTTTTCTGACCGGCTGTCTGGGACTGGCGGAGACGATCGATCTCTTCTGCGATAAGGACTTTCTGATTTTTATCGGAGATTCCATCGATCCGAAGCAGTATGACCTGCGTAAGGTCTATTCTGTGGAGAAATGGCTGTTTGCCATCGATACGCTGTCATTATTTGGGCTTGGATTTCATGTGGGAGGTTTTTACGGCGATCTGTTTCTGATTGCCCTGATTCTGATTACGCTGTTCTGCCATGTTTATGTGTTTAAGAGTCCAAAGTATCGGATGAACGGGAAAAAACACTGACAGACAGGCCAGTCACATTTTGTCCGATGGTACATACCATATATTATAAAATCAAATAAAGGAGATTTTAAATATATGTGTTGGTTTTCAAATGGATGTCGGAATAATGGCTGCGGATGCAATAACGGCTGTGGCTGCAACAATGGATGGAACTGGTGGAACTGGAATAATGCCTGGAACTGGTGGAACTGGAACAACGGATGGAACTGGAATAACGGCTGCGGCTGCGGCAGAAACCGCGACTGTGACTGTGACCGTGACAGGGACCGCGATCGCGACAGAGATCGTGGCCGCGACAGAGACTGTGGCTGGGATCGTGACCGGGATTGTGGCTGTGGTTGCGGCTGTTAGGAACGTAACGGAAGTTTTACCATAAGTTCAAAATATGTTCACAATTTCTACAAACAGTTGTCACAATTAACGAATATACTGGAACCATAGAAAGGGAGAGGGAAAATCTCTCATGAACAGGACAGTCAGATATAGTAATATTTTTTTCATAATAAGCCGGATGGTTTCATACCACCCGGCTCCTCCTTTTTTATGCGGTCAGTTCTGTTTTCCGGACCGATGGCATATATTTTACTGATTCGGGAAAAACTGGATACAGGAAAGGAGACGAGCTTATGCCGAGAGGAAAACGAAAAACCTGCGGTGAGAAGCTGGAAGAGCTCAGAGAACAGATCAATATGATGGAGCGACAGCTGCAGGAACTGAAAGCAAAGGAAAAAACGCTTCTTCAGGAGAAGCGGGAGAAGGAACTGAAACAGATTGCCGAGATTCTGGAGGAGAGAAACGTAACAGTGGAAGAGCTGCCGGAGCTTCTGGATCAGACTCTGTCTTCCAGCAGCCCCAGATGAACACAGGCGCGGTAGATGCCGTCATCATCAATGGCAGTAGTGACATAGTCTGCCGCTTCTTTCAGTTCTTTCACGGCATTTCCCATGGCCACGCCGATGCCGGCTTCCCGGATGATCTCCAGATCATTCATGCTGTCGCCGAAGGCGATGGTATCGGAGAGATCCTCCTTTTCTCCGAAGTAAACGGCCAGCCGGCGGAGACCGTCTGCCTTGGAGAGACCTTTTTCGACTACATCAGCGCCGTGGCCGCTGGCAAACATAGGAAGCTTTAAGGTGGGAAAGGTCTCTTCTACGTGGCGGACCTGTTCTTTATTTCCGACGAAAGCAAGGGAGCGAACGGTCATGTGCAGGAGCTGCCAAGGATCTTTAAACTGGCGGCCGCAGGAACCCCAGAACCGGATATCATTGGCAGCAATTACTTCCGGATGAATATAGTAATCATCGTCGCCGACAGTAACACCGATCCCGTAGCCTTCCCGGTCACAGAATTCCAGAAGGCTTTTTAACAGATTCGGTGCGAAGACATGCTCGAACAAAAGCTTCTTTCCAACGGTAATCTTGGTTCCGTTCATATGTACGATGGCATCCGGCCGGATCAGCTCCCGATAACGGACGCTGTAATAATTATCCATATCCCGCCCGGTGGCCAGAACGATACGGTGTTTTTTACGTAGTTTCTCGATGGCGAATAAGGCGCTGTCGGGAATCCGATCCGTCTTGTGATCCAGCAGAGTCATATCCAGATCAAAACTAATCATAATTATGCAACATCCTTTCTGATACGCAGCTTCAGAAGCAGGGAACGCTTCGCTGCCGTGGTTTGATTTTAGTATACCATATTTTTTCGTGAAAAAAAGATTGACCTTTGGTAATTTTCTGGTATAATTAATTAACGTGAGTCCGGGGTATGGCGTAGCTTGGTAGCGCGCTCGGCTGGGGGCCGAGAGGTCGCAGGTTCAAATCCTGTTGCCCCGATTTACAATTTTATTTAAGCTGATGTCGAGATTGTTCGCCGTCAGCTTTTTTCAATATGGAGTACCATTCTTAGAGCTGGAGGGGGTCGGCATGGACGAGGGGCTGAGACGTCTCATTTGGGAAGCGGAGGACAGGAAAAGAAACAGGGTTACGGATGAAAAGCGAATCAAGCGATTTGAGGAGCGGGAGGAGAGACTTCTTCGGGAGTTTGCATCGAACTGCGGCGCCGGGTATGAGGTTCGCCGTACGGATGGCTTCATCCGGGCGAAAATCACCGGGGAGGCGCTGTTGATTTCGGATATGGACGTGGAACTGAAACGGATGCTGCAGGACGACAGGCTGTCGGTAACATTTCAGGCGGAGAATCAGAACGTGGTGATGGAGATTGTGATTCGCTGTTTTTCTTCCGGGGGGCGCAGATAGAATATTCCCTTTCCATTTCAAATATGGTATACTAAAACGATACTATAATAATAAAAGAAACAAATAGAAAAATATTTTTTGCAGAAAGAAGAGGATACAATCATGGAACACTTAATTGTGCCGGCAGGATATGAGCCGGCAATCGGCCTCAGAGAAACCCAGATTGCCATTAAAGTAGTGAAGGACTTTTTCCAGCGGGAGCTGGCGAGACAGCTGAATCTGACTCGTGTTTCCGCACCGCTTTTTGTTCTTCCGGAATCCGGACTGAATGATAATTTAAACGGTGTGGAGCGTCCGGTAAAGTTTGGAATCAAAGAGCAGGGCGATCGGGAGGCGGAGATTGTTCATTCTCTGGCAAAATGGAAGCGCAGAGCCCTGAAGGAATATGGTTTTCAGCCGGGAGAGGGTCTCTATACAGATATGAGTGCCATTCGCCGGGATGAGGATACGGACAATATCCATTCCATCTACGTGGATCAGTGGGATTGGGAAAAGGTTATTACGAAGGAAGAGCGTAATCGTGAGACGCTGGAACAGACGGTAAAGTCGGTTTATAAGGCACTGAAGGTAACCGAGGATTATATGGCTTATGAATATGAATATATTGGCCGTTATCTTCCGGATCATATTGAGTTTATTACCACACAGGAGCTGGAGGATCGGTATCCGGACTGCACTCCGAGAGAGAGAGAGTATAAGATTGCCAAGCTTCACGGCGCAGTATTTATCGAGCAGATCGGTGATAAGATGAAATCAGGCGAGAAGCATGACGGGCGGGCACCGGACTATGATGATTGGAAATTAAATGGCGATATTATTGTCTACTATCCGGTTCTGGATATTGCTCTGGAGCTGTCTTCCATGGGTATCCGTGTGGATGAGACTGCACTGGCAGAGCAGTTAAAGAAGGCGGGCTGTGAAGAGCGGGCAAAGCTTCCGTTCCAGAAGGCATTGCTGCAGGGGGAGCTTCCTTATACCATCGGCGGCGGTATCGGTCAGTCCCGTATCTGTATGTTCTACTTAAGAAAGGCGCATATCGGTGAGGTTCAGGCATCTATCTGGCCGGACGGAATCCGGACGGAGGCAGAGGCGCATCATATTCATTTGCTGTAAGTTAAACGGGGGAAATATTATGCCAGAACAGTACGATTTGATTATTATCGGAGGTGGTCCCGGCGGGTATACGGCGGCCTCCAGAGCAGCCTTTTTCGGGATGAAGACGGCGCTCATTGAGAAGGAGGAGCTGGGCGGTGTCTGTGTGAATACCGGCTGTATTCCTGCAAAGGCGATTTTGCAGGCAACCTCTGTGTATCGTGATGTACTGCAGGCATCCAGATTCGGAATCAAAGCCAGTAATGTCGGTTTTGATCTGAAAAAGATGCAGGAATATAAGAGAGAATCCGTGGAGGAATTTCGGAGAACGATTCTGCGTTCCCTAGAGGAGAGCGGAGCCGAGCTGATCTATGGAGAAGGACGCCTTCATAAGGATAATCTGGTGGAAGTGTTTACGAAGGATGGGGTGAGGACGCTGAAGGGAACCAATGTAATTCTGGCAACGGGTTCCCGGGCGATTCTTCCGGATATTCCGGGAGTGGATCTGCCCCAGGTGATGACCAGCCGGACGATGCTTCAGGCGGAGGATTGGCACTTTGACTGTCTGACGGTGATTGGCGGCGGTGTGATCGGTGTGGAGCTGGCGGCGATTTTTGCTGCGCTGGGTTCCAAGGTAACGATTCTGGAGAGAAGCAGCTGTCTTCTTTCTGATATGGATCCGGCTGCTTCTGAGCAGCTGGAGGACAGCCTTCGCGAGAGGGGCATTGATGTCCGCTGTAATGTAAATGTGATGCAGATTGCTTCGCGATCCAATGATACGGTTTCTGTCTGTTACCAGGAGCAGGGAAGCTGGAAGCAGGTAGCGGCAGACCGTGTTCTGGTAGCGGCAGGGCGAACCTCCTATCTGGGCAACGTGTTGGCAACAGATTGTGAAGTGACAGTGAAAAACGGTAGTCCGGTGGTAAAAGGAACCTATCGGACCACCCAGAAAAATGTCTTTGCCATCGGTGACGTGGCTTCGAAAACCAAGCTGGCCCATGTGGCGGCTTCCCAGGCTATCTATGTGGTGGAGGAGCTGGCAGGGTGCCGTCACCGGATGCAGCTGACTGTCGTGCCTAACGGCATGTATGTGGTGCTTCCGGTGGTACCGGTCTGTATCTATACGGATCCGGAGATTGCCGCGGTCGGATTTACGGTGGAGGATGCCCGTGTCTATAATATGAAGGTGAAATGCGGCATGGCGCATTTAAACGGCAACGGAAAGGCAATTCTGTGCCGGGAGACCAATGGTTTTGTCCGTCTGATTTTTGAAGCTTATACGAATACGCTGGTGGGAGCACAAATTATGTGTCCTCGGGCGACGGACATGATTGGGGAGATGGCTACGGCTATTGCCAACGGCCTGACGGCATATCAGCTGTCCACTGCCATGCGTGCCCATCCGACCTACAGTGAGGCCATTGCGCAGGCGATAGAAGATGCTTTAAATAATGGCTGATATCCTGACGGGATGGAAAAGAAGACGGGAGAAACAGAGGAAGAAGAGATGGAAAGAGCGGAAGTAATCCGGGAGAGAATCCGGACGCTGAGGGAAGTCATGGCGGAGCGGGGATTCGATGCCTGCCTGATTCCTACGGCAGATTTTCACGGATCGGAGTATGTCAGCGATTATTTTAAGTGCCGGGAGTATATAACCGGATTTACAGGTTCTGCCGGAACTGCGGTAATTACCGCAGAAGAAGCAGGGCTTTGGACGGATGGCCGCTATTTTGTGCAGGCAGCCTCAGAGCTTTCCGGAAGCGGAGTAACACTTTATCGGATGGGAGAGACGAATGTTCCCACAGTGGAGGAGTATCTGGAACGAAAGCTTCCGGAAGGCGGTTGCCTGGCGTTTGACGGACGTGTGGTGGACGGTCAGACGGGTCTTCATTTGGAAGAGATACTGTCAAAACGGGAAATCCGTCTCTGCTGTGATGTGGATCCGGTGGGCGAGATCTGGGAGGATCGTCCTTCCCTTCCGCAGGATCCGGTCTGGATTCTGCAGGAATCCTATACAGGAGACCCGGCGGCGGAGAAGATCCGTCGGGTCCGGGAGGCAATGAAGGAGAAGAATGCGGATGTTCACATTCTGACCAGTCTGGATGATATTATATGGCTTTTAAATCTGCGCGGCAGTGATGTGCTCTGTACACCGGTGTTTCTCTCGTATCTGATACTGACGGAAAAGGAGATTTTCCTATTTGTTTCCAGGGAGAAGCTGACGGCGGCGGTGGAGGAGTATCTGACGAATCTGGGCGTTCAGATTCTGGAGTATGAGAAGGTATATGAGATGGCGGCAGCGCTGGATGACGGCAGGATTCTTCTGGAAAAATCCTGTGTAAACTATCAGCTGCTTTGCAGTTTCCCTAAAACGGCAGAGATTGTGGATGCGATGAATCCTTCCTCCCGGTTTAAGGCGGTAAAAAACGGGACAGAGATTGCCAATATCCGCAGTGCCCATGATAAGGATGGTGTGGCGATGGTCCGTTTCATCCGCTGGCTCAAAGAAGCGGTGAAGCAGACGGAAGGAGAACCGGTGACGGAGCTTTCCGCCGCCGCATACCTGGACAGACTGCGGTCAGAACAGGATGGATTCCTGGATTTGAGCTTTCCCACGATTTCAGCCTATGGAGCCAATGCAGCCATGTGTCATTATTCCGCATCGGAGGAAAGTAATGCAGTGCTGAAGCCGGAAGGCTTTTATCTGGTGGATTCCGGCGGACAGTATCTGGAAGGAACCACGGATATCACAAGGACCATCGTGTTAGGTCCTTTGACAGAGAAGGAAAAGGAATATTTTACCTTGGTGGCCTGCGGGATGCTGCGCCTTATGGATATGAAGTTTCCTTCCGGCTGTCATGGCTTTAACGTGGATCTGGCGGCCAGAGAGCTTTTGTGGAAGCGGGGACTGGATTACAATCACGGGACCGGTCATGGCGTGGGCTATCTGGGAGTGGTTCATGAACGGCCCAACAGCATCCGTTGGCGTACAGCGGCAGGGAAACCGGATCGTTCGGTATTTGAGGAGGGGATGGTTACCTCGGATGAGCCGGGCCTCTATCTGGAAGGTGAATTCGGTATCCGTACAGAGAATCTGATGCTTTGCGTGGGAGCGGAGAGGACGGCTTTTGGACAGTTTTTAAGATTCGAGAATCTGACCTGGGTACCCATTGATCTGGAGGCCATTGTACCGGAGCTTATGGAGCCGCGGGACAGACGGCTTCTGAATGAGTATCATCGGGGCGTTTATACCCATCTGGCACCGTATCTTAAGGAGGAAGAACGGCTCTGGCTGCGGGAGGCAACCAGAGAGATTTAAGACAGCATAAAATTCGGCCTGGCATATCGGGACACATTTCTCTATATCATATAGTAACCAAACCGAAGTGAGAGGTTCGAAGGAGAAATGAATCGATATGGACATGGTACGGGAAGAGAGGAAAGAATTCTGCGGGTCTGTGAAAGTATGGAGACGCAGGATGGTTTTCTGCGGGTGGATGTGGTAAATTCGGAAAACAATTTTCCTATCAAGGACGCAGAGGTTTCCATTCAGTATCCGGAAGAGGAAGGATCCCGGGAGGTACTGCACACCAACTCGTCCGGACAGACGGAGGAGGTAACGGTGAAGGCGCCTCCGGTGGAGCTGAGTCTGGAGAAGGAGAATACGATCCGCCCTTACTCGGAATATAATGTGACGGTAACAGCACCGGGGTTTGAACCGGTTTCTGTGAAAGGAACGGAGATTCTGGCCGGAGTGGTGGCGATTCAGCCAATCCGGATGATTCCTCTGCCGGAGGCATCGGAAGCGGAGGAGGATATTCTGATTCCGGATCATACGCTGTACGGACAGTATCCGCCTAAAATCGCGGAGGATGAGATTAAGCCGGCCAGCGAAAGCGGAGAGATTGTATTGAGCCGGGTGGTAGTTCCCCAGACCGTGATTGTGCATGACGGAGTTCCTACGGATGCTTCTGCTCCAAATTATTATGTGCCCTACCGGGATTATATTAAAAATGTGGCTTCCAGCGAGATCTATGCCACCTGGCCCCAGGAGACGATCGTGGCCAATGTGCTGGCGATCATGTCCTTTACACTGAACCGGGTCTATACCGAATGGTACCGGAATCAGGGCTACGATTTTACGATTACGTCATCTACAGCTTTTGATCACAAGTGGATCTATGGAAGAGATATATTTGAGCCTATTTCTGCGGTGGTGGATGATATTTTTAACAGCTATCTGTCCCGTCCGGGGGTGCGTCAGCCGATTCTGACCCAGTACTGTGACGGCCGGATGGTTACCTGTCCCGGCTGGATGACTCAGTGGGGTTCCTGTGCTCTGGGGGAGGAGGGCTACAGTGCAATTCGGATTCTCCGGCATTTCTACGGGAGCAGCATCTATATTAACGCGGCGGAGATGATTTCCGGGATTCCCATTTCCTTCCCTGGAGAACCGCTGACCATTGGATCCAGCGGGGATAAGGTGCGTCAGATGCAGGAACAGCTGGACGCTATAGCCAGTGTATACAGCTCGATTCCGCAGATTCGGCCGGATGGCATCTACGGTCCGGCGACAGCGGAAGCAGTGCGGGCATTCCAGTCCATCTTCGGACTTCCGCAGACCGGAGTGGTGGATTTCGCTACCTGGTATAAGATTTCCCATATTTATGTGGGGATTACGCGGATTGCGGAGCTGGGATAACGAAAGAGAAAGTGAAGAAAAGGAGAAAGGTAAGATGGACACATCTGCCACGGAACAAAAGAAGATGGCAAAGGGGCCTGAAAAAAGAAACGGGATAACAGAAGGTGTGATTTGGAAGCAGCTTCTGTTATTTTTCTTCCCGATTCTGTTCGGAACGTTTTTTCAACAGCTGTATAATACGGCGGACGCGGTGATTGTCGGCCGTTTTGTGGGAAAGGAAGCCCTGGCCTCGGTGGGCGGCAGTACGGCGATTCTGGTCAATCTTCTGGTTGGCTTTTTCGTCGGGCTGTCCTCTGGAGCTACGGTAATTATCTCTCAGTTTTATGGCGCAGGAAATCGACAGCGCGTCAGTGAAGCGGTACATACGGCAATTTCCTTCTCGCTGTCCTGCGGCTTTGTGATGTTTGTGGTGGGAATTGCATTTTCGGATCCGGTGCTGAAGCTGATGGGAACGCCGGAAGAGATTCAGAAACAGTCAGTGGCATATCTGCAGATCTATTTTTACGGCATTTTCTTCAATCTGATTTACAACATGGGCGCAGGTATTCTGCGGGCAATCGGAGATTCGAAAAAGCCGCTGTATTTCCTGATGGCCAGCTGTGTGACAAACATCTTACTGGATCTGGTGCTGGTCGTTGGTTTTCGGATGGGCGTCGAAGGGGCTGCACTGGCGACGATCTGCTCTCAGATGGTCAGTGCTGCCCTGGTGGTTGTTACTCTGATGCGGACGGACGGGCCGTACCGCCTGGAGTTAAGAAAAATCAAACTGAATTTTTCTATCCTGCTTAGGATTATCCAGATTGGATTTCCGGCAGGGCTGCAGTCTGTGATGTATTCTTCCTCGAACATGATTATTCAGAGCAGTGTCAATTCGTTGGGAACCGATACAGTGGCAGCGTGGACAGCCTATGGAAAAATCGACAGTGTATTCTGGATGATCATCAATGCCCTTGGTATCTCTATCACAACCTTTGTGGGACAGAATTACGGTGCCGGCAAGATGGATCGGGTCAGAAGGGGCG
>JAEDOC010000037.1 GCA_016302185.1 Clostridium sp. | reverse complement strand
AGCATGACGCAGTTGGATGCACGGCTCTTTTCGCACTGCTCAGTTAAATCAATATAGAACGGTAAACCGTGAATTCATAGGCAGCCATGCACACCCACCCGACAGCAGTGCCGATGGCAACAGCCTGAATACCGCAGGAATCAAACAGAAGATAGCTTAAGAGAACGCGCACCGGCATCTGCACAAAGGTCGCTGTCAGCGTGGTCTTTAAGCGGCCCAGTCCGCGGTAGTAGCCCTGCCAGGTGTTATTGATACCGGACAGAAAGTAGAAGGAGGCCATGGGAATCAGGTAGGAGAGTCCCTGACGCAGTGCTTCGGTTTCTTCCGGCTTCAGGAAAATACCGAGGAGGGAATTGCGTCCCAGGAGGACCAGAACGGTAACGGCAATGGTGTAGACTTCTGCCATCACAAACATGCATTTTAAGCCCTGCGGGATGCGTCGGTTCTTCTTACCGCCCAGATTCTGTGCGGTGAAGGTGGTGATGGAGGCGGCGAGGCTGTCACCGGGGGCCAGGACATAGCTGTCGATGATGGAAACAGCATTAAAGGCAGCTACGGCATCCACACCCAGAGCATTAACGCCGGCCTGTACCAGCAGGCGTCCCACATAGAGGGCGGTCTGCTGCACCGCAGAGATGGAACTGAAATCAGCGGTTAAGCGGAGCATCTCCCGATTCAGCCTGAGATCCTCAAGCGTTAAGCAAAGCAGCGGCACACGCAGGCGGATATAAAGAAGAAGGGAGAGTCCCGATACGGCCTGGGACAGGATGGTTGCCAGGGCGGCCCCGGTAACGCCCAGACGGAGAATGCCGACAAGGACAATATCCAGAATGACATTGACGATGGTGGTCAGTATCAGCACCAAGAGCGGCGCTCTGGAATCTCCGATGGCCCGCAGTGCGGCTGAAAACAGGTTATACAAAAACGTAAAAAGCAGGCCGGTACAGATAATCCGCAGGTATGCAGCAGCGGGAGCCGCGATCTCGTCCGGAGTATTGGTGATTCGGATGAACCATGCGCTTCCCAGAAAGGAAACGACAGCCAGAACCAGGGTGAGGAGAAAACCTGCGGTCAGGGAGGTTCCCAGCTCCTTTCGAAGCTCTTCCTCCTGCCGTGCGCCAAAATAGCGGGCCATCAGAATCGAGGTTCCCATGGAGATACCGACGATAAGAAAGGTCAGGATATTCATGATCGGTCCGGCGGCACCTACGGCGGCCAGTGCCTTTTTTCCATGGAATTGTCCTACCACCACGGAGTCGACGGTATGATACAGCTGTTGGAACAGGTTGCCGAATACCAGAGGAACTGCGTAAAAAAGCATGTGTCTGGCGATGCTTCCCTCGGTCATGTCACGGGTCAAGGTGTATTACCTCCTTTACGGATTCTTCGGAGTCATTGTCAGAAAAAAGAAAAGAGTTCTCTCGATAGTTCTTGCCAAACCCCCAAAATCCGGCTATAATGATTTTCGAAAATCATTTTGAAATAAAAAAGATTTATAAAAATCATTATAAAAACAGAAATGACGTTTGTCAATCATATTTCTCAGGACGGGAGGAAGGAAAATGTTTGAGGAGAAGGCAGCAGCGGACGGAAAAGGGATCCGTGAGAGAATGGCCGGGGTAAAGCTGACGCCAAAGGATCGTCTGGTGCTGGATTATATTCTGAAGAATCCGGAGACGGCGTGTTTTTTGACGGCGGCAGAGCTGGCGGCGAAGCTGAAGGTCAGTGCATCCTCGGTGGTTCGGGTGTCAACCCGCCTGGGATATGAGAATTTTACTGCGTTCCGGCGTGCTCTGCAGCAGGCGGTGGCAGAGGAACGAAAAAAGGCGCAGGGGGAGATCCCCTATGAACGGATTAAGAATTCGGCAGAGCTTTCCGAGGAGGAGCTGATCACGGTAATTCAGTCGAATGTTCTTCGTCATATCGAGAAGGATCAGACGGCAGCGAATCATGCGGAGTATCGGAAAGCGGCATCTTTGATTGGAGATGCTTCCCGCGTCTATCTGGTGGGGTTCCGCTGCTGTGCCGGTTTTGCCGATTCCTTCGGCGTCATGCTGGGGTGTGTGCGGCCCGGCGTCTTCGTGGTTAACGGAAGCCGTCCCCTGGTGGATTCTCTGGTGGATCTGACTCCGGAGGATGTGGTGGTTGCGTTTTCTTTTGAACGGTATTCCAGCGATACGGTGTTTGCGGCGAGGATGGCAAGAGAAGCGGGAGCTCATCTTGTGGCATTGACGGATAAGTACACGTCACCGCTTTGTACAGGGGCAGAAGCTGTGATTCTGTGCTCTGCGGATGGACTGTCCTTTTATAATTCTTACACGGCTCTTGTGATGGCGATGGAGGTTCTGACGGGGCTGGTCAGCCACAGGAAGAAGGAGCAGAATGAAAGCCGTTTAAAGAAAATGGAAGAATACCTGAAAGAAACAGGGCAGTACTGACGGATGGTGCTGCCTTTTTTGTGCGGTTTTTCTTACATTTTTCTTTTCTTCTTCCGATACAGTGGAAAAACCCCGGGAACTATGATAAAATTAGAAAGTTAAACTGGGTTTTGTGTGCCCTGTCATAGGGCAGAAGGAGAAAGAAATGCAGGCAGTACTTCTGGCGGGTGGTCTGGGAACCAGACTCCGCAGTGTGGTAAATGATCGTCCCAAGCCAATGGCGTTAATCGGGGACAAGCCTTTTATGGAATATGTGGTACATGAGCTCTCTCGTTATGGTATCGATGAGATCATCTTTGCGGTCGGATACAAGGGAAGCATGGTGGAAGAGTACTTCGGAGACGGGAGCAGGTTTGGCGTGAAGGTTTCCTATGCGTATGAGGAGGAACTCCTGGGAACTGCGGGAGCGATTAAGAATGCGGGCCGCTTTGTGACGGAAGACAGCTTTTTCGTGCTGAATGCGGATACCTTTTATCAGATGGATTACGGCCGCCTCCTGCGGGTAAAGGAGGAGAATGCGCTGGAGATGGCGCTGGTACTTCGGGAGGTGCCGGATATCTCTCGGTACGGTGCAGCCACGCTGTCCGGAGCGATGCTTACCGGGTTCAATGAAAAGGTTCAAAAGTCCTGTCCGGGAACCATCAACGGCGGAGTGTATCTGATGAACCGGGCGCTTCTGGAGACCATTCCGACGGGAAAGGTTTCTCTGGAGAATGAGATGATTCCGCTTTGGATGAAGGAAGGCCGGCAGCTGGGCGGTTTTGTCAATGACGGATATTTCATTGATATCGGAATCCCGGAGGATTATTTCAAATTTCAGAAGGATGTGGAGAAAGGAGTTGTCACATGGTAATCAGAGGCAGAGCGCCGCTGCGCGTCAGCTTCGGCGGCGGCGGAACCGATGTGGAACCGTTCTGCGTGGAGCAGGGCGGAGCGATTCTTGGCAGCACTATCAATAAATATGCCTACTGTTCGATCATTCCGCGGGAGGATGACCAGATCACGGTACATTCCCTGGATTTTGATATGACGGTCAAATATAATGCAAAAGAAAATTATGTCTATGACGGCCGTCTGGATCTGGTGACCGCGGCGCTGAAGGCGATGGATATTAAGCAGGGCTGTGAGGTCTATCTTCAGTGTGATGCACCGCCCGGATCCGGTCTGGGAACCTCTTCCACGGTGATGGTGGCGCTTCTTACGGCCATGGCACGGTGGAAGGGGATTGAACTGGATAATTATGCAATGGCAGATCTGGCTTACGGGGTGGAACGTCTGGATCTGGGTATTGCCGGCGGTTATCAGGATCAGTATGCGGCCACCTTTGGCGGATTTAACTTTATCGAATTTCACGGAAGAAACAATGTGGTGGTAAATCCGCTGCGGATCCGGAGAGATATTATCAATGAACTGCAGTACAATCTGCTGCTGTGTTATACCGGCAACATCCATGTGTCAGCCAATATCATCAAGGATCAGGTGAGCAACTACGAAAAACCGGATGCCTTTCAGGCCATGTGTGAGGTGAAGGCGCTGGCGTATGCGATGAAGGATGAGCTGTTAAAAGGCAATCTTCATAATTTCGGCAAGCTGCTGGACTATGGCTGGGAGAGCAAGAAGCGGATGAGCAGTAAGATCACCAATCCGCAGATTGATTTTCTGTATGAGGAGGCCAAAAAAGCAGGCGCTCTGGGCGGGAAGCTTCTGGGAGCCGGCGGAGGCGGATTCCTTCTGGTGTACTGCCCCTATAATGTGAAGCATCGGGTGGGAAAACGGCTTCAGGAGGCAGGAGGTCAGCTGATGGACTGGAACTTTGAACTGCGGGGCGCGCAGAGCTGGATCTGCAGCGAGGAACGGTGGAAGTACCGGGAGGTCAGCGTACAGATGCCGGAGAAGGAGTATCGGTTTCACTTATGATGCAAAAAAAACAGAAAGCAGTGTTTCTGGATCGGGACGGTACGATGAATGTGGAGGTGAATTACCTGCACCGGCCGGAGGATCTGGTTTTGATCGACGGAACCGCGGAGGCGGTACGGATGCTGAATGAGGCGGGATACCGGGTGATTGTGGTAACCAATCAGGCCGGGGTGGCCCGAGGATACTATAAGGAAGAAGACGTGGTGCGTCTTCATTCCTATCTGAATGAGCTTCTCGGCAGGCAGGGAGCTCATGTAGATGCCTTTTATTACTGTCCCCATCATCCGGAACACGGAATCGGGGAGTACAAAAAGAGATGTCACTGCCGCAAGCCGGAAACCGGCATGTTCGAGCAGGCAGAGCGGGATACACCGGGAGGCATCGATAAGGAACAGTCTTATATGATAGGGGATAAGCTTCTGGATACCAGGGCCGGACGGAACTATGGGGTAACCGGAATCCTGGTGGGAACCGGATACGGAAGCAAAATCCGGGAGGAAGAGGCTGGGGCGGAGCGATCCGGAACGGCCGTTCCCAAAGAATATGATTTTTACGCGGAAAATCTGCTGGAGGCAGTCCGTGGAATTGTAAATGGAACCTACGGCAGAAAGCGGGGTACCACTTTTTTGAAAGAAGAGAAATAAAGACGGGGAGAAAAAGATGGGGAAGAGACAGGGGAAGACAGCAGGTGCAGCGGGAGGATTCATTCTGGCAGCGACGATGGTCCTGTGCGTGCTGCTGCCTGCAAGGGCGATGTTTACCGGGGACGGATTTCTGGCAGACTATCTTGTTCTGCGGGAGACCCGGGAGATGCTTCTGGAGCTGGGGATCCTGTTCCTTATGTTCCTGGGTCTGTTTCTTCGGAAAGGGCATGAAAGACTTCGCATCGGAACAGCGGTTGCTGCAGTTCTGGTCTTTTGCTGGATTCATGTGACATTTCTTCCTATGCTGGTATCCGGTCTCTATCTGGCCTTCCTTCTGATGACGGGATGGTTTTTACGTACCAGGGTATTTCGGATGGGAAATGCTGGCGGCTGGCCGGCGGATTTTGTGCTGGGAAGCAGTTTTGTGATCAGTCTCTTCTGTTTTCTTTCCGCAATGGGAATCGGAAGTATCAGGATTCTCCGGGTGGTATCTCTGGTCCTTGGGATATTGCTTCTGGGATGGTATCTGATCGAGGTTCGTTTCCTGGATCGGGAGGATCCGGATGCAGAAGAATTAGGAAGCGTGAGCGGCTTCCTGGAACGGGCACAGCTGGCGCTGAGACATGCCGGAACTGTGGAACGGCTGGCATATGCCTTTCTTCTTGTGATGGTGCTTCTGCAGGTGGGGCGCGTAGGGATTGCGCTGGATTTTGATACGCTGTGGTACGGTGTGCGTTCTGAATACATTCTGGCCGGCGGAGGCGGAATCTACGAAGATCCCGGGCTGGTTGGCATGGTGTATGTTTACTCCAAGGGGTGGGAGATTTTAACACTTCCGCTCTGTGACCTGCCGTCTCACAGTTATCTGATTTTCTTCAATCTGTGGCTGGCGGTGCTGGGGTTTCTGGCAACAGGGAGGCTGGCCCGGCTGTTTATGGGAGAGAGCGGAACCCTGCTCTCCATGGTGTTAACTGCGGCGATCCCGGGAATCATGAACATGGCGGTATCGGCAAAGACAGATATGATTACCTGGTTTTTGCAGCTTTTGATGGCAGATTTTTTCTTCCGTTACGTGAGAGCTGCGGATCGGAGGAAAAGGCCGGTGCTGTTTCTGATTCTGACGGCGGGAACCTATTTTCTGTCGCTGACGATGAAGCCGACCGCCCTTGTGTTTTCCACCGCAGTATTCGGCATGATGGGAATCTATCTGCTTCTGTCCGGGCGCCTGGCGCTGCGGGCCCGGATATGCCACTGGCTGGGACTTTTGCCCCCGGTGACAGCACTGGCGGCTGTCTGGCTGAGAACCTTTCGGATTACCGGAATGCCGGTGACATCAGTCTTTACTTCGCTGCTTTCCCGGTTGGGATTTGGAATGAAATATCCCTTTGCGGTCAGCGGGCTTCCGGCCAATTATGAGGAAGGGGAGTCGGTATTTCACCTGCTTTTCCGGCGTCTGTACCAGATTCTGCTGGCTCCTGAGGGACAGGATATGCTGCATGTGACGATGGTCTGGGGCAGTTCGCTGCTTTTGTTTCTGACGGTCTTCATGGTGCTGTCGCTGCTCGGGGTCTCTCTGTTTCGCAGAGATAGAAGACAAAGAGCGGGATATTCGTTTCGGAAGGCGGCGGGACTGATCTTCTGGCCGTTTCTGGCGGTGAACCTGGTCAGCCTGGTGATGCTTTATCAGGTGGACGGCAATTATTTTATGCTGCTTTATACCATGCTTCTTCTGCTTGCCTGCCATGTTTTTTCCGGGCTGCGCTATACCAGAGGGAAGAAAGTGTTCCTGGCACTGCTGTTTCCGCTGCTGGTCTTCAACCTTCTGGTGACAGCCAATACCTCCTGGGCCTGGTGTGCCGGCTTTACGCCGGTTCAGCTGGTGAATCGGGGCTATGTGGATCATGAGGCGCAGGAGAAGAGCCGGATGGAGATCAGCGGCAATGCGGAGATCTGGAAGATTCTGGAATCGGATCCATCCCATCGGGTGATTTCCTTTGGAGAACATCCTTACTGCCTGCAGTTTCCCTGCAATGTGCAGTCGTATAAGGATGTCACGGCGCCCTGGGGCAATGTGGAGCTGGTAAATTCCCCGGAAGCTTTTGAAGAATACATGGAGTATGCGAAAACGGATTTTGTGTATGCGCAGGCGGGATATCTGGGAGAGGAGAACTGGGCCTGGAGCTATCATCTTCTGCGGGATCTGATTCGCCGCGGAACACTGACAGATCTGTATTTTTCAGCGGGCAACTGTCTGGCAAGGCGGAGTGAAGCAGGGGTGGATGCGGAGAAAGCCGCGGAGAATCTGAAGATGTTTGATGAGCATTACCGGACCTATGTTTCGGAAGAGGAGTTGTTAGAATGATGGAATATGAATATATACAGGAGCTTCTGGAGCGGTATCCCGTGTTGACACGGGAGAAAGCTGCGATCCGGGAGGTCTATGAGATCATAAAAAATTGTTATGAGGCAGGCGGCAAGCTTCTGATTGCCGGAAACGGCGGAAGCTGCGCCGATTCGGAGCATATTGTGGGAGAGCTGATGAAGGGCTTTGTGAAAAAGCGTCCGGTGCCGGAAACACTGGCAGAATCGCTGAAACAGGTGGATCCGGAAGCAGGAGCGGCCCTGGCGGCTCGCCTGCAGCAGGGGCTGCCGGCCATCGCGCTGACCGGCCACCCGGGACTTACCACTGCATTCTTAAATGATGTGGATGGATCCATGGTCTATGCACAGCAGGTGCTGGGCTACGGAAAACCGGGGGATGTATTTTTAGGAATTTCCACTTCGGGAAATTCGGAGAATGTGAAGCTGGCCGCGATCACGGCAAAAGCGCTGGGGCTGAAAACCGTGGGCCTTCTGGGCCGGGACGGCGGTGCCATCCGTGCTCTCTGCGATGCAGCCGTTGTAGTTCCGGAACAGGAAACTTATAAGATTCAGGAGCTTCATCTGCCGGTATATCATGCACTCTGCCTGATGCTGGAGGAGCATTTCTTTTAGGAGGAGAAGAGATGGACAAGATCGCGGTGCTGATTCCGTGTTATAATGAGAGTCAGACCATTGCAAAGGTGGTAAAGGATTACAGAGAAGCGCTGCCGGAAGCGGTGATTTACGTATATGACAATAATTCGACGGATCATACGGATGAGATAGCGAAGGCTGCCGGGGCGGTGGTCCGCTATGAGTACCGCCAGGGCAAGGGCAATGTGATTCGCAGTATGTTCCGCGACATTGATGCCCAGTGTTATCTTATGATTGACGGAGATGATACGTATCCGGCGGAAAATGCGGCGGGTATGGTGGAAGCGGTGCTGTCCGGACGGGCAGATATGGTGATCGGCGATCGCCTTTCTTCCACTTATTTTACGGAGAATAAGCGCCCCTTCCATAATGCGGGAAACCGCCTGGTCCGTGGGCTGATTAATACTATATTTAAGAGTGATATTCACGATATTATGACCGGATACCGTGCCTTCAAC
Source organism: Clostridium sp. (assembly GCA_016302185.1). Classification (GTDB taxonomy): domain Bacteria; phylum Bacillota; class Clostridia; order Lachnospirales; family Lachnospiraceae; genus Otoolea. Next base: position 7,207 of record JAEDOC010000037.1, on the reverse strand, counting down.
TATGAATTTGTCAAAAGCTTTCCGATTCTGTCCCGGGGCTTTGAGATTGAGACAGAGATGAGTATCCATGCGTTGGATAAGAATTTTAAACTGGTGGAGATTCCGGTAACCTACCGGGATCGACCGGCGGGCAGTGTATCGAAGCTGAATACCTACCGGGACGGGTTCCGGGTGCTGAAAACCATTGCCAGTCTGTTCCGGGATTACAAGCCCTTTACCTTTTTCGGGTGGATGGGGATGATAGCTTTTTTGATTGCCACAGGGCTGTTTCTGCCGGTTCTGACAGATTATCTGGCGACGGGGCTGGTTCCCCGTTTCCCGACGCTGATTGCCTGCATCGGGCTGTATGTCATTGCGTTTTTGCTGTGGATCAGCGGTGTTATTCTGGAAGTGATTGCGAAAAAACACCGGCAGCTGTTTGAGCTGTACTTAAACCGGTTGAGCAGTGAAAAAAGGAGAATGGAATGAAACGGAGAGCAGCCTGTGCGGTTCCTGTGATTCTGGGAATCCTGTTTTGCTTTTATTATATTTATCGGGCGGCGGATAATGTGGCTTACACGGATTACATCCGTCTGATTAATTCCTATCTGCCGGATGTGGCAAATCCTGCCAAATTTTTTGTGCCGGATGTGCTGACCCGGGTGCCGGTGACCTATCTGGCGCGGATCATTAATGTGGCCCTGTTTGGTTATAATACCATGTTTGACATGGCACTGGGGGTGCTTGGCTTAGGAATCGGCGGGGCCGTGCTGGCTGTGTATGCCGGGGAAAAGAAGGAGATCGGCTTTGGCTGGTTCCTTCTGATTCAGTTTGTTTATTTTGGATTAAATAAATGGGAGATGCTGACCAACGGAACCGGCTGGGTCTGTTTTCTGGCGGTTTCCGGATTCATCCTTCATTTCGCGGTGCTGGATCACACCGTAAGATATGGCTGCAGAGGCAGATGGGAGCGGATTCTTCTCATCGGACTGGCACCGGTGCTGACACTTCTGATCGCGGGAACCTATTGCGGCAGCTATTCGGCGATTATGCTGCTGGCGCTGGGAACGATTCTTCTGGTGGGAAATCAGCGGGATCGCCGGGAGAGAAAAACGTATCAGGCGGCTTTCGCCTCGGTTCTGATTTCCCTGCTGCTCTACCTCTGGAGCAGCTCCCAGGCTGTATACGTTCACCGCGGAGCCGTAGCAGAGGGAAGCATCGTGAGTGAATTTTTCAGGAATCCCCTGTTTTTTGTACGGTTCCTGCTTAAGGCCTTTGCGTCAGCAGTCATCGGTGTGGCGCAGCTGGAAGGACTGGGAAACCGGGGGGATTTTTTTGGCACGGATGCCTTTGTGTATCTGCTGGGTGGTGCAGTGATTTTCCTGTATCTGTATGCCCTTCATCTCACCTGGAGATACCGGATTTATGAGGAGACCATTCTGCCGCTGCTCCTGATCTTAAGCGGCGGGCTAAATCATCTTCTGATTCTGGCGGCACGCTGGATTTTCCTAAAAGAGGAATACGGCATGTCCTCCCGTTACGGCCTTCAGTATCAGCTGGGACTGCTGGGAATTCTCTTTACCTTTGCGCTGGTCATGGAGAAGAGAAAAGAGAGCGGACGGGATGGCAGACACCGCAGGAAAAAGGGCTGGAAGCCGGTTGGAAGCAGAGTCCTGCACAGAGTGCCTGATGTGACAGTCTTATGTATCGCGGCAGGGACGATTCTCCTCGCGGCAGGCAGCGGCTGGACAACCATGAAGGAACTGAAGACCGCACCGTACCGGAAAGAATATCTGCAGATTTCCAGGGAGATGGGCCTGCATTACCGGACAGCCAGTGATGAGGATCTGGAAACCTATCTTCACAGCAGTGCGGAGGATGTGCGCGCGGCAATGAAGATTCTGGAGGACAATCATTTAAATATATTCAGATAAAAATCAAATGTAATCGGAGAGAAGGAGGCAGGAGAAGATGAAAGTAGTCATCCTGGCAGGCGGATTCGGAACCCGGATCAGCGAAGAAAGCCATTTAAAGCCAAAGCCTATGATAGAGATTGGAGAACAGCCGATTCTCTGGCATATTATGAAATACTATTCCCAGTTCGGATTTCATGAGTTTGTGATCTGTCTGGGCTATAAACAGTATGTGGTGAAGGAGTATTTCGCGGATTATTTCCTTCACACCTCAGATGTAACCTTTGATCTGGCAAACAACCGGATGGAGGTGCACAATAACTATTCTGAGCCCTGGCGGGTGACGCTGGTGGACACCGGGCTTCACACCATGACCGGGGGACGGATCAAGAGAGTCCGCGATTACATCGGCAATGAGCCCTTCCTGCTGACCTACGGGGATGGGGTTTCCAATGTAGATCTGACGGCGCTGGTGAAGTTCCACCAGAAGCACGGAAAGATTGCCACCATCACCGGAGTAAATGTGGGGCAGCGGTTTGGTGTGCTGGAGGCGGATGCGGACGGCGCGATCCGGGAGTTCCGGGAGAAGAGCGATGATGACGGCAAGATCATCAACGGCGGATATATGATGATGAATCCGGAGGTGTTTGATTACATTGAAGGAGATTCCACGGTCTTTGAGAAGGAGCCGCTGGAGAATCTGGCAAAGGACGGTCAGCTGATGGTATTCCGTCACGACGGTTTCTGGAAATGTATGGATACCCAGCGGGATAAGATGCAGCTGGAGCAGCTGTGGACCGAGGGAAGGGCTCCCTGGAAGATCTGGGAGAACTAGAAAGAAAGGTGCCGGAACATGGAATTATTTGAGTTTTATAAAGGGAAAAGGGTGCTGCTGACCGGACATACCGGGTTCAAGGGCGCATGGTTGACCAGAATCCTTCTGCTGGCCGGTGCCAAAGTGACCGGATACGGCCTGGAGCCGCCGACCGATCCCAGCCTGTTTGGGATTCTTCAGCTGGGGAAAGTGCTGGGAGAGGATCATGTGATTGGAGATGTGCGGGATCTTGCCCATCTGAAAGAGGTGTTTGACCGGGTGCAGCCGGAAATTGTATTTCATCTGGCGGCGCAGCCTATCGTCCGGGAGTCCTATCGGAATCCGGTAGGAACCTATGAAACGAACGTGATGGGCACGGTTCATGTGCTGGAGTGTATCCGCCTCTGTCCGTCGGTCCGCTCCTTTGTGAATGTGACCACAGACAAGGTGTATGAGAACAAAGAGTGGGAGTACGGCTACCGGGAGAATGACCGTCTGGACGGCTATGATCCCTATTCCAACAGTAAATCCTGCTCGGAGCTGGTAACGCACAGCTATCAGCAATCTTTCTTTCAGGATCGGGACTGTGCTATCTCCACCTGCCGGGCCGGTAATGTCATCGGCGGCGGTGATTTCGCGGCAGACCGTATCATTCCTGATTGCGTTCGCGCGGCGGCTGCCGGCAGTGAGATTGTGGTAAGAAATCCTCATTCCACTCGTCCGTTCCAGCATGTGCTGGAGCCGCTGTCAGTTTACCTGACTGTGGCAAAGGAGCAGTATGAGAACGGGGCAAAAGCGGGAAATTATAATGTGGGACCGGAAGAATGTGACTGTGTCAATACGGGAGCTTTAACCGATCTCTTCTGTGAGGCCTGGGGCGGCGGAATGCGTTGGGTAAACCGTTATGACGGAGGACCCCATGAGGCCAATTTCTTAAAACTGGACTGCTCCCATGTGAAGCGGGTTTTCGGCTGGCAACCGAGGCTTCATGTGAAGGAAGCGGTGGAACAGACGGTGGCATGGTCGAAAGCATGGCTGGCTGGGAAAGAGATGCGGGAAGTGACCGATCGGCAGATCCGGGACTTCTTTGGAATATCAGAAAAACATTCGTATTAATGGGAGAAAAAAGATGACAGAGAAAGAACAGGCACGCCGCCATATCTTAGAGCTGGTGGCGGAATATTGCGATACGTATCATAATCAGAAGAAACCGTTTGTGGAGGGACAGCGGATTCCCTATGCCTCCCGTGTCTATGACAGCCGGGAGATGGTAAATCTGGTGGACAGTGCGTTGGAGTTTTGGCTGACCTCCGGTCGTTATACGGAAGAGTTTGAGAAGAAGCTGGCCGAATATCTGGGAGTAAAATACTGCTCGCTGGTGAATTCCGGCTCCTCCGCCAATCTGGTGGCTTTCATGACGCTGACCTCTCCTCTGCTGGGAGAGCGCCGGGTAAAACGGGGCGACGAGGTAATTACGGTGGCCGCAGGCTTCCCCACCACGGTAACCCCCATGATCCAGTATGGCGCCGTGCCGGTGTTTGTGGATGTGACGATTCCGCAGTATAATATTGATGTGACGAAGCTGGAAGAAGCGCTGTCGGAGAAGACGAAGGCTGTGATGATTGCCCATACGCTGGGAAATCCCTTTGATCTGTCTGTGGTAAAGGAATTCTGTGACCGTCATGGTCTGTGGCTGGTGGAGGACAACTGCGACGCGCTGGGAAGCCGGTATGAGCTGAACGGAGAGATGAAATTTACCGGAACCATCGGTGACATCGGAACCTCCAGCTTCTATCCGCCGCACCATATGACCATGGGAGAGGGAGGAGCGGTCTATACGGACAATCCGCTGTTAAATAAGATTATCCGTTCCTTCCGCGACTGGGGCCGCGACTGTGCCTGTCCGTCCGGCTGTGACAATCTCTGCGGCCACCGGTTTGACCGTCAGTACGGCGAGCTGCCGCTGGGCTATGATCACAAATACGTGTATTCTCATTTTGGATATAATTTAAAAGCGACAGATATGCAGGCTGCCATCGGCTGTGCACAGCTGGAAAAATTCCCGTCCTTCGTGGAGCGGAGAAAACATAACTTCGACCGTCTGAAGGCGGGACTGGCCGGTACGGAGGAGAAATATATTCTTCCGGTGGCATGTGAGCATTCCGATCCCAGCTGGTTCGGTTTTCTGATCACCTGTAAGGAAGGGGTGGACCGCAACCGGGTGGTGCGGTATGTAGAGGACAAGGGAGTCCAGACACGGATGCTGTTTGCCGGAAACTTAATTAAGCATCCCTGCTTTGACGAGATGCGGCAGACGGGGACCGGCTATCGGGTGGCAGGCAGCCTGGAACAGACGGATCGGATCATGAAGGATACCTTCTGGGTAGGAGTATATCCGGGCATGACCGATGAGATGATTGACTATATGGCAAAGGTATTGAAGGAAGCGTGTGAGCAGTGACAACAACAGAAAAAGAATATGATTTAACCAGAGTACACGAAGCCAGCCTGGAATTGCTGAAGGAAATTGACCGCATCTGCCGGAAATACAGGATCCGCTATGCTCTGGATTCCGGTACTCTTCTGGGCGCCGTGCGCCATAAAGGCTTTATCCCCTGGGATGACGATGCGGATGTGATTTTCACCAGACCACAGTATGAGATGTTTTTAAAGGTGGCAGAACGGGAACTGCCGGAGGGAATGTCCCTTCTGCGCCCCGAGCAGCTGCAGAACGGAAAAGCATTCTATGATTTTACGGCCAGAGTGATTTATGAGAACAGTCGGATGCATCCGGAGGAAGATTCCCGGATGCAGTATTTTGAAGGAAAATTAAATCACCTCTGGGTGGATCTCTTCATTCTGGACCGGCTTCCGGACAATCCGGCCGCCGCTTCGGCGACGCTGTTTCTTCAGAAAGTAATTTATGGGCTGTCCATGGCGCATCGGGATGATATCGACTATTCCAAGTACAGCCCGATGGATAAGCTGCGGGTCAGGGTTCTTTCGACCGCGGGCCGGCTGATTCCCATGCCTCTGCTCTATAAGCTGCAGCGGATGGTGGCAAGAAAGGATCGGAAGAAAAAGACGAAATACTGGTATTGCAGCAATTATGCGCCGGATTATTTCTATGTGAAAGAAGAGAGTGCCTGGTGCGAGAAGGTTATCGATGTTCCCTTCGAGGATACGGTGCTGATGGCGCCGGCCGGTTTTGATCCGATTTTGAAGCTGCTGTACGGTGATTATATGCAGCTGCCGCCGGAGGAAAAAAGAGTTCCGGCACATTCCACCATTGAAATTGAGGTACAGGATTGATGAAGAAGATTTCCATTGTGATTTCGGTTTACAATGAAGAAGCGGCCCTGGGAGAGTTCTACCGGGAGGCAAAGCCGGTGTTTGACGCGCTGTCCTGGGATTATGAGATGATTTTTGTAAATGACGGAAGCAGTGACCGGTCGGGGGAGATACTTTCCGGACTGGCAGAGACGGATCCGAAGGTGAAGGTCATCACCTTTTCCAGAAATTTCGGCCATGAGGCAGCGATGCTGGCCGGACTGGATCACAGTACCGGAGACGGAGTGGTCTGCATGGATGCGGATCTGCAGCATCCGCCGGAGTGTGTGGAGGAGATCATCCGGAAGTTTGAAGAGGGCTACGAGGTGATCAGCATGGTCCGGACGAAGAATCGTTCCGCCGGTCTGATCAAAAATATTACTTCATCTGCTTTTTATAAGCTGATTAACCGGATTTCGGATGTGAAGCTGGAGGAAAATGCGTCTGACTTCTTTGCCATGAAAGCCAATGCCGCGGCGGTGCTGAAGGAGAATTACCGGGAAAAGGTGCGTTTTCTGCGGGGCTATGTCCAGAATATCGGATTCCGCCGGACCACCATTGCATACGAGGCGAGGGCCCGGGTGGCGGGGGAGAGCAAATACAGCCTGCGCAAGCTGTTCAAGTTTTCCATTAACACGATCCTGTGCTTTTCGGATCTGCCCTTAAAGCTGGGTATTTACTCTGGCATGGCAGTGGGCCTGTTGGGATTGCTGGTGATGTTCTATACCATCGGGGAGTGGGCAACCAGAGGAACGCCCAATGGCTATGCTACTATTGTGGTGCTTTTGTGCTTTATGTTTGCCATGCTGTTTGTCATTGTGGGAATCATCGGAGAATATATCGCGATTCTGTTCACGGAGCTGAAGGATCGCCCCATCTATATTATCAGGAATATGGAAAATATGGATGCCGGGCAGGCGGTTCTTACCGGCGGCAGAAAAGAGTAAGGAAATACATTGAGGAAGAAAAAGATGAAAAAATATGTGAGTTTACTGTTGAGTCTCCTTCTGGCAGCGGTTCTTCCCGTGACGGCTGTTGCCGGACCGGACTGGCCGTCTGATACAGGAGTTCAGTCAGAGGCGGGAATTGTGATGGATGTGGATTCGGGAACCGTATTGTTCGGACAGAATCTGCATGAACAGAAGGCACCGGCCAGCATTACCAAGGTGCT
>JAEDOC010000177.1 GCA_016302185.1 Clostridium sp. | reverse complement strand
GACGCATCCTGTACGGTGCATCGCAGCCGGGTGGCACAGCAGTCCACATCACTGATATTCCCGCTTCCGCCTAAGCCTCTGACAATCTCCGCGCTGCGAGAAGCTCCGGTTTCCTTCAACGTCCCGGCCGGCTTTTCCTCCATATCCGCTCTGGAATACAGCCTGGTCTCCTCCGTATCAGCCTCCCGTCCCGGTGTCTTTAAATCCAGCTTCAGAATCAGGACACGGAAAAGAACGTAATACAGGAGGAAATAGATCACACCCACCGGAAGGATTCGAAGCCAGCCTGTCTTCTCATTGCCCTGAAGAATACCGAACAGGAACAGATCCAGAAAACCGCCGGAAAAAGTGAGTCCCACCGCAATGTTCAGCATATGGGCCACCATATAGGCGGAGCCGGCCAGTATTACCTGTACCGCAAACAGCACAGGAGCCGCAAAAAGGAAGGAGAACTCCAACGGCTCCGTAATTCCTGTTGCCATGCAGGTCAGAGCCGCGGAAAACAGAAGACCTCCGGCAGCCTTCCGCTTCTCCGGCTTCGCACATTGGTACATGGCCAGAGCCGCACCCGGAAGGCCAAAAATCATAAAGATAAATTCACCGGAAAAATACCGTGTCGCATCTGCACTGAAATGAAGCACATGCGCGGCATCTGCCAGCTGTGCAAAAAAGATATTCTGTCCCCCTTCCACCAGCTGCCCTGCCACCTCCATGGTTCCGCCCACCGCTGTCTGCCAGAACGGCAGATAGAATACGTGATGAAGTCCAAAAGGAATCAGCGCCCGTTTGATCAGTCCAAACGCAAAGGTTCCCAGATAACCGCTTCCCGTCACCAGTCCGCCCAAAGCATAAATCCCATTCTGAATGACCGGCCAGACAAAATACATCAGAATTCCCACAAACATATAGACAACCGTGGAGATGATGGGGACAAAACGAGTCCCGCCGAAAAAAGAGAAAGCGTCCGGCAGCTGAATTTTGTAATACCTGTTATGCAGCGCCGCTACCCCTAACCCTACCAGAATCCCACCGAACACTCCCATCTGCAGTGTCCGGATTCCGCAGGAAACGGTAAGCATTCCATTCTGTACCGTACTTGCCGCTGTTCCATCCGACTGAATTGTCCCTTCAAGTAAAAGCATGGCCTGAATCGCCGCATGCATCACAAAATAGGAAATCACCGCCGACAGCGCAGCTGCTTCCTTCTCCTTTTTTGCCATGCCAATCGCTACACCGACTGCAAAGATCAGGGGAAGATTGTCAAAAATAATGCTCCCCACTGCATTCATCACCATCAGAAGACGATGAAGAATTGTGCTCTCTCCGAGAAATGCTGTCAGACCGTAGGTCTCTATCATAGTCTGATTCGTAAAGGAACTTCCGAATCCCAAGAGAAGTCCTGCCGCAGGAAGAATCGCAATCGGAAGCATAAAGCTGCGCCCGACACGCTGTAAAACGCCAAATACTCTGTCCTTCATCTTACCGTTTTCTCCTTTTTCGTCTACTGTTTCCAGGAATAGTTCCTTCAGAAACGCTCTTCTATGTAGTATCCTTACCTTCGTCCAAACTATGCACAGTTTCCGTTTTTTCTATCAAACTGCGCTCCAGAATCTCTGCCCGAATGTATTTTTTTCCATGGGTACAAAGCTTCAGTTGAAATCCAAAAGGGACCGATCGCAACCAGATTTCCACTCTATTTTCCTTATAAATCACCATTCTGTCAAGAATTTCCCGATAAACCTGAGGTTCCGGCTGTTCAAAGCGCAGAATTGTTTTCAGTCTCTCCTCTGCCTCATCCGAATCCCTCTCCTCCCTCCGCAGCCTTTGCTGCTGCAGCCGCAGCACCTGAATCTCCTCCTCATACCAGATATTCTGGTGTTTCAGTTCCTCTTTAGAAAGAATCCCTTCCAGATGAAGATCCACCGATCTTTTCTTTTTTTCCTGAATCCGCCGGATTTCCTGTTCCAGACGAAATGCTCTTTTCTCCGCCTGCTCCTCCCGCTCTGCCTTCTTAAGCTTTATCCACAGAAGACCTTCCAATGTCTTTTGATCCGTTAGGAGGCTGAGAATACAATGATTCATTGCCGCAGTCAGTGCGCACTCATGAATTGACCCGTTGGAACAGCCGCTTTTTCTCCCCGACCCGTCTCTTCGTTCCGCACCCTCTCGTGCCGCGGTCTGGCACCGCCAGGAACAGCTTACGCTGCCGTCTGTCCGCTGCTTTCTCCGGCTGACATACCTGCTGCCGCATTCCCCGCAGAACAGTTTGCCGCTGCACCAGTAACGGCTGCTGTGTTTTTTCCCTTTCTTCGCCATTCCGCCGCGCCGCTTCAGTTCTTTCCGGGTTCGCTCCCAGAGGTCACGATCAATCACTCCGGCATGATGATTTTCAAGATATATTATCTCTTCCTCCCCATGGTTATACTGCTTTCTGTGCGTCAGAAAATCAGGGGTGAATGTTTTCTTCTGACAGAGGTCTCCCACATATTTTTCATTGCGAAGAATCCGAAGCACTGCCGTGGAAGACCAGTCTTTCTCCGTCCGGCTTTTTATCCCCTGCTCCCGCAGCTCTCTGGCAATTGTGTACGCCCCTTTCCCCTCATTGGTGTACTTTTGAAAAATCAGCCGGACGATCCAGCTCTCCGATTCCTTTACCGTGATTTTCCCGTTTTTGACCTGATATCCCAGCAGATCACCGCCGAACACCACACCGGCCTCCATGCTCCGTCTCTGTCCCCATTTTACCCGTTCCGAAGTTTTTCTGCTTTCCTCCTGCGCCAGGCCGGCCATTAATGTCAGGCGCAGCTCTCCGTCCGCATCCCCTGTATCGATCTGATCCAGGGTGAATATCACATTCACTCCCGCCGCCTTCAGTTTCCGGGTACAGGATAAGGTATCCACCGTATTTCTGGCAAAACGGCTGACTTCCTTCGTCAATATCAGATCCAGCTCTCCCCGCAGCGCCGCATCCATCATTTCATTAAAACCATCCCGTTTTCCGGTTTGTGTCCCGCTGATCCCCTCATCGTAATAGACACGAATCAGCTCCCAGTCCGGATGCACACCAATATAAGAAGTAAAATAATGTTTCTGACTGCGAAGGGAATTCCTCTGATCCTCTTTCTCAGTGGATACACGGCAATATGCGGCCACCCGTTTTTTTCCTTCCTGATTTTTCACCTGTTTCATCTGCCGATTCCTTCCTGCGGTTCCCATGCCCGGGCGTTTTTCTCCCTCAGCAGCTGATTCAGCCGTTCCTGCGTTAAGCACCCCTGCGCGTGCAGCTCTTTCCAGATTCCTGCCTCCAGCAGTTTCCGGAACTCCTCCCGCTGCTCCTCCTTCCATTCAGAAAAAAGGGATCCGTCCTCCATCTTTATCTGCTCCGCTGACCTTTTCTCAGTTCACTATATGAAGTTTTTCTGCTTCATTTGATTTCATTCTTTTATTTTCAGGAAAAATAATATTGACCACACGGTCTGTTTTTAACAGTGGTTATCAGGAGGGAAATAATGAAGCGAGAAGAAAAGAATGCACTCTCCCGGCATCGAATTCTTGAAGCTGCCAGAGAAGAGTT
>JAEDOC010000036.1 GCA_016302185.1 Clostridium sp. | reverse complement strand
CCCGGCGTTTGTGGGGTGCCTGCTCTCCGCCTGCTGTTTCTTCTCCACACTCGCGTCCATACTCCTTCTCCTGCATTCTGCTTCACCTCTTTCTCCTGTTCTCTGGGAAAATTATCACATGATTCCGGGGTTCTGTCAATGCTGCTTCCTTTTCTAATATCCTCCTAATAGTCAAAGAAAACTGTACTCTGCAGACCGCAGATAAAAATCCCTTGAAGCTCCAAAAGAATTGTGCTATAGTAAAATTATAAAGGGAAAGCCAGAGAAGCGGCCTACCCTCTTATAAGTAAAACAGCAGTTACTTATTAACAGCCGTCACTATTCGTGGTAGTGGCGGCTATTTTCTTCCCTTGAAAACTGTATAGCACAATCCAACAAGGGCAACAATGAATATACCTATCTGGATCAACTCCGAATATGTAACATACATTGGCATCTCCCTCCTTTCTTTCGCTTGGAGGGTAGCCCCTCCGAACGTGGAGGGTAAGCCGCCTGGCTCTCTGGTTTTCCCATAAGCACAGTATATCATATGATTTCTGCACATACAATCAGCTATTCCTGAAAAATCACTTGCACCCTGAAACGCTGCGTGCTAGAATTCTCTGAGAAAAATACTATGGAGAATGCCTATGAATCGCAATAGAAATTATATCCGAAGAGTTCTTATCATGTGCTTTGCCATCTTCATTATGGGTCTGGGAATTGCCTTATTTAAGGTTTCCCTGATGGGAAATGATCCCTGCAGCGCCTTTACCATGTCCCTTGCGGCAAAACTGGGAATGTCCTTCTCCCGGTTCTTAATCATCCTAAACACCTTTTATTTTGCCGTAGAATTTCTTTGGGGCAGAAAATATATCGGCATTGGAACCTTCGTCAACTGGGTTTTTGTCGGCATATTTACTGACTTTTTTGCCGGCACAATCGAAGCCATCTGGATCATTCCGGAGGCCTTTCTTCCCCGGCTTCCCATTATGCTCGCAGGAATCCTCATTTTAAGCCTGGCCGCCTCCATGTACCAAACCTCCGATGTGGGCATTGCTCCCTACGACAGCCTGTCCATCATCTTAAGCGATCGGTTTCCCATCCCATACTTCTGGTGCCGAATTTTTACCGACTCTCTCTGTGCTTTAGGGGCCTTCCTCTTAGGCGGCATTGTCGGCCTGGGCACTCTGGTCTGCGCTTTGGGACTGGGACCGTTCATCCAGTATTTCAATGTGCATGTGTCAGAGAAATTGTGCGGGAAGTATGCCGCTGCAGATGAAGTGAAACAGAATCAATCCGGCACTGCAAAATAGGGAGCGCCATATAAACTGGCGCTCCCCACTTTCTCATTTAGATAATTAATTCCAGAAATCCGTCTTCTCTTTCAATTCTATATCCGCCGCCCTGAACACCGGATTCTTTCCTGCCTTTTTCTGGGCAGTATAATCATCCAGGCAACGAAGAGCTGGTTTTAACAGTAAGATAATTACCGGCACATTAATCAGAGCCATAAGCCCCATCAGAACATCCGCCGTATCCCACACAACACCGAGGCTGGCGACGGAACCAATTAATACAATAATAACAGCAATGATTTTCTGAGTTACAGAAACCCATTTCTCCGGTGTCTTATTGCAGAGATACGCCACTCCGCTTTCCGCAAAATAATAATTGCCCAACAATGTTGTGAATGCAAATAAAATCAGTGCAAAGGTAATAAAGATAACACCGGCATTGCCGAATACGTTATACATTGCTGCCTGCACAAAGGCCATTCCTGCCTGCTCCGCGGTCGGCTCCACACCGGAGCAGAGAAGAAGAAATGCGGTTGCGGAACAGATAACCACGGTGTCGATAAACACCGATAATACCTGAACCAGACCCTGTTTTACCGGATGGCTGACACCGGCAGAGCCTGCCGCGCTGGCTGCCGCACCGACACCGGCTTCATTGGAAAATAATCCCCTCTTAATTCCCAACATTACCACAGATCCCATAAATCCACCAAAAATCGCCTGTACATCAAATGCACCTGCAAAGATGCTTGCAAACATGGCCGGAATCCGATCTGCATGCAGAAGAATCATTAAAAGCGCTGCTGCGATATAGAGTGCGCCCATCACCGGAACCAGAATGCCGGTAATTTTGGAAATCTGCTTTCCTCCTCCGCTGATGCAGATACCAAAAATAACCGCCTGCACAATACCGATGATCCATGGCGTCAGCTCCGGATTATAAAAACCATACGCCTTAAAGGAATCTGCCACATTAAAAGAAGCAACCAGGTTAAAACCTACCATGTAGGTCAATACCATGAAAACTGCATAAATAACACCCAGCCAGCGTTTCTTTAATACCGCCTCAATATAATAGGATGGACCGCCGTAGCAGCTTCCGTCCGCCGCACGGCGTTTATAAATCTGTGCCAAGGTACTTTCCACAAAAGCAGTGGCACTTCCCAGAATGGCTGTCATCCACATCCAAAAGATTGCGCCCGGGCCGCCGATACAAATCGCCGTGGAAATTCCGGCAATATTGCCGGTACCTACACGGGACGCCGTGGACACCATCAATGCCTGAAAGGAAGAAATTGCCTGTTCCCCCTGATCAGACGGCTCTAAAATAATCTTAATTGATTCCTTCAAATACCTTAACTGCACACCTCTGGTCCGAATCGTAAAATAGATTCCGCTGCCAACCAGCAAAATAATTAAAACATATCCGTAAAGATAATTGCTCATCTGTCCAATTATCTTTCCATATAAATCCATCATGATAAGTACCCCCCAAATTATTTTATCTTCTCCTGTTCTCTATCCGCACCAATGAACCAACTCCACCGATAATTTATCTTCGCTGATGATCAAACAGATGCAGATGCAGCTTCTGTGACAGATATTCCAGAACATACGCCCCTGCCACGCTGTTTCCCTTCTCATCCAGAGCCGGACCATAAATGCCGATTCCCATCTCCTGATCTACCACAGATAGAATTCCTCCTCCCACGCCGCTCTTGGAAGGCATTCCCACACGGACCGCAAATTCTCCGGATCCATCATACATGCCACACGTCAGCATAATCGTTTTTACCACCTTTACGGTGTCCTCTTTTAAGATCCGTTCTCCCGTTTCCGGATGAATTCCGCCATTGGCCAGTATCAGTCCCAAGCCCGCCAGACTTTCCGCAGTCACACTCAGTGAACACATCTTTACATAGAAATGCAGACATTTTTCCACATCCCGTCCGATAAATCCCTTACTTTCCAACAAATAGGCAATGGCCCGATTTCTGGAAATATTGCACATCTCTGAACGGTAAATCTTTTCGTCCAGCTTGATTTCCGGATCCATACATAAGAGCCTTACTATCTCCAGCATTTTCGTAAAGGAAATCTCCGATGCAAGATAGCTGACCACGACAATGGCTCCCGTATTGATCATCGGATTACACGGTGTACTGTCCGTTTTCTCCAGCTTAATCAGAGAATTAAACGCATCTCCCGACGGCTCCATCCCTACATTTTTAAAAACCTTTTCAAAACCGCAGAGCTCTAATGCCACCGCAAGATTAATAATTTTGGAAATACTCTGAATACTGAATCTGTTTTTCGTATCTCCTACCGAAATCCGATCTCCGGATTTGGTAAATACACTCACTCCCAGGCAGCTTCCGTCCGCTTTTCCCAGCTCCGGAATATACGTTGCAACCTTTCCTTCCGAAGTTTTGGTTTTCCCGATTGCAACAGCCTGTTCAAGCATTTGCTTCATGAACTTACCTCCCCTCATTTCTCTTCTCTGCAAAGATCATAACATAGGGAAAATGTTTTGTATAATTCTGAATCGCTTTATCGGTTATGACCAAAAGATATATACCATCAGGACAGTCGCTTCTTCAAATCACGGATGAATTCAGCAGTAATCTCCGAAACCGGAGCATCAGCCACCGTCGCATAGCCAAATTCCAGCATAAAACCACAGTTCTGAATCGGAATGGAGGTAGAGTGATACGCCGCCTCCTGTCTTGCAAAATCATGAATTCCGATGCTGTAGCAGTCACTGATGGAAATCATATACATCAGTGTCGCCCGACTGGTCAGATAAGTGATTTTCGCACGCATCTTTTCCGTATCCCGGCTTCCCGCCGCTAAAAGCTGATAGATATAATCATCACACTGCCCCAGATACCACAAAAACCCATATTCGGCCAGAGTATGCAAATTTACCGGCTTGCGCTGCTCAAGCAAAGGATGATTCCGCGAAATAATAATATGAGGCTCTACATTGGATAAAAAATGATATTTCAATCCTTTTGATTCCAAAAGCTCCTCCATCTCTTTTCGTTTCCTGCTGTCAAAATGAAACACCCCAACATTCACCCGACCAGAAACCACATCCTCAATCACCTCATCTGAATTCCCCTCATATAATCGATGAGAAAAAGAAGGCTGATCCTTATGGCGCATCACCACCTCACCGAAGCTCTCCATGATATGAGAAAAACGGGTCATGGACACTGCCAGCGGTTCGGAACCTTCTGTCATCTCCTTCTTCCGGAACCAAAGGCTATCCATTTCCTCCAAAATCTTCTCTGAACGCGCTAAAAACTCTACTCCTTCCGGCGTCAGCGTCACACCGGAACGGCTGCGATTAAACAGCCTCTCCCCAAGATTCTCCTCCAGATCATGCATGATTTTCCCCAGATATGGTTGAGATATGTAAAGTGCCTGCGCTGCCTTATTAATCGAACCCAACTTTGCCACCTTAGTAAAATACTCCAGATGGCGAATATTAATATCATACTTCATTTGTAACCCCTCACACCCTTCTCTTTGACTTTTTATACACCCCTCCTATCTAATCTATAAAAATTATAACATTCCCCAAATGAAAATGCCATCTGCTTGATAATGCTTTTATCTCTAATGGATATAGAAAAAAAGCTGTATATGGGCATGACGCATCTGGATACACGGCTCTTTTCGCACTGCTCAGTTAAATCAATATCTCAGCTCATTCGCCCACACTTCATCTGTTTCATCCGACTTGTAGATCAACTCCTGATTCTTGACACTGACTCTGGTTCCCGGCTTCACCGGCTTAGTGATGAAGACGTTACCTCCGATGACAGAATCATGGCCAATGATCGTCTCGCCACCCAGAATCGAGGCGCCGGAATAGATCGTCACATTATCCTCGATGGTCGGGTGTCTCCGGATCCCCTTTAGCTTCTGACCGCCGCGGGTGGACAGCGCGCCCAGCGTCACGCCCTGATAAATCTTCACATTATTCCCGATCAGGGTCGTCTCACCGATAACGATGCCGGTTCCGTGGTCAATAAAGAAATACTCGCCGATGGTGGCACCCGGATGAATATCGATTCCGGTCATACCATGAGCATACTCCGTCATAATACGGGGAATCATGGGTACCCCCAGCAGGAACAGCTCATGGGCAATCCGGCTCACCTCAATGGCAAAAAATCCCGGATAGGAGAAGACAACCTCATCCCTGCTTCTGGCTGCCGGATCTCCGTCAAATGCCGCCTGCAGATCGGTCTCCACCTTCGCGCGAATGGAAGGAATGGTCTTAAAAAACGCAATACACAGCCGCTCTGCCTCTTCCTTCAGCTCTTCCTCAGATTTTCCTCTGGATTTATCATCGTATTTCAGCGCAATGGCAATCTGTTTGGATAAATGGTAAATCACATCCTCGATAATCACCGAGATATTGCTGTCAATATTATAAATCTTATATGCCTTATCTCTGTAATAGCCCGGCAGAATAATCTTCATCAGCTTATGAACAATGGCTGTTACCTTGTCCTTATCCGGCATATTGAAGATATCATCCATCTTATCCACTGCACGGCCCTGTTTATAATCCTCTAAAATTTCATTTACAATTCCTTTAATCTCAATCTCAATGGCTTTTCCCATTATTCTTCTCATACCCTTCTTCCAGCCGGCTTTCTATCATCCCGGCATCTTATTTTCAAACCTCTAAAGAAGTGCCTGATACACTTCTCTTTTGCTCAGTCCCCGGTCCCTTGCCACCAGCTTCATCGCTTCTTTTTTCTCTTTCCCCTGGGAAAGATAATACTCCATGTGCTCCTCCAGAGACATCTCCTGCCACTGGGCCTGCCCCTCCTCCTTCAGTTCTCCGATGGAACGGCCTTCCACAACGATGACACATTCTCCCCTGGGCTCATTTTCCTCATAATAAGCAACTGCACCGGACAGAGTCGTTAAAAATGCGGTCTCATACTTTTTCGTCAGCTCCCGGCAGATGGTTGCTCTCCGATCTCCCAGCGCCTCATAAAGCTCCTTTAAGGTCCGCAGAAGATGGTGGGGCGCCTCATAGAGAATGATCGTCCTGGTCTCCGTCTTCAGCTCCTCCAGAATCCACTGCTTCTCCTTCTTCTCCGTGGGAAGAAATGCTTCAAAGCAAAACCTCCTGGTGGGAAGTCCGGAGATGGTCAGCGCCGTGATACAGGCCGCCGGCCCCGGAAGTGAAGTCAGCTCAATCCCCGCCTCGTGACACTGACGCACCAGCTCCTCACCGGGATCCGAGATTCCGGGAGTTCCGGCATCGGTGATCAGCGCGATATTAGTTCCTTCCTTCATCTTCTCCACCAGCACCCGCGCCTTCTCCACCTTATTATATTCATGATAGCTGGTCATCGGTGTCTTGATATTAAAATGATTCAGAAGCTTGATGCTGTGCCTGGTGTCCTCCGCCGCAATGAGATCCACCGTTTTCAAGGTTTCCAGCACCCGAAAGGTAATATCATCCAGATTTCCGATGGGTGTGGCACACAAATACAATTTTCCCTGCATATCGTCTCCCTGTTCCGTCCTGCATTTTCTCTCTGCCTGCTGCCGTCCGCCAATTTTCTTTAATACCCGTAAATGTCATAGATTTCATCCGTATAAACCCCCGGCTTCTGATAGACTATCAACGGCTTCTCCACCTTAATCATCGAGCGCCCGCCGCGGACCGCCTCAATCAGAACCATATTGGCTTCCTTATCTACAAAGGGATGCACCAGCTTCATCCGTTTCGGCTCCAGCTTATACTTTGTCATCATCGTAATTATCTCTATCAGCCGGTGCGGCCGGTGCACCATATACATCCGTCCGCCGGATTTCAGCACCCTGGCACCTTCCCGCACCACATCCTCCAGAGTACACAGCACCTCATGGCGGGCGATGGCCTTGGGAAGATCCGGATTCTTCAGCCCGTGGCTGTCATTCATATACGGCGGGTTTGTGGTAACCACATCAAAGGAGGCCCCGCCGAAGAGCCGGCCCGCCTCCTTGATATCACCCTGTATAATGTCAATTTTCGCCTCCAGGCCGTTCAGCTTCACACTCCGCGCGGCCATATCAGCCACCTCCGGCTGTATCTCCAGACCGGTGAAATGCTCTCCTTCCGTCTTGGCCTCCAGAAGAATCGGGATAATCCCGGTTCCCGTCCCCAGATCCAGGGCCCGTTCTCCCGGCTTTACCACCGCAAAGCCGGATAAGAGAACCGCATCCATCCCAAAGCAGAACCCCTTCTCCTGCTGAATGATCTGATACCCATTCCGGTGAAGATCATCAATCCGCTCTCCTGCCTTCAGCTGGACTGAAGCGTCCAATCTCACGCTTTCCTCAGTTGTCATCAAGCTTCGACTTTCCTTCCTTCTTCTCCAGTGCCTCCAGTGCCTTTAACTCCGCACTGTTTACCGTTGCCTTCTCCTTCTTCCGTCTCGGCTTAAAGCGAAGCTGCTCCACCTTGTACTCCCGGATCTCCTTTTCATCCCGATCCACCGTAACAATTACCTTTACCAGCTGGCGCAGCACACTGACACTGTGCACCTCTCCCTTTAATCCGTCATCCGTTGTGACATAATCACCGATATTGGGAAGCTTGCTGTTCAGCTCCTCATACGTTTCCTCTTCATTCTTCAAACAGCACATCAGACGGCCGCAGACACCGGAGATCTTCGTCGGATTCAGGGACAGATTCTGCTCCTTGGCCATCTTGATGGAAACCGGAATAAATTCCGACAGATAGGAATGGCAGCACAACGGACGGCCGCAGATGCCCACACCTCCAAGAATCTTGGTCTCATCCCGCACACCAATCTGGCGAAGCTCAATTCGGGTCTTGAACACAGCGGCCAGATCCTTTACCAGCTCACGGAAATCAATTCTTCCGTCCGCCGTGAAATAAAACAGTACTTTATTATTGTCGAAGGTGTATTCCGCATCAATCAGCTTCATCTGAAGATCATGCTTTTTGATCTTCTCCAGACAGATCTTAAACGCTTCCTTTTCCTTCTCCTTATTCTTTCTCTCGATCTCCTCGTCATTCTTGCTGGCCATGCGGATCACCGGCTTTAACGGCTGAACCACCTTTTTCTCGTCCACCTCCCGGTTTCCCAGCACCACATGTCCAAACTCAATGCCGCGGGCCGTCTCCACAATCACATGATCACCCGTTTTGATATCCATCCCCGCCGGATCAAAGAAATATACCTTCCCGGCTTTCCGGAATCTGACTCCGATTACCTTTATCATCTCTATCAGTTCTCCTTCATCGTTAACAGCATCAGCTCCAGCGCCAGATCCGCATTCACATTGGCATCCAGCCTGGTTTTTGCCTTCTCTATCGCTTCCAGAATCAGCTCCAGCCCCTCATAAGAGCTCTTCTGACAGAGGCTGCTGACCTTCGCGTATTCTTCCTTAAACACCAGTGTATTGATATCCTTCGTCACCTTAAACATCAGGATATCCCGGTACCACAGCTGCATAAAATCCAGACATTCCTTCAGATCCAGCTGATCCTCCTGCAGCTTCCTGATGGAATCCAGCAGCATGGAGATGTCCATCTCTTTCAGATTCTTCAGAAGATTCAGAATCTGGCGGTACAGAAGGCCAAATTCCTCCGAAGACGCCAGATGAATCGCCTTTCCTAAATTTCCTCTGGCAAAGGCCGCAAACACATCTGCCTTCTCCTCCGGAATCCCCATGGTTTCCTTCAGATAATCACTGACCTGCGTATCCTTCAGCGGACGCAGCTTCAGCTGAATACACCGGGACAGAATCGTAGGAAGAAACAGCTCCTGATTGGTGGTCATCAACATAATCACCGCATAGGCCGGCGGCTCCTCAATGGTTTTTAACAGGGCGTTCTGTGCCTGCGGGGTCATCTTCTCCGCCTCATCCACCAGATATATCTTATAGCTGCTGCTGTACGGCTTAATATAAATCGTATCGTTAATCTGCGTACGGATATCATCCACGCCGATGCTTCCCGGCTTCTCATGGGTTACCCGGATCACATCCGGATGATTGCCGGACATAAGCTGCTTACAGGCATGGCACTGCAGACACGGCTCTTTATCGCTTCTTTCACAGAGCAGCGTCATGGCAAATGCGTCCGCCAGTGTCTTCTTCCCCATCCCCTCTTCTCCGGAGAGAATATACGCATGGGAAATCTTATGATATTCTATTGCTTTCCGGAGATGATCCTTTACCTTATCATGTCCGATAATATCATGAAAACCTGCCATAAGCTCCTCCTGAAATCATTTTTCCATCTGCATTCACAGTTATTTCTACAGTATAACATATTTTTAATTCAGTGCATAGTGGGCAATCTCATCCAAAAGAACCCGGATACACTCCGAAAAGTCCCTGTTTTCATACCGTTTCTCAATTCCCGCTTCCCTCAGCTTCTCCTCGGAGAAGTCCGCGGCATCCGCCAGAAACCGACGGCAGACCTCCTCATAATTCGGTGATTTCTGCTGCCGTTCCCTCGTGATGGCACGGGTCAGCCGCTCTCCGTCCTCCACCTCAATATACAGCGGCACCAGCGCCCGGGCGCCAAAATAAGCACGGGTATTCCGGTACGATTCCAGAGTTCCAATCAGAAGATAGCTGTTCTCCTCCAGCGCAATCTGCCCGTCCTGCACTGTCGCATAGCTCCAGGGACCAAAAACGGTCTGATAGGTCCGCATCTCGATGATACGCCCCTCCTCCTTCTTCCGCTTCAGATCCTCTTCTGTGGTAAAATGGTATTCCACCCCGTCCGTTTCCCCTTCCCGAATCGGCCGGGTCGTGTATGGAACCACCGTTTTCAGCTGCGGAAGCTCTTCCCTGAGTCGTTTATATATGGTGTCCTTCCCGGACGCGCTTTTTCCCATCACATAAAATATTTTTCCCATCCGTATTTATTCCTGCTTCCTTTTTCTCTCACTCCGCAATCACGGCGATCTCCCCCTGCTCCGTGACTCCTTCCACCGTCAGTCCCAACCTCCGGTTTTCTTCTATCCGACGCAGCGCTTCCGCTGTCAGCTCCTCCCCCGGAATCAGCATCGGAACCCCGGGCGGATATACGGTCACAAAGCTGCCGGCAATACTCCCCTCCGCTTCCTTCAGAGAGCGCAGCCTTGTATCGCTGTTCCATGCATCAGATAACGCCATCCGCCGCACGGTCGACTGCAGCCAGGTCGGCGTATAGGATTTTTTCTTCTTAACTCCGCCGGCTTCCCCGCAGAGCTTATCTATCTCCTGCAGTGCAGTCATCAGACGGGAAAGACCTTCCTCCGTATCCATCAGGGAGGTCATCAGAATCACATACCGGCTGCAGGCCATCTCCGGCTCCAGATGATATTTCTCCCGGAACATCTTTTCCAGCCACATTCCGTCCAACTCTCCTCCCGGAGGCAATACCACCAGCTTGGACGGGTCCCTGGCCCACACACTGTTTCTTCCTTGAATCCGATCATCCAGCAGGCGCAGATGGCGAAGCCTTCCCGCCTCCTCCATCCACCGGCTCAGCCGCTGCCCGTATTCCTCCATTCTCCTCCGTCCTTCTCCCGCCATATAGGAGATACAATTCTCCATCGATGCCAGAAAGACATAGGACGGACTGGAGCTCTGAAATACAGAGAGGTATCGTTCCAGCTGCGCCGGCTTCACCAGCAGGCTTTTCAGATGGAGAATTGCTGTCTGAGTCAGCGACGGAAGGGTCTTATGAAGGCTCTGTATCACCACATCCGCCCCGCAGTTCACTGCGGAAGCAGGAAACCAGGAACCTCCAAAGGGAAAATGCGCTCCATGGGCTTCATCCACAATCAGCGGAATTCCATGAGAATGTGCCAGTGCAGCAACCGCACGGATATCCGATACCATTCCCTCATACGTCGGAGAGGTCAGAAATACCGCTTTAATCTCCGGATCCTCCTCCAGCTTCTGCTTCACCTGTTCCGGGGAGATTCCGCCCAGAATTCCGATTCGTTCTCCCTCTTCCTCCAGTTCTTCCGGATACAGAAACACCGGCTCCAGACGATTCAGCATAACCGCATGATACGCCGCCTTGTGGCTGTTTCGGGCCATCAGAACCCTATCTCCCGGCCGTGTAAGACCGCAGATTGCACTTAAAATCCCGCAGGTACTTCCATTGACCAGATACCAGCTCCGATCCGTTCCGTAGAACCCGGCAGCCCGCTCCATGGAATCCTTTAAGATCCCTTCCGCATGGTGCAGATTATCAAAGCCGTTAATCTCCGTGATATCCACAGAAAACGGATTCGGAAAAGAAGTTATCCCCAATTCACACTGCCTTTTATGCCCCGGCATGTGGAACGGATACCAGTCCGTTCCCCCATATTTTTTCAGCTTCTCCAACAGCATTTCGTCCTGCATTCTGTCTGCCCTCCCGATGTATGTTCTTCTGACGGCACTCTGCCCCGGCAGTTCACCGGCCGGACCCTGCTGCGCCGGTTTTTCTCTTTACGGAAGCGCAATTTCCAGCGGTTCTGTCGACGTCCACGTCATTTTTCCCGATGCGGCATCATAGGTGCACCGGTGATACAGGCAATAAATCCGGTTTTCACTGGCCATCACCAGCTCCAGCATGTCACTCTTCTCCGATTTCGGACGCACCGTAGTATCATTTACCACACCCATTTTTTCCACAGAAACCCCGGCAATCGCCCCGTGAATATCCTCCGGATCCACTACAGAGGAGATATATTCTCCATAAATCTTCTGTACATTATCAAAATAATACAGGTTCCGCATCATTCCACGGAACGGTGAACCAACCTGCTCCGTCTGGGAGGTTCGTAAATTAATCCGGTAGATCTGACTCTGGGCTTCCGCTCCATACTGTGCCGTCCTTGCACTGTAATACAGCCATTCTCCGGCAATGCAGAAGCAATCTGCCGACAGCCCCTCCTGCGGCACCAGCCCGCGGGTTCCATCCTTGCTCTTCCAGTAAATCTTCCGATCAGAGCTGGTTTCGTCAATATAATAAATGTTTGTCCCATCCTTGCGGACAGCCGGACTCACGCTGCGAATGGTCCCATTTTCAATCTGATAATTCCGATCACCCACCTGGATCTCACCGTTGCCCGACTGCGGAACTGAATTTCCGCTTTCATCCAGAAGAACAAAACCGGATCCCGTCCGCTCTATCTGATATCCCGCTTCCATGCCGGAATAATCCATTCCTCTGGAAACCTTCTCCAGCGTCCGATCCTTCATATAGTACGCCGTATCTCCCCAGGCAAAATAGTGAGACACATCGCGGGCAAGAAATTCCGTCTTTCCATTCTCCAGGCTCTTGCGAAATAACTTCCCGTCCGAAAGATAATAATACCAGTCCTCCGTTATCTGAAAATTGGATGTTTCCAGAATCGTTCCGGTAGAATAGAGCTCTTCCTGCTCTTCTCCATCGGGATAAGCCCGACAGAGTGTTGTCTTGATCTGTTCTGAATTGGGAATCCGGTACTGACAGAGATACCATAGATATCCGCATCTCACATCCGCCTGAATCACATGACCATTGCGGATCACGGAAATCTCCTTTCCGTCCTCCGAAGTGCAGTACACATCCCCATTTTTCACTTCATAACGGGTCTCTTCGTCAAACGACAAATTCCTGTTCTGCACCACTTCCCGGTTATCACCAATCAGCATCAGCTCTCCATCTCTGGAAAAAGTCAGCATCTGTTTTCCAATAGGAACCTGGCCATCTGCCGGTGTTCCATCCTTTTTCACATAATACAGCTTCAAATCTGCCTTCTGCTGCCAACCGGGTGTCAGCTTCTCCCTCTCAATTACAATCGTATCCTGTCCCTGAGCGTTTTCTGATATTACTTCCGCTCCTTCCTCCTTCGCAAGAGTTGTTTCCTGCTCCTTTCCGGGCAGCTGCAGATAATGCCAACCGTGATACAGAATTACCGCCGTGATCACCAGTGCCCCTGCAGCCGCTGTAATCCGCCCTGCCAGGCGGAGACAGAATTTCCACGACCATTCCTCCTCCGTCTCTTCCCGATCTGCTCCGATCCGCTCGTCAATCTGCATCCACAGAGTCGCGGCCCTCTCGTCATTCAGCTTTTCAAAGTTCTCCGGAAAATCAACTCTTTTTTCCAGATCCAGAGGAATCCTTTTTTCCGCCTCACGATAGATCTCTTCCTCAATCCGCTCGTTTAGGTCTTCCTCTTCCACCGGAAGCATGTGTACCTGATGATACAGAGACACATAAACATCCGTCAGAAGCGCTTCTGCCTGCTCTGGATCTCTGATCAGCGACGCAATTTTCCCATAGGTTTCATCCACTGTTAAAATATAGAAATTTTCGAAATTCTCCGTATCTCCCGTCCTGGCCATGGTCATAACCTTTTTCAAAAGGATACGTCGTTTCACGCAGCTTCCCACCTTTCTTACTTCAGAGTCTGATCCCCATCCTTCACGGAAAGATTTTTTTCTACTCCAAGCTCTTCCATCCACCTGCGTACTGTCAGTGTATGGTAAGGACCGGCTCCTGCCACTCCGTCCAGTTCATTGTCCCACAGCCACTGCGGCGTCGGCCACAGACAGATCTCCGGTGAAATCACTTCATAGACATCCTTTTCCACACCCGCCTGTCCGTGATGGGCCATCTGAACCACATCCGCTTTCAGCTCTTCCGGTGTGCAGACCTTTAAAAGATTTTCTCCGGCCTGCCATCCCATATCTCCTAAAAATAAGATTCTTTTGTCATTAATTTCCAGACGATAGGCGACAGAACTGTTATTAAATGTATTTTCCTGACAGGCGAAGGGATCATTCATTACCGTAATCCTAGCCTCATCCACCTGAAAGGTATCGCCTTTCTTTACCGGCGGATGTAAAATTCTCTCTTCCAGCTTCTGAAATGCTTCCTGTAAGCTTGTCAGATCCTCCATTCTTCCCTGATTTTCTCCAGTTTCATAAACAGAATTCTCCAGAAAAGAATAATAAATCTGATCAATCGCAATCGGAACCGGTTCCGTGTTCAAAAGCTCTGTCAGCGCACCGATATGATCACTGTGTGGATGAGTAATCAGCCATGCTGCTACCCGGCCTCCCATGGACTGAATCACCTCCGTCAGATGTTCCGCATCAATATCCCGGCCCCCATCCACCACAATCACACTGCCGCCTCTGGTCCGGATCACACAGGACAGATTCTGCGCCCCATTTGCGCAGGCCAGAAGATGAAGCTCTGCACCTCCCAGATAATCCTCTTCAATTGCCAGAACCTCTGGCACCCCGGTGGCAGCCGTTTCTCCGATTGCGGCCACTTCTCCGGCAGTACCCACTTCCCTGGTGATATCCGTCATCAGCTCTTCTCTGGTTACCGGCGGGGCACCATGACAGCCGGACAGCAAAGCGGTTTCACACAGGACAACACCAGCGAGCAACAACCGGCAAACAGTTATTTTCCACGATTTCTTCTTCAATCATCTTCTCCTTTTTTCTTTCTCAATCATTATAACAATTCAGCCCGTTAAAAACAACTTTCTTTTCTTTCTCTCATCTTACTCTCTTCTTACGAACATTTTACCAATCCCTTCTGACATTTTTTACACTCCGTCTTTTATAATCAAACTGCGAAAAAACAAAACAGCACTCGAACAAAACAACAGTAAAAGGAGTTACATCAAATGAAAAAACATCTTGTATCCGCATTTCTGGCCGGCACGCTTACCGCTTCCGCTTTACTCAGCGGCTGCAGCACCGCACAGGCCCCGGCCGCTTCCGCTGAAGTTCAGAACACTGAAGCCGAAAGCACCACAGCTCAGGATTCCGAGTCTGCCGGCGAAGCAGAAAACAGCAGCAAAACCGAAGCTGCCAAAACCCCCAAATATATCTTTCTCTTTATCGGCGACGGTATGAGCTACCCGCAGGTGCAGCTGACCAATTACTTTGTCAGCGCAGCGAACCAGGACGGCAGAACCGCCACAGTGAACGGAGAAGAGAAATCCATCCTGTCCAGTAAAAGCCAGCTGACCATGATGGATTTCCCAATCGCCGGATCCGCACAGACCTATGACAGCACCTCCTTCGCCCCGGACTCTGCCTCCACCGCAACCTCCATTGCCACCGGACACAAGACCTGGAGCGGAAGCATCAATGTAAGCGAGGATTTTTCCGAAAAATATGAAACAATTGCTGAAAAGCTGAAAAAACAGAAGGGCTACAAGATCGGCATTCTTTCCTCCGTCAACTTAAATCATGCCACCCCTGCCGCGTTTTACGCTCATCAGGCTTCCAGAAACAGCTATTATGAGATCGGCGAGGAGCTGATCGCCAGCGGCTTTGACTATTTCGCCGGCGGTGGATTAAAGAAAGTGACCGGTTCAGAGAAAGACAAGGAAAGCTTATACGATCTGGCAGAGAAAGCCGGTTATCAAGTAGTAAAAACACAAAAGGAAGCAGAAGCACTGACCGCAGAGGACGGAAAGGTCATTGTAATCGATGAACATCTGGCGGACTCGGATGCCATGAGCTATGAGCTGGATCGAAAGGCCGATGAATGGGCTTTGGCGGATTATGTGGAAAAGGGAATTGAGGTTCTGGACAATGAGAACGACTTCTTCATGATGGTAGAAGGCGGTAAGA
>JAEDOC010000176.1 GCA_016302185.1 Clostridium sp. | reverse complement strand
GGTCTTTTTTGCTGTCACGGCCTTAGAACTTCCCATTGACTGCACAAGAATTCCCCTCCGACACCTGTTTCCGGGCGGCAGGCCCTTCCCCGCGTCCGTTTCCGAATCCTTACAGAAGATATTTTCGATTAATCACAAAGGAGCGCCGGCTTCCGCGACGCTCCAGGTTACTCAATTACATCTCCATTCCCGCTGCCGCCAGATATTCTTTAATAATTTTCACCGCGCCGTCCACACCGATCCGGGTGGTATTGATCATCAGATCATAATTCTTCGGATCCTCCCAGTCTTTTCCGGTGTAATAGCGGTAATAATCCCGGCGTTCCCGGTCAATCCGCTTAATATTCTTTGCAATTTCTTTTTCCGCGTAAAGATCTTTCTTCCGGATTCGGTCCTCCCTGGCCTCATAATCCGCATAAAGGTGCACCCGAACCAGTCCTTCCGTTCCTTCCAGCACGTAGTCGGCGCAGCGGCCGATGATCACACAGGATTCCTCTGCGGCCAGTTTCCGTATCACTTCGGACTGGAAACGGAACAGGTTGTCCGCGGAAATCAGATCCGATCCAAAGGATGGCGCCCCCTTCTCTGGTGTCAGACTGGCGATGATCTTGTAGAGAAGCTTATTTCCCGCTTTCTCATCTGCCAGATGGAAATAGCTTTCCTTGATTCCGCTCTCGTCTGAATTCATGCGCAGAATGTTCTTGTCATAAAAGCCGATTCCCAGCTCTTCTGCCAGCTTTTTGCCTGTCTCAGCTCCGCCGCTTCCATACTGTCTGCCAATGGTAATTACAACTCGTTTTTCTGCCATACGAACGCCTCCCTTTTCATGTTTTATGCCCTGGTATTCAGATGAATCGCGCTTTCGATTCTTGTCTTAATTATATCACACTATGGGGAAACATTCCATTCGTTATGAAATAATATTTTTATTTATTCCGCATTTTCTGATAGTTTATAGGATGAACTTCCTTTTTTACACCAGGCTCCTTTCCGGTAAAACAGCGCCGTTAAGAAGAATCCGGTCATCATGCCGGCCCCCGCAGGATTCCGTCGAACACCAGCCGCGTTCAGAGCATCCGCTGTCCTGCTCCGGCACGGGCCCTTTCTTATTGTCCGTAACCGTAGAAGATCTGCGCAATGGGTGAACTTTTATCCAGAATCAGCGTCTTATTCCCATCCTTGAGGGAATTCTTCACCGCATCCAGAGACCGGACAAAATTGTAGAAATCCGCTTTGTCGGCGTCGTTATAGGCCTCCGAGAGAATCTGCATGTACTGCGCCTCGCCCTCTGCCTTAATCTTCTCCGCCTCCGCTCTCGCCTCCGACTTCATCACGGAGACCTCCTTGGTCGTGTCATTCTTAATTTTCTGAGCAGAGGAATTACCCTGCGCCGTATAGGACGCTGCGATGTTATTCCGCTCGGAAATCATACGCTCGTACACGGACTGCTTATTGTCATCCGGCATATCCAGAGACTTGGTTTCCACTGCCAGAACCTGAATGCCGTAGCCATCCAGCGATCCACCGATATTCTCACGGATATCCAGAGCCAGCTTGCCATCCCTGTTCTCAATAATCTCCGCCTGATCCATATTGGAAATCACCGATTTCATGGAAGAAAATACAGATGCAGAGATACGTGACTGAGCCTGCGCTACCTGTCCGTTTAAGTGCCGGGTAAAAAGCACCGGATCCGAAATCCGCCAGAGCACAAAAGCATCGGCAATCATACTCTTCTTATCTCTGGTAATTACGTCCGATTCCGGAATATCGTAGATCTGCAATGCTTTCGGCACGGATTCACACTCCTGAATAAACGGAACCTTAAAAGAAACCCCCGGTTCCTCCACAACACGAACAATCTCACCAAACTGCTTTACCAGCTTATATTCATTGGGGTAGGTCACTACCATGGACATGGCGCCCACCACCAGCGCTGCTGCCGCGGCAAAACCAACTATAATTTTCCCTTTCATCACACTGCCTCCCATCTATTCTGTCGCACTGCCCGAACTGCCGCTCTGACCTGCACCATTCGCACTGCCGGTCATATTCTGCCCCGTACTCTGACCGCTGCTTTTTCCTGCCGGCTGTATCTGCTGCGTGAAATTCTCCAGAGGCAGAAGCTTCTGTGTCCCGTTATCGTCCACAATATAAAGCTTTAAGGCTGGCAGAAGCTCCTCCATGGTCTCATAGAACATACGCTGCTTGGTAATCAGAGGATACTTGGAATATTCCGCATACATCTGTTCAAACCGGGACACCTGACCCTCCGCCTCGTTGATTCTGGCCTGCTTTTCCGCCTCGGCATCCTTGATGATCTGATCGCACTCTGCCTCGGCCTGCGGGATCTTCTCATTCCGGTCCTTATTGGCATTATTGATGGCCGTCTCCTTGCCCTGCTTGGCGTTTTCCACGTTTTTAAAGGCGTTCATAACCTCTGTCGTCGGCGGAAATGCATCCTGAATCGTGATATTAACAACGGATAAACCGATATCCTCCGCAATCATCCGGTTGGTCAGCTTCTCCTTAATCTCCGACTGGATGGCCGCCTTGCCGGTGGTGATCACATCATCCACATTGTAGATACCCACGGTGTCACGGATGTAGGACTGGGCCAGCATCTTTAAGGTTGCTTCCGGATCCGTAGATGCATAAAGATACTTCACCGGATCATTTACCATATATTCCAGATAAAAATCCGTATTGACAAAGTTAAAGTCCTTGGTGATCATAATGGACTCTTCATCAATTCCCTCTCCGGTCTCCGGGATATAGCCGATGGCCATGCCCATAATCTCCTTGGATACCTTGCGCACATGCTGAATATAGGGGATTTTAAAATGAAGTCCCGCCTGCGATACCGCCTGGGGATTTCCCAGGGTGGTTACCACCGCATAATTGTCCTCGTCCAGCACATAATAGCAGTTTCTTCCGGTCAGCACCAGAAGCGCCAGCACCAGAAACAGAAGCACCGATTTTCCAGCGCCGCTTCCCTTCTTTTTGATTGGACGTCCCTTCGAATCAAACCGCTCTGGCTCCTTCTGGGCATCCGATTCCGCTGCCGGTTTCTTCTTCCAAAAATCCCCGAAGGGATTTTTTCCGTTCATTCCTGAACTTCCAAATGGCATGTTCCCGTTCATCTGTTTTCCCTCACTCCTTTTTCTTCTGTCTGTATTTACATAAATAAAATAAGAAGCAGGAATCCTTACCTCTTCCATTCCTGCTTCCTGTTTCCTTATTCTGCGGCCGGTGCAGCTGCGGTTCCTCCTGCCGGATTCACCCGCTTCACATTCAGCGGCATATTCACGCCCAGCGGATTCAAAATCACGCCTTTCGCCTCCGCTGGAAGAATCTGTCCCAGCTTCTGTGCTTCCACTGCAATGGCACGGAACTTCTTCTCTCTGTTAAACTTCTCATATTCCATAGCATCGGTGAAAATCGGCTGGAATACATCTCCGTTTTTCATCTTTACCAGCGGAATTCCCTTCTCCTCCTGCGGCAATGCCACCAGGAAGGTTCCCTTGCTGAAGTTTACGGAGATCTCCTCCTGCAGCTCCATCATCGCCGGAGTAATCACCGGTTTCTCCATCCGCCGCAGCTCCTGCATGTAATAAAGAGCCGTCAGATGCAGCTCCGGATTCTCAATCCAGACCTTTCCGTCCTCCAGTGTCTTC
>JAEDOC010000175.1 GCA_016302185.1 Clostridium sp. | reverse complement strand
CGGCAACCATCTTTGCACAGAACAGTCTGGCAGGTGTGTACTCCCACGGGCTGAATCGTTTCCCGCGCTTTGTCTCCTATCTGGAGAAGGGAGAGATTGACCCGAATGTGACTGCAACCAAAGAAATTTCTCTGGGGGCATTCGAACGCTGGAACGGTCACAGAGGTTTTGGACCGCTGAATGCAAAGATGGCGATGGATCGCGCCTGCGAGCTGGCGAAGCAGTATGGAATCGGTATTGTGGCACTGGGCAATAACAACCACTGGATGCGCGGCGGCAGCTACGGTTTTCAGGCAGCGGATAATGGATGTATCGGTTTTTGCTGGTCCAACACCTGCCCGAACATGCCGGCCTGGGGAGGTAAGGATAAGAAAATCGGCAACAACCCGATGATTCTGGCGATTCCGAGAGCCAATGGACAGCATGTAGTGATTGACTGTGCGGTATCTCAGTTCTCTTATGGTAAGATTGAGGACTGCAGGCTGAAGGGACTTCAGCTTCCGGTGCCGGGCGGCTATGATTCCGAGGGTAATCTGACCACAGATCCGGCAGAGATTGAGAAGACCTGGCGGGTACTGCCGATGGGATACTGGAAGGGCAGCGGCATCTCCATCGCGCTGGACATGATTGCAACGGTTCTGACCAACGGAAACTCTGTACAGACCATCGGTACCTTTGGTGATGAGGTGGGCTTAAGCCAGATTATGATTGCCATTGATCCGACCAAGGGTAATACACCGGAGGTAACAGAGAAGATTGTCAACGATATTATCGCGGATGTGAAGTCCTCCGTTCCGGTAAAAGAAGGCGTCGAGGTGATGTATCCGGGCGAGCCGGAGGCAAAGAATATCGCTGACAACATGGCAAATGGTATTCCGGTAGTTGAGGAAGTCTGGAACCAGATTCTGGCAATGTAAGTAAGTCGGAGGAGTTAGGAGGAAGCTATGATTGCATCATCGATTTATGCAAATGACAGGGTATCCAATTATCCGCTGAAGCTTCAGAAGGCCATTGCCTATTTAAAGGAGCATGATTTCAGCAGGATGGAGCCGGGCGTCTATGAGATTGAAGGCCGCGGGCTGTTTGCCCAGGTGGTGGACGCGGTAACCGGTTCCCTGGAGGAGAAGCGCCCGGAAGCTCACCGGGAGTACATCGATGTTCATTTTCTGGTGACCGGAAGCGAGCAGCTGGGATTTGTTCCGGATACGGGAGCGTATCGGATTGCAGAGGATATAAAAGAGAAGGATTTGATTTTCTATGAGTCCGTGGAGAAGGAGAGCTTCATTCATGCACGTCCGGGCAGCTATACCATCTTTTTCCCCAATGATATTCATCGTCCGGCGGTGATGGAGGAAAAACCGGAGACCATCCGTAAGGTCATTATGAAGGTAAAAGCAGAATAAGAAAAGAAGCGATGTAAAAAAAGCAGGAAACACTGCGCAAAAATAAAGAAGAAATGGAGAGGTGTTATGAGAAAGAAATTATCACTGGTTTTAGCGGCAGCAATGATGACTATGAGCCTGGCGGGATGCGGGGGCAGCAGCACGGCAAGCACAACAGCAGAGAGCGGTGCAGGTGCGGCAGCCGGACAGGAGGCAGCAGCTCCGGCGGTTGAGATGAATGTAATTCTGGCACACAATCAGACCTCTCAGGAGAACCCCTACGTAATTGCCAGCGAGAAGTTTAAAGAAGCTCTGGAAGAGGTATCCGGAGGCAGAGCAACTGCAACACTGCATCACGGAACACTGGGAGAGAATGAATCTGAGCTGATTGAAAAGCTGGAAATGGGTGCGATCAACTTAACGGTTGCCTCTCCGGGATTTATGACCTCCCTGGGAGTAAATGAGATTGATATGTTCTCTCTGTTATATCTGTTTGACAGCTTTGATCACTGGACTGCCTGCGTAGACGGTGAGTTTGGTAATGCAATGAAGGACATTGTTACTGAGAAGACACAGGATCGTTTCAAGATTATGGGTTACTGGACCGCATCGGTTCGTGATTATTATGGAAAGAAGCCGATCACAAAGCCGGAAGATGTAAAGGGCATGACCATTCGCACCCAGACAGCCCCGGTAGTACAGCAGTTCTGGACCGAGTGCGGCGCTATCCCGACTTCCGTTGCATGGGGCGAGCTGTATCAGGCATTACAGCAGGGTGTAGTGGATTCCGCAGAAAACGATTATACCAGCTTCCGCTTAAAAGAGCATCACAAAACTCCCAACGGCAAGTATGTCTGCGAGACTCATCATGACTATACCACCCGTCTGTTCTTAACCAGCGGTACCTATTATAACTCTCTGACAGAGGAGCAGAAGGGTTGGCTGGATGAGGCCTGCCGGATCGCTACCGAAGAAGACCGCGATGTTACCATCCGGATGTTTGAGGAGTCCAAGGAGAAGGTTATCGCTGACGGTGGTCAGGTGACCAACTTTGAGGATATGGACATCGATGCATTCAAGGCTATCGCTATCCCGATTCAGGACAAGTTTGCAGCAGAGAACCAGATGGAAGAGTACTTAGAGATGGTACGGAAAGCAGCGAAATAAGCGTTTCGCCGGAAATGAGGTGTGGATGTGAAACAGATCAATAAAGCGTTGGGGTATCTTCAGAAGCTTCAGATTCTGGCCGGCGGAATCTTCCTTGCCATTTTTCTTGTAACGGTGGTATTTCAGATTCTCAGCCGTTACCTGGGAATCGCGGCAGTCTGGACAGAGGAAGTATCCATGTATTCGTTTATCTGGGCGACCTTTCTGGGAGCCGGGGCAATGGTGTATGAGAGCAGACATTTTGCTTTCACCTCCATCAGTGATATGTTAAAGGACGGGACGGCGAAATGCCTCCTGTCCATCCTGATAAAGCTGATTATGCTGGCATTTTCCTTATTGATGCTGTATTACGGCTGTCTGGTAACAAAGCAGTTCTGGAACTATAAGTGGGTCAGCCTTCCGGCGTTCAGCCGCGGTCCGACCTGGCTGTGTCTTCCGCTCTGCGGAGCTACTTCAGCACTCTATCTGCTGGGTCAGCTGGGACAGGAGATTGCGGTTCTTGTGAAAGGAGGTAACTAAGATGCAGGCATTACTGGTTCTGGTATTTATTGTGTTTGTGGCCATCGGCGTGCCGATTTCTTTTGCCCTTGGTGTTGTTTCCTTCGCCGGAATTGCGATGCTGCCGGGCATTCCCAATACAATCGTGTTTACAAAGATGTTTAATGGTCTGAACAGCTTTACCCTTCTTGCAGTTCCGCTGTTCATTCTGGCAGCAAACTTAATGAACGAGGGTTCTATCTCTGACCGTCTGATTGATGTGTGTGTGGCATCGGTTGGTCATGTGAAGGGCGGTCTGGCCCATGCGAATATTCTGGTATCCATGATTTTTGCCGGTATATCCGGTTCTTCCCAGGCGGATACGGCAGGTATCGGTAAGATTCTGATTCCGGCCATGGAGAAGCAGGGCTACGATAAAGGAACAGCGGTTGGTGTCACTGCGGCATCCTCTACATTGGGCTCCATCATTCCCCCCAGTATTACGATGGTTGTCTACGCGGGAATTGCCAATGTGGGAACAGGCGCCCTGTTTATGACCGGTCTGGTTCCCGGTATCCTGTTGGGACTTGCCATGATGGTGGTGGTGGTGCTGTATTCCGGCAAGAAGAATTTCCTCAAAGGGGAGCGTCTTCC
>JAEDOC010000035.1 GCA_016302185.1 Clostridium sp. | reverse complement strand
CTTTTAATTCCTTTGCTTTCTCCGGCTCATAGCCAAGACTTCCGGCAGCAGCATAACCGGCCAGACGTCCCTCTACCATAGCAGAAGAAGCTTCCTCGATACCGGAGACATCACCGGCCGCATAGATGCCGGGAACGGTGGTTTCCAGGTTTTCATCCACCAGCGGCACATGACCGGATAATTCACGGACAAATGCCATCTCACAGCCGGCCTGCCAGCAAAGCTCGGTCAGCGGGGTAAGACCAACGGCTAAGCACAGGGTATCGCAGGGGATATCTTCCTCGGTACCCGGAATCTGCTGGAATTTCTCGTCCAGCTGACAGATAATAACGCCTTCCAGCTTTCCGTTGCCGTAAGCTTCCTTTACGGTATAGCCGGTACGGATGGGAACACCTGCACGGCGGATTTTGGATGCATGTACTAAGTAGCCGCCGATTTTCGGAGCAGCCTCCACAATACCTGCCACCTCAACGCCTGCCTGCATCAGCTGGTAGGAAACGATAAGGCCGATATTGCCGGCACCGACCATCAGAACTCTTTCTGCCGGCTTTACGCCTGCCACGTTCATCAGTGTCTGAACCGCACCTGCGCCGTAGATACCCGGAAGATCGTTGCCGGGGAAGGCCAGGAACTTTTCAGAAGCGCCGGTGGTAACGATGGTCTTCTGCGGACGAATCTTCAGATGTTTATTGTCGTGAAGAACGGTAACGATGCCGTCTTCATAAATACCAAGAACGGTTGCCTCGGTCAGAATTTCAATATTCGGGTTTGCCAGTGCGTTTTCCACCAGCATCTTGCCAATATGGATACCACGATCTCCGGCATACTGTTTTTCGGAACCGAAGAATTTATGTGTCTGTTTTACCAGCTGGCCGCCGGGCACATAATCTCGCTCACAAACCAGAACCTTTGCTCCCAGAGAAGCTGCAGCTGTGGCTGCGCATAAACCGGCAGGACCTCCGCCGATGACAAGAACTTCCACGTCTCTAATCATTCCGGATAACCCCCTTTCCTTCCTGCTCTTCTACATGCATGCCTGCTTTTACTTTTGTTACGCAGACTCTGACATTGGGCTGTCCGTCTACTGTCATAAAACAGGAAGAACAGTTTCCAATCGCACAGAAGAGTCCTCTCGGGCGATGGAGCTCAGGGCTGTGGCCCAGCTCACGGATGCCGGCTGCATGGAGTGCAGCGGCGATGGTTTCCTCAGTGTACCCCTCGATCTCCTGACCATTATAATAGAAGGTAACCTTCTCTCCACGGTCAAATTCCAGAATGGGGTGTTCAGAAAGTCTCATAGTTTTTCCTCCCTTATTCGTTTCTTGTGCCGGTTCTCGTCTTTGCCTCCATAGCCTGCCTGCGGTATTGATTGGGGGTAATCCCCTCCATTGCGTGGAAAGCGCGGGTAAAGGAAGAACTGTTGCTATAACCGACCTGCATGGCCACGTCGATGATACGGTACCGGGTGGTTGCCAGAATCTCCTTGGCCTTCTCAATCCGCACCATTTTCAAGTAGTCGCTGGGAATACATCCCGTCTTCTTCTTGAACCAGCTGGTATAATAAGAAATGTTGTAATTTTCCATGGCAGCCAGCTGTGCGATATTGATCTCATCGGCATAATTTTCATGCATGTACTGCAGCGAGGGCATACGGTACTGTTCTACAAACTTATCGTAAAGGTAATAAAATAAGTAGCGCAGCGAATTGCTGTGATGAGAGCCGCTGCTTTCCACTTCCTGTTTAATCAGGGAAACCAGAGGTTCCAGCTTTTCGTTAATTTCCAGAACACAATGCTCGGTAAGAAAGAGAAGATCCGTGGATTTGATCATCTCTGCGGGAATGTTCAGAGTCAGCGCGCTTCCGTTACAGCCAAATTCATGGGAAATTCCCGGTGGAATAAAGCCGATCTGGTGAGGGGTAAGCACGTGCTCCCTGCCGGAGAACTTCATATAGAAGGTTTGGGTCAGAACGATAATAATATGTCCGTGACTGTGCTGATGTGTTTTCACTCCCTGCTGCGCATTGAAGGTGTAGCTGGAAATCGTTGCCATATGCATGGGCTCCTTTCAAATCATTTGAAATCCGCCTGCCTAAAGATTAGCATATTTTCAAGTCACTAAATGTGCAGGATTTCAGGTATATCTATACATTATCTTACAATACGGAATAAATCAACACTTTTTTAGAAAACAATTATTTTACAACAGAAAAAATAAAAATTTGAAAATAAATTAACAATATGACGAAATACAGAATAACAGATTTCAGAAAAAAGAGCAGGGATCACAAAAAAAGAGCTGTCAGAAAACAGCTCTTTAGAGAAATTGCTCATAAAATGCCCGTGCAGCACTGGAGAGCGTCTTTTTTTCTTTCTTAATGAGGCAGATGCTGGATTCCAGCGGCGGTTCAATAATAGTGCGGCAGATGAGATCCGGATCATTTTTGTGATAAAGTGCGGAAGCAGGGACCAAAGCGATACCAAGCCCGGCTTTTGCCCACAGGAGAGTGGTTCTGGCATCCTCACTGCGGCACAGAAGATTGGGGCGGATCGAGCGTTCGTGGAAATAGTCCATAAAGAGTTGTTCCCAGCGCTTGTATAGGATTAAGGGGAGGGTGGACAGCTCCGCCAGGGAGATGCTTCCTGTTTGGGGGATTTCTTTCCAGCACTCCTGTCTTCCCACGGCCAGAAAAGGATCCGGCGGAAGATGACGGCATTCAAATCCAACCTGAGAGAAGGGAGTACGGACAACGGCCAGATCCAGAGTGCCGGAGGCAACCAGCTCCAGAAGATGGTAGGAATCGGATTCGTGCAGTTCATAAGAAACCTGAGGACAGTTTTTGTGAAATGGAACCAGATATTGATGCAGAAGAAATTCGCCCACGGAGGAGACAACCCCCAGTTTTAATGTACCGGTTACTGTGGTTTCCAGCTGCCCGGCTTCCTCAGCTGCCAGTCTGGTAAGATTCAGAATCGCCATGGCTTTTTCATAAAATGCCTGTCCGGAGACGGTCAGATGAATACTTCTGGCCCCGCGCTCAAAGAGGAGAACCCCCAGCTCTTCCTCCAGAAGCTTCATCTGGTGGCTCAGCGGCGGCTGTGAAATATGCAGCTTTTTCGCTGCTGCGGAAATCGTTCCTTCATTTACAATGGTAATAAAATAAGAAAGCTGGCGAAGCTCCATGAGCAGTTCCTCCTCTGATGATCTGCCGATATTATATCATAAATATATGGATTATGGGGAATAACTATAGGATTAAAATATAGATCCTATATTTTTTTGATAGTTTTCTTTTCTATGGAACTTTGCTATGATACTCCGTGAGTAAAAAGATGCCAAAAACGGCAAAAAGAAGGAGGAAATATGAAAGACCTGCTGGAAATGTTTGTAATATTTGCAAGAATCGGCGGTTTTACCTTCGGAGGCGGCTATGCCATGCTGCCGATGCTGGAAAAAGAGATTGTAAATAATAAACACTGGGCCACGGAGGAGGAGCTGATGGATTATTATGCCATCGGCCAGTGTACCCCGGGAATTATCGCAATCAATACCGCCACTTTTATCGGATATAAAGTGAAAGGAATTCCGGGAGCGATCTTCGCGACCCTCGGTGTCATTGCGCCGTCATTGGTAATCATTACCATTATTGCGGCGTTTATCTCCAATTTTATCGAGCTTACCTTTGTAAAGAGCGCGTTTGCGGCAATCCGCGCCTGTGTCTGCATTCTGATTCTGAATGCAGTGGTAAAGCTGGCGAAAAAGGCGCTGGTGGACAAGACAACGGTAGTTCTGTTTCTGATAGTGCTGGCGCTGTCTCTGTTTACGAATCTTTCTCCTGCCATTCTGGTGATCGCGGCCGGGGCAGCGGGAATTATTCTGAAGGGAAGAAAGGAATAAGGAGGATCGGCTAATGCATATTTTAATAGAAATGTTTCTTCGATTTTTCAGCTGCGGCCTGTTTTCCATCGGAGGCGGGCTGGCGACACTGCCGTTTCTGTATTCCATATCAGAACAGACCGGCTGGTATACCTATGATGATATCTCTAATATGATTGCGATTTCGGAGTCTACGCCGGGACCGATGGGCGTAAATATGGCAACCTATGTGGGGTATCAGACGGAAGGCCTGGTGGGAGCTCTGGTTGCTCCGCTTTCTCTGGTCCTTCCGTCGGTAATTATTATCATTCTTGTATCCAAGGCGCTGGATAAGTTTAAGACCGCGCCGCTGGTGCAGCATGCACTCTATGGTCTTCGGGCAGCATCGGCGGCCCTGATCGCCGCTGCCGGACTGGGGGTGGCGAAGATTGCGCTGCTTCATCTGGATATGGCTTCGGAAGGGATACTTCAGCTCTTTCACTGGAAAGCGATTCTGCTGGCGGTTGCTATCTATATCGGCTTAAAGAAATTTCCGAAGCATCCGATTTTCTATATTGTAATTTCTGCGGTCATCGGAGTGATTTTCCGGTTCTGATATTGAGTTTCAGGAGGAAATAGCCCCCCTGTCTTCGTGAGATAGTCCAAAACAGGCTATCCCTTGGACAGGGGGGATTTTATTTGCAGTTTTTGGCGAAGGATTCTTCCGCTGATTTAGTTGAATATGGCTGTGACAGATGTTATAATGATACTAATATTGTGTAGTTCCAAAACAAAAGGGGGCGCGGTGCAGTGATGAAAAATATTTTCTTGGAGAATCTTCCAAAGATTTCCTTTGATGAATATATGAAATTTAATAAAGAATGCCGGGAGAACATGGGAGACATGATCCCGATTCCGGTGTACCGCCTTCTGGAGTACTCGATCAGGGAAGAATTATATGAACGTTTTGGGAAGGAAGAGCAGATAGACATATTCCGAAAGGCAGGGTATCGGGCCGGCAGTTATTTCGCAAGAAATATGCTGAATCTTGATCTTCCCATGAACGAATTTATGGCAGAACTTCAGTCACGCATGGCGGAGATGAAGATCGGTGTGCTGCGTCTGGAACAGGTAAACATGGAGAATGGGAAGATTGTTCTGACCGTGGCGGAGGATGCGGACTGTTCCGGACTTCCGCTGCTGGGAGAAACCGTCTGTAATTATGATGAGGGATTTATCGCAGGTATATTATCTGCATATACAGGGAAGCCTTATGTGGCGCTGGAGGTAGATTGCTGGGCGACCGGTGACCGTGTGTGCAGATTCTGTGCAGAGGTGAAGAGAGAATAGCCGGAAAATAGAGAAGGAATTTTAAGGGAATGGAGAACAAAAACTGCGAATTGTTATTCGAGTATCTGCGGAGTATTTTATATGATCAGAAGACGAAAGAGCTGAATATGGAGATGCTGGAAGAGCCGTTTCGGAAGCTGGGAATGGGGCTTGCGTATCTGGACAGAGCTGTGCGCGAGATGAAGGAATACTCAGCTGATCTTTCCATCGGCAATCTGTCCGGTTTTTATCCGGGACGGGATAATTTCCTGTGTGAGAATTTGAAGAACCTCCATGCGAATCTGAATCATCTGACCTGGCAGGCAAAGCAGGTTGCCGCCGGTGACTATTCTCAGCAGGTATCCTACCTTGGGGAATTTTCCGAGGCTTTCAATACCATGACGAAGCAGCTGTGTGAGCGGGAGAAGCTTCTGAAGGAAGAGGCAGAGAAGGAAAAGCGTCGGGCCGAGGTAATGGAGGGTTATCATGAGCTGTTGCTGGAGATGATGCAGAAAAGTAATGAGCGGATTCTGGTCATCGATGCGGAAACAAAGGAGATTATGTACGGGAACTGTCAGGCGGAGAAAGAATCGTCGGGGAGCACAGAAGGATTTCCGAAGACCTCGGATGAGGTGGAGATGCTGATCCTTGCCAGAGATGACCTGTCGGAGAAAATGTGGGAGGCAGAAGGCGCAGGCGGAAGAATTTACCGTATCATGACTGCGTCCATTGAGTGGCAGGGGAGAAAGGCCTATGCGCATATTGTCCGTGATATTACGGAAGAAAAACAGGAGACAGAGAAGCTGACGGATCGGGCGTATACGGATTCTCTGACCAAAATCGGAAACCGTTTTTATTTTCGGGAGCAGATGGAACGTCTCCTGAAGAAAAGAACTTCTTTTTCCCTTTGTTATTTTGACCTGGACCACCTGAAATATATTAATGACAGATTTGGCCACGCGGAGGGCGATGAGTATATCAAGGCTTTTGTTGCTGCGGTAAAGAACCGGATCCGGGAGGATGATA
Source organism: Clostridium sp. (assembly GCA_016302185.1). GTDB lineage: Bacteria > Bacillota > Clostridia > Lachnospirales > Lachnospiraceae > Otoolea. The sequence continues at coordinate 10,148 of JAEDOC010000035.1, read as the reverse complement.
TCTTTGCACGAATTGGCGGAGATGAGTTCTGTGCAGTTTTTCGGGAATGTCCGGAGAAAACAGCCGCTCGAAAGATGGAACAGGTTTTGACAGATTTTATGGATGGGAACAGGGACAAATATCCATCCGGTTTCAGTTATGGAATTATCGAAGTCCATGGAGAAGAGAAGGAAACCACTGTGGCAGAGCTTTTGAAGTGCGCGGATGCAGTGATGTATCTGCAGAAACGACGTCATAAGCAGGAGTACGAGAAAAAACTTACGTTTTAGAGGATAGAATTCCTCCATTTACAGATACTAATTCCAGTAACGGACAGTACAGTAAATGGAGGAATTTTTATGAAAGCTACAGGAATCGTGAGAAGAATCGACGATTTGGGGAGGGTTGTGATTCCGAAGGAAATCCGCCGGACTCTGCGTCTTCGGGAAGGTACACCTCTGGAAATTTTTACCGATCGGGAAGGGGAGATTATATTAAAAAAATATTCTCCCATGGTGGAGCTGGCAGCATTTGCTGTCCAGTATGCCGAGGCGATGGCACAGTCTACCGGAATGATGGTTCTGATCTCCGATCGGGATCAGGTAATTGCGGTTTCCGGTGGTCCGAAGAAGGACTATCTGCAGAAGCCGGTCAGCCGCCAGCTGGAACATCTGATTGGAGAGCGGATAACGGTGGTGGCCGGAAGGGATGACAAGAATTTTATTCCTCTGGTGACGGAGGAACCGGAAGGAATTACTGCACAGGTGGTGGTACCTATACTCTGTGAGGGGGATGCCATCGGGGCGGTAGCCATCTTAAGCAGGGAACCGCGGGCAAAATTCGGCGAGACAGAGCTGAAGCTGGCATCTACGGCAGCCGGCTTTCTGGGACGGCAGATGGAAGTGTGAGAGGAAAAGAACAGAAAAACCGGTAAAAGGCACTGCAGCCTGCTGTGGTGTCTTTTTTTCTGCGGATGGCTGTGGTATACTCAGGATAAATTCCGTAGGAAAGGGCGAGAAGAACAATGACTGAAAAAGAGAGATTAAAAGAAAAAGAACAGTATACCTTTGAGGATTTAAAATCCATTATGCGGATTCTGCGATCGGAGGAAGGTTGTCCCTGGGACAGAAAGCAGACCCACGAATCCCTGATTCCCTGCCTGAAGGAAGAAGCCGGTGAAGTAATCGAAGCGATAGAAAAACAGGATATGGAGAATCTCTGTGAGGAGCTGGGTGATCTGCTCTTTCAGGTGATGAGCCACAGCCGTATCGCCGAGGAAAATGGCTGCTTTTCCATCGATGATGTGGTGCATCAGATCAGTGCGAAAATGGTGCGCCGGCACCCCAATGTGTTTGGTGATGTGAAGGTGGAATCGGCCGAAGAAGGGCTGGCGTTATGGAAGCGCATAAAATCCCAGGAAAAGAGCGAAAAATCTTGACAAATCAAGGATTAGTGTTTATAAATGTAAAGAGTAGCCATATGCGTATGGCGTGACATTTAGGAATTCTAGTGAGAAATATTTAGGAGGAATATCGTAATGAATAAGACAGAATTAATCGCAGTCGTAGCAGAGAAGGCCGAGCTTTCCAAGAAAGACGCGGAGAAGGCAATCAAGGCTTTCACAGACGCTGTTTCTGAAGAATTAGTAAAAGGCGGAAAGATTCAGTTAGTTGGTTTTGGTACTTTTGAGGTTGCTGAGAGAGCAGCAAGAGAGGGAAGAAACCCGAAGACCGGTGAGACCATGCCGATCGCAGCTTCCAAGACTCCGAAGTTCAAAGCTGGTAAAGCATTAAAGGATATGGTAAACGCATAATCAATGAGATTAGATAAATTTTTAAAGGTTTCGCGTCTGATTAAGAGAAGAACCGTGGCCAATGAGGCTTGTGATGCCGGGCGGGTTCTGGTCAATGAGAAGCCGGCCAAGGCATCTCTGGCAGTGAAAGCCGGAGATATCATTGAGATTCAGTTTGGTATGAAGTCTGTGAAGGTGGAAGTACTTGATGTGACGGAAACCGTGAAGAAGGATGACGCGAAGGACCTTTACCGATATTTGTAATTCATAAACCATTTAACCTCTTAATATATTTAACAGTAGTTAGATATGTTGGGAGGTTTTTTTATGGAAGAAAAGTTAAACCGCCGTCCCCATAAGGTGGAGTTGTCCAACCGGGAACGGGGGTGTATTACCGGAATCTCGGATGTAGTGTCCTTTGATGAAAATCAGATTATACTGGATACGGATATGGGACTTCTGACATTGAAAGGAAAGAATCTCCATGTCAGCCGCCTGACCCTGGAAAAAGGAGAGGTGGATATTGACGGATCTTTTGACAGCTTTATTTATTCCTCCAACGACAGCTTTCGCAAGTCGGGAGAGTCTCTGTTGAAGCGGCTGTTTAAATAGAAGCGGAGCATGAGAATATGAGTAAGATCATCTATGCGGAGGCGGTGTTGGCCGGAACAAGTCTGGCTCTGGGAGCCGGCCTGATGGCGCTGTACGATATTTTCCGAATCTGGCGGGTCCTGTTTCCCCACGGGATGCTTTGGACAGGCCTCGAGGATCTGCTCTACTGGCTGTTTTCCGGTGTATCCACCTTTTTGCTGCTGTTTTACCAGAACGACGGAGTTTTGCGCTGTTATGCGGTGGGCGGTGTGTTTCTGGGGATGCTTTTGTATCAGTGGACAGTCAGTCGAATTTTACAGCGGGTATTGAAAAAAGCAGAAAAATATCATACAATGAAAAAAAGAAAGCGGTTACGTCAGCTGAAGCGGAAACAGTCGGATTGGCGCCGGAAGAATGGAGATCGGAACAATGACGGGAAAGAGACAGAGAACGGAGAACGGAAAGGTAAAACGAAAGAAAAAAGAAAATCTGAATAACCGGATGGCCCTGATAGGGATTACTCTGGTAGTTCTTAGTCTGGCTGTTACTGTGCATACCAAAGGAATTGATTTAAAACAGAAGGATCTGGATTATCAGATTAAGGAAGAGAATCTGATGGCTCAGGTCGAGACGGAAAAGAAACGCTCGGAACAGCTGGAGGAATACCGCGTCTATGTTCAGACCAAGCAGTACATTGAGAAGGTGGCCAAGGAGAAACTGGGCCTGGTAAATAAGGACGAGGTATTGTTAAAGCCGGCGAAATAGTGCGAGCTTCGTCGATCGATTTCGGGTGTCTTTCCTATGAATTTGACAAATATTTCCCTCCGACCTGTATATAATGAGTTCACGCAGGTTAGGAGGGATTTTTTGTGCTGAAACGGAAAAGTTTACATAGAGATATGGCGGATGTGAATGTCTATACGGCCAGAAGGCTGAAGGACATGGCACTTTCCTTAAGCAGTCTGGCTCAGGCCTTTGCCGATGAGATCGGGGGAAGAAGTCAGCTGACCAGGGAAGACGGGCTGGCGGCGATGCAGACGGCAGCCGCAGCCGTCTGCGGTGACTGTACCCGATGCAATCTGTATTACGGAAGCCGGCGGGAGGACAGCTACTATTTGTATTATCTGCTTCGATCCTTTGAGCAGAAGGGAAAAATAGATATGGAGGACATGCCCCGCCTGTTTCGGGAAGCCTGCCGGAAGAAGCAGGAATATCTGCTGCAGCTGAACCGAAACCTGGGACGGGCGACGATGAATCTGTCCTGGAAAAACCGTTTTTTAGAAAGTCGGGATTCCGTGATTGTCCAGTTTCGTGAGCTGGCGGCGATTCTGGAAGAATTTTCCGGCCAGATGGAGCAGGCTGCGGATGTCACAGGAAGCTATGAGGAGGCGGTGCGGGGAATCTTCCGGCGGTATCGGATGAAAGTGGAGAACATGCTGATCCTGGAATATGAAAACCGGCAGAAGGAGGCTTTTCTGACAATTCGCAGTGTCAATGGCCGCTGCATGACGGCGAGAGATGCTTCAGAGCTGGTGAGCAGGGCTATGGGTCGGGGCAGATGGAGTGCGGCCAGAGACAGTAAGAATATCATTACCAGAAATGCGGCCACCTTTCGTTTTGTGGAGGAAGGAAAGTACCGTATGCTGTTTGGTGCGGCACATAGGCCCCGGGCGGGAGAAGAGATTTCCGGGGATAATTACGTGTTTCGGGAAGGGCTGCCCAGGCAGGTGATGATGAGCCTCTCCGATGGCATGGGGAGCGGACCGCTGGCCAGTGCAGACAGCGGGAAGGTAATTGATCTGACGGAACAGCTTCTGGAGACGGGGTTTTCGGCCCGTTCCGCACTGAAGCTGGTGAATACGGTGCTTTTGCTGGCCGGGACGGAACAGAATCCGGCGACGCTGGACTTATGCTGTATTGATCTTGGAAATGGTGTTCTGGAGGCGATGAAGCTGGGAGCAGTGCCGACATTTGTGCTGGGAAAGGACGGAACGGAGCTTCTGGAGACGGGAGAGCTTCCCATGGGCGTGACAAAGAACGTGGAGCCGGTGCTTCTGTCCCGGAAGCTGTGGGATAACGATCGGATCATCATGGTCAGTGACGGGGTGCTGGAAGCGCTTCCGGGGGAAAAAAAGGAAGAATCCATGCGGGAGTTTCTGGACGGCATGGGTACGGGAAATCCCCAGGAGATGGCAGATCGGATTCTCCAGTTTGCCCTGTCGGTCGGCGGAGAGCCAGAGGATGATATGACCGTGTTGGTGGGAGGAATCTTTGAGAGATAGAAACACTTCCGTGGACGGAACCAGAAACAGGCTGCCCTTGTGAAAATGGGAAAAGTCCGATATACTGTAGATAAAAGGAAGGAAAACCATGAAGAAAGAGACAAGAGAGTATATCGAGCGTTTTCATATGGTAACTCCGGGAGACGGGGTTCTGGTTGGACTGTCAGGGGGCGCGGATTCCGTATGCCTGCTGCATCTTTTGTGGTGCCTAAAAGACGAATTGAGCATTACCCTGCGGGCATTGCATGTTCATCACGGCCTGCGGGGAGCGGAGGCGGATCGGGATGCGGAATTCTCCCGGCGTTTCTGTGAATCGCTTCAGATTCCGTTCGCGGCAGTGCGGATTGATGCGGCAGCGGAGGCCGTGGCTGGCGGAATCTCTGTGGAAGAAGCGGGCCGGCAGGCCAGATACCGGATTTTGACCAAAGAGGCGGAGCGGTGGGAGTCGGAGTGCAGCTGCCCGGTAAAAATCGCTGTGGCACACCATGGGGATGATAATGTTGAGACGATTCTTTATCATCTGTTTCGGGGAAGCGGACTCCGGGGATTGTCGGGGATCCCGCCGGTGCGGGGAAGAATTATCCGTCCGCTGCTTTACAGCAGCCGGATCCGGATTCTGGCCTATCTGGAGGAAGAGGGACTTTCCTGGACAGAGGATTCTACCAACGGTGAGAATGATTATACCCGCAACCGGATTCGTAATCAGCTGATTCCATGGATTACGGAAGAAATCAATGCACAGGCGGCGGCAAATATTTTGCGGGCCGGAGAACGGATTGGACAGGCAGATCGGCATTTTGAGGCATTGGCGGACGCGTGGCTGGATCTCCACGGAGAACGACAGGAACCGGCAGAATATCGCCTGTCTGCGGCAGCACTGGCGGCGGAGGAGGAGATCGTTCAGGGCTATATTCTCCGGCAGACCTTTTGCCGGCTGTCCTGTCCCCTGAAGGATATCTCTTCCGTTCATTTGAAAGAAATTCTTGCATTGACAGGTAAGGAGACGGGAAAGCAGGTAATGCTCCCCCACGGAATCCGGGTGGAGAGGGAATATGAAAGTATAAGAATCCGGCGGACGGAACCGATTTGGGAGAATATGTACCAAAACGGGGAAGAAATGCTGCATATGAGAGTGTTTCCCTGCAAAAATTGGGAGGAATTTCCCCGAAACCAGTATACGAAATGGTTCGATTATGATAAAATAAACGGTGCCTTGGCTGTCCGGACCAGACAGCCGGGAGATTATTTTATCCTGCCCGGCGGAGGCAGAAAGACAGTGAAGTCCTATCTGATCGATAAAAAGATTCCGAGAGAAGAACGGGAGCGGCTGTTGCTTTTGGCGGACGGCGCGCATATTTTGTGGATTGTAGGACGGCGGATCAGTGAATACTATAAGGTAACAGAGCACACCAGGATGGTGCTTGAGGTACATGCAGACGGAGGAAAGAAAAGTGGAAGATAAAATCAGAGTCTTATTGACGGAGGAAGAAGTAAATCGAAAGATCAGTGAAGTGGCAGCCCAGATCACCAAGGATTATGCCGGAAAACCGGTTCATCTGATCTGCATCTTAAAGGGCGGTGTATTCTTTACCTGTGAGCTGGCCAAACGGCTGGATCTGCCGGTTTCTTTGGATTTCATGTCCGTGTCCAGCTATGGGGCGGGAACCAAGTCCAGCGGTGTGGTAAAGATTATCAAGGATCTGGATGAGCCGCTGGAGGGCAAGGATGTGATTATCGTGGAGGATATCATTGATTCCGGACGTACCCTGGCTTATTTAATTGAGGTATTAAAGCAGAGAAATCCGAAGAGCATCGAGCTCTGTACACTGCTGGATAAGCCGGAGCGCAGAGTGAAGAAACAGGTGAAGGTAAAATACACCTGCTTCACCATTCCGGATGAGTTTGTCGTGGGATATGGTCTCGATTATGATCAGAAGTACAGAAATTTACCCTATATCGGTGTGGTAGAAGTATAAGGAGGAACACAGTTGAGACAGCGGCAGTCATTTGGAGGTATGAGCTTTTTGATCCTGCTCATGCTCCTGTTTTTATTATTTTCGACCAAAAGTCAGAAAATTGCAATGGAGAATCAGTTGAGTTATCCGGATTTTATGGTATATCTGGAGAATGATTCTGTCAGCAGCGCAGTGATTGAACCGAATCGGGAGGTGCCGACCGGTGAAATTGAATTTACCACTACGTCAGGAGACACGATGCGGTTCAGCGTGCTGGATGTGATGGAGGTGGAGGATGCGCTGCGGGAAGCGGGCGTTTCCTATGAGACGGAGGCGATCCGTCAGGAAAACTATGTTCTGTCCATCATTCTTCCGGTGGCGCTCTCTGCCGGAGTTCTGATTTTCTTCTTTATGTTTATGAATGCCCGTGCCGGCGGCGGTGCCAATGCCAAGATGATGAATTTCGGCAAGAGCCGGGCCAGAATGAGCCGGACCAGCAATGTGAATTTTAAGAAGGTGGCAGGACTTCAGGAGGAGAAGGAGGAGCTGGAAGAGATCGTGGATTTCTTAAAGAATCCGCAGAAATATACCAGTGTCGGCGCCAGAATCCCCAAGGGAGTGATCCTGGTGGGCCCGCCCGGAACCGGAAAGACGCTATTGGCCAAGGCGGTGGCAGGAGAAGCCGGGGTACCGTTTTTCTCCATCTCCGGTTCTGATTTTGTAGAGATGTTTGTGGGCGTGGGTGCTTCCCGTGTCCGTGATTTATTTGAGGATGCCAAGAAGAATGCCCCCTGTATCGTATTTATTGATGAGATTGATGCGGTGGCCCGTCAGCGCGGTACCGGTATGGGCGGCGGCCATGATGAACGGGAGCAGACCTTAAATCAGCTTCTGGTGGAGATGGACGGATTCGGTGTCAATGAAGGCATCATTGTGATGGCGGCGACAAACCGGGTAGATATTCTGGATCCGGCGATTCTGCGTCCGGGGCGGTTCGACCGTAAGGTTGCGGTGGGACGGCCGGATGTAAAGGGACGGGAAGAGATTCTTGCTGTTCATACGAAAGCGAAACCTCTGGGTGAGGATGTGGATCTGCACCGGATTGCCCAGACGACCTCCGGCTTTACGGGAGCGGATCTGGAGAACCTGATGAATGAGGCAGCGATCAATGCGGCGAAGAGCGGCAGCAAGTTCTTAACTCAGGCGGATATCGAGAAGGCGTTTATTAAAGTGGGCATCGGTGCGGAGAAGAAGAGCAAGGTGATCTCCGAGAAGGATAAGAAGATTACGGCATACCATGAGGCCGGCCATGCGATTCTGTTCCATGTGCTGCCGGATGTGGGACCGGTGCATACGGTTTCTATCATCCCCACCGGCGTGGGTGCAGCAGGTTATACCATGCCGCTGCCGGAAAATGATGATGTGCATATGACAAAGAGCCGTATGCTTCAGAATATTATGGTATCTCTGGGCGGCCGGATTGCGGAAGAGATTATTTTCAATGATATTACCACCGGGGCATCTCAGGACATCCGCCAGGCTACCTCGATTGCCAGAGCGATGGTAACAGAGTACGGCATGTCGGAGAAGCTGGGTATGATTAATTACGGCGGCGATAATAACGAGGTCTTTATCGGGCGGGATCTGGCACACACCAGAAGCTACAGCGAAGAGGTGGCAGGTATCATCGATTCTGAGACCAAACGGATCATTGACGAGTGTTATGAGAAAGCAAAAAAGATCATTCTGGAGCATGAGGATGTACTGCATAAGTGCTGTGACCTGCTTCTGGAAAAGGAGAAGATAGGGCAGCAGGAATTCGAAGCATTGTTCTCCTGATTTTGTCCAAAGGATCCATGCAGAACCGTGCGAATGAAAAAACGCACGGTTTTTTGCACAAAAAAAGGCTGGAAATCTTTTGATGTTTGTGCACACTTATTTTTAGAGTTATGCTATTATAATAGACGTAACCCCCCCAATACATTATATAGTTTTTGCTACACCCCAAAAAACGAAATACCTTCTCCTAAAAAGACCAGCATACCCCGCTGGTCTTTTTACTTTGTTGTGATGGGAAGGAAAAATTAGATTTCTTCTGCGCTGCAATTTTGTTTCGCGGATCAGAAAAAGTATTGTGAAATGAAAAAGAATCCATTAAAATAGAGATGAAATTCAAAAAGAGGAAACGGTAGGAACGATGATAAACAGAGCTGCATTATTCTGCGATGAGACAGAGAATTACAGAGTGCCGAATGAGGCTGATCCCGGCCAGAAGGTTACCTTTTATTTTCGGACAGAAAAAAACGGAGCGGATTCAGTTTATTTAATTGAATATGAGAAAAATGGAAGAACCAATGAACGCTACATGGCTTACAGCTACAGCGATCAATGGTTTGATTATCGTATCTGCCATTTTCCTGTGGGATACCGTCCGGTGCAGTATTATTTTCGGATCCGGAAAGGGGAAGAAACCTGTTATTATAATCGGATGGGTGTAAGTGATACTGTCGGCGGACCGCCATTTCGGCTGACGCCGGGGTTCCATGTACCGGAATGGTGCAAGGGGGCGGTGATGTATCAGATTTATGTGGATCGTTTCTGCAACGGGGATTCCTCCAACGATGTAGAAACCAACGAGTATATCTATATTGGCAGGCCGGTTCAGAAGGCGGCTTCGTGGGACGAGCTTCCGCAGGCGATGGACGTGGGACGGTTTTACGGCGGAGATCTTCAGGGCATACGGGACAAGCTTGAATATTTAAAAAGCCTGAAAGTAGAAGTGCTGTATTTAAATCCTGTCTTTGTATCACCGTCTAATCATAAATATGATTGCCAGGATTACGACCACATCGATCCGCATTACGGTGTGATTGTCCGGGACAGGGATGGTCTGGTGGATCCTCAGGATCTGGATAATGATAAGGCGATTAAATATACGGTTCGTACGGCAGCCGGAGAGAATTTATCTGCCAGTGATCGGCTGTTTGCCACACTGGTGAAGGAGGCGCATGCGCTGGGGATCCGGGTAATCATTGACGGAGTTTTTAATCACTGCGGATCCTTCCACAAGTGGCTGGACGCGGAGCTGATCTATCAGCATCAGGGAGATTATCCGGCAGGAGCCTACGTATCGGCAGACAGCCGTTACCGCAGCTTCTTTAAATTCCGTAAGGATTCCTGGCCGTTTAATGACAGCTATGACGGCTGGTGGGGCCATGCGACGCTTCCAAAGCTGAATTATGAGGAATCTCCGGAGCTTTATCAGTATATTCTGGATATCGGGCGCAAATGGGTTTCTCCGCCGTTTTCCGCCGATGGCTGGCGCCTGGATGTGGCGGCGGATTTGGGACGTACGGCAGAGTTTAATCATCAGTTCTGGAAGGATTTCCGTGCGGCGGTGAAGGATGCCAACCCGGAGGCGGTTCTGATTGCAGAGCATTACGGGGATCCGTTCGAATGGCTGCAGGGAGACGAATGGGATACCGTTATGAATTACGATGCCTTTATGGAGCCGCTGTCCTGGTTTTTAACCGGAATGGAGAAGCACAG